>CAZHZT010000185.1:0-7637 GCA_964537285.1 uncultured Saprospiraceae bacterium | reverse complement strand
CTTTTGGAGAGGAAGAAACCTTTCGATACTTTTCCCATAATATTTGGCTGGTCGGCTTGAGCTTGGGGCGGCTCTGTTCAACTAAATTTTATCTGCCACAGGAGTCGCTTCGAGTAGATCATTTGAGTGGAAGCTTGGATGGGGAGGAAAGGCTTTTGATTGGGGAGGCAGATAAAATTCTTAAATGTTGGGCGAAACCCTATCGGGTGCAAATTTAAAAAGCAACACACTGTGCATTTTTTGCACAAAAAAAAAGTCCACTAATTTAGTTTTTTGATAAATGTTTATAATATCTTTACAATATTGCTTTTTTAGTGGTTAACCAAGCTAGGAATATGAATTTATCTATCATACATCAAATTGAAGAGGATATCGCTAGTGATGATTTACATCGCGCCTTCGATCAATTAGAACAGCTTTTCAAAAAGCTAGATGAATTTGTGTTAGAAGATCAGACATGTTTACAACGAGGTCGTCTTTCAGCTCATATTTCAAAATTTAACGCTGGCGAAATAGATTATGATAGTCCAACTATCAATAAGATTCGATTGTCAGGACTTGAGCTAAAAAGGGAGTTGATCAAAATGCTTGAAAGAAAGGGTATCCATACAGAACAACAACTACAAAACTTGTTAACAAACAAAGCGTCGAACCTTTCATCAGGAGAAAAAGACAATAACACCTCATCGGGGTTTACTATTTCCATAGGGTCGGTAAATGGAGGTATTGTCAATAACGCCCAAAAAATAGAACAACAAATTTCAATAGATAAAAACAAACCAGTCGGGTAAAACCCTGATGTGAACTTTTCTGTCTAATTCCCAACTTCAACACCATGCTAACAAACCTATTCTTATTACAAAGCCAACCATGGTTTGAAACCTATATTTTAGGTAATACAGCCATCGCAAATATTATCATTTTAATAATTTTATTTCTACTTGGTGCTTCCGTTTGGATGTTTCTACAGCACCGTAGTCGTATTACCTTAGAACAAGCTAATCTTGTACAGCTTAAAAGTAATTTATTCGATTGGAAAGAAAGAACTACCAATTATGATGAGTTAGATAATGACTTTGTCGAAGACAATAAGGATGAAGATGAAGATATTGTTACGGTATATGAAGCCTCTATAGAAAATGACCTAATGCCTCACATTACCCAAAACACAATTGTTTTTGAAAGACTAAGAGTGTTGCAGGAGTTAAGAACAACAAAGTCACGTGTGAGTATAGGTGTTCTGCAACAAATGAGCGAGGTACAAGATGCACAATTTGTTTCTTCTAGATTACCTACTTATATCATGAGCTTATCAATGCTACTGGGGATGTTAGGTACTTTCATTGGACTTACACTTATGGTTGGTGAGATGACGCAGCAATTAACAGCCATGGATTCTGCTATGGGAGGGAGTGATCCTGATGCTGAGACTTTGTATGCGTCTTTTGCTGGTATACAAAATATCATGAGAGGTGTTGGTACGGCCTTTACAACAACACTAGCAGGTCTAACTTGCACGATCATCGTTTCTGCCTTAAGTTTTTTTCAAAGAAGTAAAAAGCTTGCCTTCTTTGATAGTTTTGAGCAATTTACGGTCAAGGAGTTATTACCTAATACTTTCCCAGACTTAGAGCAAGAAGAAGTGATTAATGCGATCAAAGAGCAACTTAGAGAGACTTTCGAAAATCTAAATAAGACCATTGATAAAAACAGTAAGACGCTTGGAAATATTGATGGTTTGTACGAGAAATTCGATTCTATAATAGATACAGTGAAAAGCGTTTTAGCTACGGGAGGAACAGGAGAATTACAAGGAGTTTTATCTCAGGTTTTAGCAGTAAATGACAATCTTGAGAAGATTATTGACAAGTACGAAAACAGAAAACTTCTTGGTGATTTTCAGCAGGTAGCAGAGAAGTATGATGGATATCTTAAGAAACACGATTTTATCTTAGAACAAAGTAAGTGGCTTCCAAATGCAAGAGTATTTATGATTGCTATTGCGGCTTTACTAGCCATCATTGCATTGTTTCTTGGAGTGGGTGTTTTCTCATCATAATTTTTCAACAAAACGATTGATTACACCTCGCTTATGGAAAACGACAATCAGTTATCGGTTTGGCCCCTGATGGTAGATATGCTTACTTCCATCTTGATAGTTTTTATCCTCTTTAGCTTTTTTGATGATTTACTTAACCGAGAAAGTATTGATCAAGCTTTAGCTGATGCAAGAAGACTAGCATTTGTGAATGTTTTTGATCAAAATTTTGATTATGAAATAAAGGAGAACCAAATCGCTCGTGAAGCTGACTTGAATTACCTTAAAGTCACATTTTCAGATAAAATCCTTTTTACCACTGGAAATTATGCACTGAATGATAAAGGGAAAAGAATTTTGAATAAGCTAGCTCCTATTATCAAAGAAGCCCAAGTTAAAAACAATATTTTTAGAATCCAGGTAGAGGGACATACAGATGATATCCCCTTGAATAAGGAGTATTATCCACGGAACAACTGGGAACTTTCAACAGCAAGGGCTATTTCTGTAGTAGAACACTTATCTCAACAAAAACAGATTAGTGAACAGCTTTTTTCTGCAAATGGATACGGACCTCATAGACCTATTGATGAAAACGAGAGGGATAAAAATCGAAGGATTGAAATAAAAATATTCTTCTCTGAAAAGTAACGCTCATGGCTAAGTTAAATATTTTGAGAGATGCGCTCAGGAAGAATAGAATAGGCCTTCTAAAAAAAGAAGAGCTTGCGAGAGTATTCTCAAGAGTAGAAGAAAAACTTACGGCGTATGTTGATAATTTTGAAACATTTAGATATCAACTCCGAACTTTTGAAGCAACCCGACTTGAGCAATACCAAGAGCTTGTTTTTGCTATCCACAATAATAATCAAAAAGGTAATTATAAAGCGGTAATTGAACTGGTAAGTAAGGCCAAAGAAGTTCGTCATGAAATCGACGAAAGTTTAGGTGTCATAACATTATACACTCAAGCAAAAGGTTTATTGAATCTTTTGAAGGCAGAGGTAAACGCTAGTACTCTTCATCGAATGCCAACAATAAAAATTCTAGAAAATACACTCTCAGAATCAGAGAACTTGATGAAAGAGGGGAAATATCAACAAGCAAAAGTTGTAATTACTTTCTGTTCTTTAGAAACGAAAGACTTAAAAGAGGAGAAACATGAGATCAAAGACTTTCCCGAAATTCTGGCTACTATTGAAGATCTAAAGACAATCTGTTCAGAGTCTCAATCATACAGCAAAAAAAATGCTGATCCTCCTCTTGAAATCGAAGGAAGAATTGAGATGGTATTACACTCTCTTCTAGAGGATGGTCAGTCTTCACTTGTAAGGAAACTCCTTGATGATTTACAAATACTACTTGGTAAGCGTAAAACTTTTCGGGACCTCTACAATAGCGCTTCCGAAGATTTTAAGGAAAAACTATCAAAAATGCTAACGGCTGTCATCGCAAAAGATGGTTGGGCAGGAGGTAGTAACTTTATCCTTTCTCAGCGGATGGAATCTTTTGTAGGTTCTCTAAAAATAACAGAGGAAAAACTTGATCAAGCACAGCTAAAATAAAATTTGTTTCTATGCCAAACTTAACTGAATCAGAAAAGGTCGTAATCAAAAAAAGTGGAGAAATAACCCTGGAAGACGGTTATGATCTAGTGGTAAAACAGGATAAAAAATTCAATTTCTATCCAGAAGGACAGCTGCCTGAAAAGAAGGGGTGGTTATCTTTCAAGAAGAATGAACCTGAAGAAGTATTTGCAATCACTACTGATAACAGGCATGAGATAAAATTTAAAAAAGCAGTAGCTCATGCTGACGGTGTTCATCAGTTCTTTGTCAATATAAATCTAATCTACGGAGTAGATGACCCTTTGACCATTGTACGGCAACTTCGTAGAGATCCTGTTGAGCGACTCAAAGAAGAAGCGGGGAAAGTGATTGGTGGTTTTCTAAGAACTGCTAATTGGGAGGAAATTCGAAACCCAAACAGATTCCAAAAACTGAAAGCTAGTGCGCTTGAGACTGTTATTACAACTGGTCGGAACGATGTTGTTCCTATGTTTGATAGAATAGGAGATCATGGTAAAAACTATGGACTTAGATTAAATGAAATAAACTTTGATGTTCTCATTAATGAGAAAGACCTAAAAGTCGAAATCACTAGAGATGAAAACGAAGCCGCAAAGCTGATTTCCGATTCAGATACAGATAAAGACTTGCACGTAACCGCCAATGAGCAACAAAAAGCGATTTTAAATAATGATTTCCAGAGAGCAGAACAGATCAAGGATCAGTTGGCTAAAACGGCTTCCATTTTCATTGATCGTGCTGGTTCCAACCTAGCAGAAGGGAGTCGTTCTATTGATGATGTAAAGAAAATACTAGCTGGAGCACGTGAAATTCAACAAGAAATTCATGCTGGGACAACAGGAGGACAACTAAGTGCTGGGGCACCCACAAGCTCTCCTTTACTTGGAGCTGGGAGTAGTTCTTTATCCTTCTTACAAGACGTAATTACCCAAATAAAAATAGCTAACCTTGATGTTAACAGCCAGAAAAGAGTTCTTGGAGCGCTCTTTCATATGGTTGCAGGGAAATTGCTTGACGAGCCTCAGGAAGACTTAACATCGTATGCTGCATTGCTCAATGGCGTAGAACTTCCAGTTGACCTTCAAGATTTTTTACAGTCAAAATGGACAGAGGTTAAAACACGTATTGAGCAAAATAATATCATATAATAATGGAAAATAGAGGACAAGAAGAGACACCAGGAAATCCGCTAAAATCCACGCCAAGTGAGAAAGCCTCGGAGGAAAAAATACCTGTGGAAAATACTAATGATACATCAGCTAAAAAAGAAAGTAATAATATAGATGAAGGCGAAAAAACTACATATACCAGCACTGTAAACGTTGAGAAAATACAAGACGGAGTTCAAAACTTTGCACAGAGTATTAATCAAACGATCAACATCAACGAGAATAATATTCGCAATGCTTTTTTAGAAGAGATAAGTAGTTCGAGTATTCGCTTTTCGAAAAATATTCTTAGAACAATAGAAACTGATGACGAAAAAGAACTTCTTGATTTAAAAAAACACCTGGAAGATTCAGCTTTTATTGAAGAAGCTTATGAAAAGCTTTTAGCCGAAGGTATTATTATTATTTCTGGCCATAACAAATTACCTCTTACTCAATTAGGGATTTTAATTGGAGAAGAAGTCAGAAAGAAAGGTGTGACTAAAGAAACAATGTATTCTGAATCTATAGGGAAGCAAGTACGGATTAATTTTCAAAGTGATATTGGTTCAGCAAAAGAGAGTTTTGGAGAAGCTGTTCTTGTTTTTAATAATCCTCTTAGAAAACAGAATTTCGATTTTACTGAATTGATAGATGATCTCGTTCAAAGAGATAGTCTGGGGTATAGCAAAAAATTCGTACAACAAATAAAAGGGAATAAGACCTTTATTATTCTGATCATAGAAGGAGAACTGACGGTAATTGATAAGAAGATCATATCGTCTCCTTTTCACATTGAGGCTCCTTACCCTTCAATTGAACAACGCAGAGCTTTTTTTAACCTCAAAGTGACGGACATTTTAGATGCAAATAAACTATCCACCTCTCAGGTTGAATTTGCAAAAAAAATGGTAAATGAGGATAATAGGGAGTCGTTATTAGTATTGGAAGGATTACGTTTTTTTGTAGATATAACCTCATTTACTGATCAGTTAGCATCTCAGTTTATTAATGATCCTAGCTGGATACCTACGTATGAAGACATAAAAGACCTTATTAGGAAATCAAGAGACCTGAATGTATGGCTAATTGATGAACTTGGAAAAGATTTGAAATTATGGAGCTTTACGCTTAGTCTGGGCCTATTACATAACACCCCTTATGCCGGGGACTTTGGAATAAGTATAATTGAATTTGAATTGTTCAGGAAAAGGCTTGAAGAATTTTTAAGATCGGAACAGAGAGTAAAAAGAGAAGTTAAGGAGTGGCAAAGTATAGCGAGTGAAGAAAATTTATTTATCAGGTGCAAAGCTCAAAAAAACAGAAATCCTGAAGACGGAAAACTATACATAGGGTTCAAAGAAGATCATATTGCTGAAGAAATCTGGCAATCATTGCTTTTAAATCTTAGCCTTAGTGTAGTAAATACAATTCCGTTCTTACTTAATCTAATAGACGAAAAATTCCAGGCTGCAAATTCAGCGAGAATTCTAGGGCGATTAGGTGAAATCGATCCTGGGCAGGCTTTAAGCTGGATATCTACTTGGAGTAACTCGGACGATGAGCGACACCGGGTAATGGTAGGATATCTGTTCCAGGGTATTCATGCGAGTGGAAAAAAAAGCTACATAGAACGTTGCGAACAGTTGCTTGAAAAGTACAGCCTTAGTGGAAGTTACGAACAGATTTGGACTAGTGTAGCTGCGTTCAAGCAAATTGGTCTATATCAATTGGATTATGCATTAGAAAGAATCGGAATTATTGTTGAGAAAAAAATTGCACCTCCCTATGAAGAAATTAGCTCGTTGCAAGCTCGACAGTCTTGGAATTTTAATAAACTACAAATATTTACAAGTATAAGACTGAAGGAACTAGAGGAGCTCATTGGACAGACTAGTGAACTTCAACAAAAAGTCAAAGAACTAGAAAATCATGAGCAAATTTTCAGAGCTATTTCCTATTCAATTTCCGCCCTTTGTATAATGTTAGAGCCTTTATCCGTAATTACGGAATGGAAAAAATGGTTAGAAAAGGAGAATACTACGTTGAAAATTCTTTTCGTAAAAATGTTGATTCCCAACGGCGGCGTTTTAGATCAACTTGATCGTCAAGTTAGTTTTTATAACGAACAAGAAAAGCAATATCAAGATTGGCACTACATGGTGCTTGTAATCTCATACGGCGAGAAAGCGAGCAACATACTTGTTGATCTCTTAATTCAGGTTACCGATATCTTTCCTTTATTACAAACGAAAGAAAGCAGAACTATGGAAGATTTATTAGTGAAGTACTTAACCAATTGGGTTGAAGCTAGTATGAAAACACCTAAAGCTAAAGACGAAATAATTGAATTTCTTGGTAAAGTATTAGCTAATGTCCAGAGATTGCACGAGGCCTTCCAGAATCAGATTAAGGCATGGCAAGAAGACGAAAGCCTTCGTTATAAAACGTTGGCTGTAAATCTTGAAAATGCCCGACAAAAAGAACTCTCTGTCCTCAAAGAAAAAAGAAAAGTGGATGTAAGCGGGTGGAATATATGATTTTTGTTGATACTATCAATTTCGATCAATAAACATTAAGATAAATTTGGCTTAATGCTTAATAATTATAAATAAACTAGCAATTTGTCAGGTGGATTCAATAATTTAATGCTGTTTATCTCTTTTCAAAAGATATAAAATTCGCCCAACAATGCGCATACGTCAACCCAGCCATGACGTTGATTCTTCGGTTGAAAAGTCCTAAATTACGCCACGTTAAAGCTTCGAGAAAAAGTTTGTAAAGGCTGGGCTGCGCATGCGCGGACCGTTGAACTAAAACCGCTGTCGCGGTTAATGCTGTCCGGTTTCCAATAAAATAAGT
>CAZHZT010000184.1:0-7828 GCA_964537285.1 uncultured Saprospiraceae bacterium | reverse complement strand
TTTCCTTCCAATTTTCAAAGAACTGCTCTTAATTTTTTTTGTATGGTTTTAAAAACGTATTTTGAAAAAATCAACTTATAAAATATGAATTTTCGGGGTAAGCAAGATTTTCAAAATAAAAAGTTAAGAAAAAGTTAAGAAGTGCAACATCCAGCTAATCAGCTTGTCTTTCTAGCACAAATATTGATCATCTAAAATAAAAACACCCTCGGTATGAAAAAAATAACTACCCTTGGATTTTTTACAGCAGCCTTACTAATTGCAGCTCTCGCCATGCCTTCCCTTAGCTGGGCACAACAGGACAATAGCTCCTTCGAAGCGGAAATGAAAAAACTGGAACAGGAAATGAAGAAACTGGAGCAAGAAATGAAATCTCTGGAAAAAGAGATGGAAAGCCTTGACCACAGCAACTTTGAGTTTGATTTCGACTTTGACTACAACACTATGATTGGTAGCTGCGCTCCAAAAACATTCTTGGGCATCTACCCTGGCACACCCAAAAACACTACAGGCGTTTTGGTTACCGGGGTAGTAGATGACTCTGGCGCAAAAGCAGCAGGGCTTGAAAAAGGGGATATCATCAAATCTATCGATGGTAACGAAATGAAAAATAGTAGCGAACTAAGCGGTGTTTTGGCTAAATTCGAACCTAATGAAAATGTTGTGATCCGTTTTGAACGCGATGGCCAGCTTATGCAAACTGTTGCTACCTTAACTGAAAAAGGAAGCTCAAGACGTGATCCTTGTAAGGTTTTTATTGGGGTTACCCTTTCCGGCCAAGGACCTGACGGTAAAGGTACACGCATCACAAGCATCATTGATGATACTCCAGCGGATGCATCTGAACTTGAGCGCGGTGACATCATCCTTAAATTGGATGGCGTTGAAACCAATTCATTTGATCAGTTGCTTCGCGAAAGAAATAAACACAACCCTGGTGACGAGTTTACACTCACCATTCTAAGAGAATCCAGCAAAAAAGATGTAAAGGCTCGCTTCAAGTCTTGCGATGAAACAAAGCCTGAAGTGATCGAAAGCGTGCCTCAGATCATTAACGAATCTCCAACTGAAAATGACAATACTACTGATCCACCTCTACCCGTTGAAGAAAGAAAAGACAGAGAAGATGCACCTGCTCCAAACGGTAACGGATTACTTGAGCTAAGCAACTGGAACATCTTCCCTAACCCAACTTACGGTAAGTTCTTCCTGCGTTTCAACGGCGACTCTGTTCCTACAACAATCAGAGTGATCGATTCTAATGGTAAAGAAATTTACAAAGAAAACATCAACAACTTTGACGGAACTTATAACAAGAAAATTGACCTTAAGGCGGCTCCCGGTACTCTTTTCGTACAAGTACAACAAGGGGACAAAATGGTTACTGAGAAAATCATTTTAATGCCACAAGCATAGATTTTAACTTAGCGTCCACGTCTAAAAAGAAAAGAGGCCGTCTCATAAATAATTCGTGTGGCTTGATAGGAGTATTTTCTTTTGAGGGCTGTTCCTTTTTTGAAATTTTTAGTAAAAATTTCAAAAAAGGAACAGCCCTTAAAAAAAAAATTTTCCTCCAAGTCAGAACATATTTATGAGACGGCCTCTTTTCTTTTTAGATGTGAACGCTTTTTCGTATATTCGCTAGCATGAAAGTAATCGATTTATCCCATACCCTTAATTCGGAAATAAGCATTTTTCCGGGAGCTATTACGCCTGAATTCAAAAGGGCTAATACCGTATTAGAAAGTGGCTTTGCGGAGTATCACATAACGATATCTTCTCACCATGGTACGCATATCGATGCGCCTTACCACATCATTGACGGCAGCAAAACCCTCGATCAATTCGGACCGGAAAAATTTATTGGTCCTGCCCTTAAAATCGATTGCCGACAACTTCCAACCAACACCATTTCTCTGGATGTTGTGAAGCCTTACGAGCCTTACCTAAGAGAAACAGATTTTGTTATTCTACATACTGGCTGGGGATCGAAATGGAAAAACGAAGACTATTGTGGAGATTTCCCTACGCTCAGCAAAGAAGCTGCCTCCTGGCTTGCCGAATTTCCTTTAAAAGGTATTGGAATGGATACCATCTCTATCGATAAAGTAGATAGCAAAGATTTGCCCAACCATAATATTGTCTTGGCAAAGGAAATTCTCATCATTGAAAATATGGCCAACCTGGAAGAACTGCCAGAAAGAGGCTTTACGCTTTCCTGTTTGCCCTTGAAAATTGAGAAAGCGGATGGATCGCCGGTCCGGGCAATTGGAATAATCAATTGACATTGTACCCTTTTCTAAATTTTTCGTCTCAAAACAGTATATATTTTAGTTCTTTGACATAAATTGTGAAAAAATGGAACTTCAAAATGATAATCCTTTCAGCCACAAGAGCATTCAAGGCTTATCATTTTGAAGTTCCACACAATTTGTCAAAGAACGTATATTTTTTCAAAACAAAATCGAACAATCATGTCATTAACTTATTGGTTACTAATCGGCCTCGTAGCAGGCGCTCTGGCAAAAATGCTTACTCCTCAGGAAGAAAGAGGAGGTTGGGTTTCTTCTATTATTATCGGAATTCTTGGTGCGTGGGTAGGTTATAGACTCGGAGGATTGATCGGCTTAACCTGGATCTTCGGAAGAGGTATTATCGGCAATTTGGTTCTTTCTACTTTAGGTGCTTTCCTTGTTTTATGGATCTACCACAAGTTCCTGGCAGATAAATTGAACTTGCCTTTGTAAAAGGAAACGATTCCTTTTACAATCCGTAAGGAATTTAGGGATCAGGAAAATAATACCCTACCCATTTTACTTGTCCTTTTTTCCTCAGGCTGTGTTGGAAAGCCTCGCCGTACCTTTGGGTCCCGAAGGCATTCGGGACAAGTTATGCCTACGTTTTCCGCCTAGCCTGAGAAAAAAATTACTTCGCAAAATTTGGGTAGCTTATTAATTGCCTAATCCCTTATATAAAAAAGAGCGGCCTGTTTATTGATTTTTTCCTAGGAAAGAATCAATAAGCAGGCCGCTCTTTTTTATGTAACCTTCTTAAGCCTTTCTAAACCGCTTAGGATTCCCTTTCCTTTTCTTCATCTGCCTTCCCTTTAGTACTTCGCGCTTATGATGTTTTTTCTTATCTGCAATTAGCTTTTCGATCAGATCCTCCCGGCCTAATTGGGTCAGCTTGTCTCTGATAATCTTATAATTTTCTTTTTTATACCAGAAAAAGAATAAGTGCTGATTCTTTTTATCCTTTTTGCTCTTAGCCGTATAGACGGGTTTCAATGTATAAGGGTGTACGCCAGTATAATAAATAACCGTAGCGACAGTCATGGGAGTAGGGGTAAAATCCTGCACCTGCTCCAACTTGAAGCCCATATCTTTGGTCTCAGCCGCCAAATTAGCCATATCTTCCATCTTGGAACCAGGATGACTTGAAATGAAATAAGGGATCAGAGGCTGGTTCAGACCGTGTTTTTTATTATAGAAGTCGTACTTTTTCTTGAATGCATGAAAGTGCTTAAAAGAAGGCTTCCGCATTACACGCAAAGTATCATCAGATGTATGCTCCGGGGCTACTTTCAGGCGGCCGCAAACATGGCGGGATACGACCTGCTCCATGTACTCATCCAAGCTTCCATCATTATTCTTATTATAACTATCGACGAGGAGGTCGTAGCGGATACCGCTTCCTACAAAGGCTTTTTTCACCTCCGGATGTTGATCCACCTTTTTATATAGTTCAGTGAGTGGCTTGTGGCTTGTATCCAGATTGCTGCACACCACAGGGTGAATACAGGAAGGAGCTACACAACGGTCACAGATTTCCTGAACTTTGCCCTTCATGCGGTACATATTAGCCGATGGCCCTCCCAAGTCACTGATGTAGCCTTTGAAATCAGGCATCTTAGTGACTTGCTCTACCTCCTTCATTATAGATTCTTCCGAACGGCTGGCAATGAATTTACCTTGGTGAGCGGAAATGGTACAAAAGCTGCATCCTCCAAAGCATCCACGGTGCATATTAATGGAAAAACGGATCATCTCATAAGCTGGCACAGAGCCTCTTTTCTTATATTTCGGGTGAGGCATCCTGGTATAAGGCAAATCAAACGAAGTATCGATTTGATCTTCTGTCATTGGAGGATAGGGAGGGTTAATAATGACTATTTTGTCCCCTGCTTTTTGCAAAATACGCCGGGCATTTACCTTATTAGATTCCTGCTCGACAATCTTAAAGTTGCTGGCAAAGGCAACTTTATCGCGCATGCACTTTTCATGGCTATTTAACCAAATATCTTCCCACTTTTTGTTTACAGGAAGAGCTTCATCTGCATCTCTGATTATAGATGTTTGAGGGATGGTCGTTATAGAATGAAAAGGTACCCCTCTTTCAAGTAAGCGGATGAGTTCCCGAAGAGGCATTTCTCCCATACCGTACACCAGCAAATCCGCCCCTGAGTCTTTCAAAATAGAAGGAAATAATTGATCACTCCAGTAATCGTAATGCGTTACTCTTCTGAGGGATGCCTCGATCCCTCCAATCACTACAGGAACTTCGGGGAAGAGTTCTTTAAGGATTTTAGTGTAAACGGTAGCCGCATAATCAGGGCGGAAACCAGCCATTCCTCCTGCGGTATAGGCATCCGTAGAGCGCTTGCGTTTGGAAGCCGTATAATGGTTGACCATAGAATCCATGCAACCGGAAGTTACCCCAAAAAACAGCTTGGGCGTACCAAGTTTTTTGAAATCTCTCAGGTCATCTTGCCAGTTTGGCTGTGGCACAAGGGCAACCCTCAAACCTTCACTCTCTAAAATTCTGCCAATGACCGCTGAACCAAATGCCGGATGATCAACATAGGAATCTCCTGATATCAGGATGACATCCAGCTCATCCCAGCCACGCATTTCCACCTCTTTTTTGGTAATAGGCAACCACTCTGTTACAGGTCTATCGTCAAACATAAATATGATATTAACTCTCTTAATCCTTAGAGCATTACTATCCTACAAAGATAGCAAAGAATTATTTAAAATTTTCTTCATTTAAGACAGCGATTCTCGCTTTGAAAAATAAACGCGCCTACGGCGCGAAATTTCTTTTGAGAGGGAGGCTGAAAGGGCAATTTTGCTTCGCAAAATTGCCCTTTCAGCCTCCCTCAATAGAAAGTATCCTCGCGAAGCGGCGTAAATTTAGTTTTGGATTTCCAAAACGTGAATTGCCGGCCTGCAAAGCCTTTAAGAAATCGACAGGTTAAACCCATAAAGCATAAAAATGTTCCTCAATATATTAGACTTTATGCTGAAATAGTTGTTATTGCAAAACAGGCTTTAATCCTAAAATCTCTTGCGCAAACTTAATCGTTTCTCTGCGCACCCCTTCAACATCATTGGAAGTAATATCAGAACATATAACATGGGCACCTGCTTCCGGGAAGGCTACTTTTCGCTTTTTTTCAGGAGGCGTACCCAATTGATCGAACATTCGGAGCATAGCATCAACCCTCACGGTTGAGTCTTGTTGCACTTCATTTTTGTAGTAATAGCCCATAAAAAAGGGTTGTTTTACCTTTTGAAAAGTTTCAGGTATCATGGTATTTTCAACGAGACTCTGGAGCCTGACTACAGCTTCGAGGCGGTACTTGGTATACCAATATTTTTGAAAGGTTTCTGACTCTTCATCTTCCTTGTATTTGTTCCCTTGAACTATGCGAGCCATTTGAAGGCCCCAGGGCTTTGTAAGGAGCCATGCCTTAGAGTTATTAATTTCAATGTTGGGTGAATACGCAATGACTGCTGCAATATCTGGATTTTGGGACGCAAGGATCAAAGACAAAGTACCTCCGTTAGAGGTTCCCATCAAAATAACTTTTTCACCTATTCTACGCCCCACTTCAAGAGCTTCCGCTGCTGAAAGAAGCAAACTGTCATTATTATAGTCCAGGAAAGGCTCTGGAGATTCCAGCCCATGAGCATGCAAACGCGGGATGTAAAGATTGCACCCAAAAGCCCTGGCAAAGTCTTTATGAACGGGATCACCTTCCATCGGAGATGCTGAAAAACCATGCAGATAAACAACGCTGTATTCTGTCACTTGAGGCACGGAGTCCGCCCAAACAATTTGAGAGGCGTTGCCTGGCTTGATGTTTGGGATATTATTTTCATTTTGATTAATTAATTTTTCCAGAGCAACCAATTCGATGTTGCCCGGAAGGGCCGCTTTAGCAGAAACTTCCAAAATTGGAGCTTTAGGCTTTGGGCCCAGGAAATAAGCAATAATCAGAACTGTAAGAATAGCTAAAAGCACTTTAAGAAATTTCATGGTAATGGGACGATTTTAAAATTAAGATTGTTGCCCAATTTACAACAAAGAATGCATTCGCAACGTTACACATCCGTTTTATTTTATACATTTGTGATCTTAAAAAATTCACGAAATTAAACGAAATAACCAGATGATGCTCTTTTGCACTGACTATTTGTTGCTCAAAGCCTTACTTAGCAAGGGCTAAGCGCAGCTTTACCGCCTTTATTCAGCGCAAAATAATAATCATCCCATTGGTCGCACAATTCCGTGAATTTCTTATTTTTTTAAGTAGAAAAAACTATATAACCATACAAAGCTCCTAAGGTATTATGGCAGAAACGACTTACAAGACCGATGTAGAAGCAGTAGATGCACTGGCACAATCGTTTAAAAACCTACGCGATGAGATTGGCAAGGTGATTGTTGGACAACATGACGTAGTAAAAGCAGTAATAATCTCTCTATTTAGCAATGGCCACAGTTTGCTGGTGGGTGTACCTGGTTTGGCGAAAACCCTACTGGTAAGTACCATCGCAGAAGTGCTTGATCTTGACTTCAAACGGATACAATTTACCCCCGACTTGATGCCTTCTGACATCACAGGGTCGGAAATTTTAGATGAAGATCGCCATTTCAAATTTAACCGCGGCCCCTTGTTTTCCAATATTGTTCTGGCGGATGAGATCAACCGTACACCTCCTAAAACTCAGGCGGCTTTGCTGGAAGCTATGCAGGAAAGGTCGGTTACGGTAAGTGGTCACAAACACAACCTCCCGAATCCGTTTTTTGTATTGGCTACACAAAACCCCATTGAACAGGAAGGTACATACCCACTTCCGGAAGCTCAGCTTGACCGCTTTATGTTCAATATTCCTTTGGACTATCCTACATACGAAGAAGAAATCGATGTGGTAAAAGGGACTACAACAGTGCAGAATTATGATTTGAAACATATTCTTTCCGGGAATGATATTTTAGTTTTCCAAAAACTGATCCGGAAAATCCCTATCGCTGATAATGTTCTGGAATACGCAGTTTCTCTTGCTTCTAAGACGCGCCCTTCTACCGCAAAGGCTACGGATAAAGTTAATGAATACATTTCCTGGGGAGCTGGCCCACGTGCTTCCCAGTATTTAGTGCTTGGAGCTAAATGTAATGCCGCCATTAACGGGAAATACTCCCCGGACATTGAAGATGTACAAGCTATTGCCAAATATGTACTTCGCCATCGTATAGTGAGAAACTATAAAGCTGAAGCAGAAGGCATTACAGAGGAGAAGGTTATCGAGAGCTTGTTTTAATTGCAAGAAAAATTATAAAATAGGGAGCCATAGATAGTTCTTTGCTCCTTTAAAAAATAATTGCGCCTACGGCGCAAAATCCCTTTGAGAGGGAAACCGAAAGGGCTATTTTGCTTCGCAAAATAGCCCTTTCGGTTTCCCTCAAAAGAAAATATCGCCGCGTAGCGCATACGCATCAAGATAACTTTTTATCATATAAAGATTCAAAGAAATTAGAC
>CAZHZT010000183.1:0-8090 GCA_964537285.1 uncultured Saprospiraceae bacterium | reverse complement strand
TGCTTTTCATTCAATGTCGTTTGAATGAATTGCTGAATAGAATCTGTATCGTTCAATTTTATTGCCCGGAACTGGCCACAATTTTGATCTTCCAAATCAAAGCCACTATCTACAAACGACCATAGTTATCCAAAGTATAACTGGTAGTTTTTGTTCCTTGTGGCGCACAGGGGAAAGCCATGTGGCGCTATTATACCACATGGCTTTTTTAGTTCTATTTCTGCCAAACGAATTTGGCGGATGTACCCGATGAAAGGCACAGCCTTAACTTAACAGGATAAATTAGTAAAACCTACTTCTTTCTTTGTAAAGAAAGAATTGAACGTATTTGCTAAACTCCATTAGTTCTCTTGTATTATAGAGCAATTGATTATGAATTAAAATTGAGTTATATTTATTTATTGGAATTTTTTTCGGAACAATTTTTTGCCCCCTGTGAAACTCAACAGTTAGATTAATCTGATTTTTTTTAGGTCGATCAAATCGACATATTTCTCTGCCACGTCCATCTACAAAGTCATATTTTGTAACTCCAGAGTAAACTAATTTTTCTTCAATGTAAATAGAAATACTATCATTTACACCTGCATATCCAATAATAATTTTATTATTCATTGGGTATTTTCCAGGAAACAACGAATAAAATTGTTCATTCAAAGAAAGCCTAATGTCATTAATTGTGTCGTATTTGTTCGTTTGAGAAAGACTATCAACTGAATGAGTCATCACTAAAAAAAAACAAATAATATAAATCAATATTTGCATAATTATTTTAATTGTTGGTTTCCCCCCGTTCGGCCTAGGCTGTGCCTAAGTCGTAGCGGCACTTTCCACTTTCATACTTTCCCCCGTTCGGCGTAGGCTGTGCCTACGTCGTAGCATAAACTGCGCCTACGTCGTAACGTGGGCACTACCCACTTTCATACTTTCCTCTTTCCTCCTTACTGCCTGCACTTGCATTGCGGACGCATAAAACTCCCCGTCTGTTGATAAAACGGATAAGCATTTCCGCTGCCTTCCATCTCCCAGTAAAAATCCGTTCGCTTACGATCATAGTTGCCGATTTCGTTCATTGTAGCAGCATCGTACAAACGACCATTGATCATAGTATAAACAACATTTTCAGTATCGTAAATATTTTCTAATGGGTTGCCGTCAATTACGATTAGATCTGCCAGTTTTCCCTCTTTCAAAGAACCAATTTCATCTTCCATACCGATGTAGCGAGCGCCATTGATAGTCGCTGAGCGAAGTGCCTCCATTTCTGTCATTCCTCCCTGATGAAGCATCCATAGCTCCCAGTGCGCCCCCAAGCCTTGTAATTGACCATGAGAACCCAGGCAAATGTCCACCCCGGATCTTTGTAATTTCGTACAAGATTTTGAAGTAAGGATGTGGCCATTTTCATATTCTTCATCCGGAAGCATGGTACGATGGCGGGAGCGGGAGTCCACAATACGGCGAGGTGTAAAGGATAAGAGGCGTTCCTTTTCCCAAACATTGGTATTTTGATACCAATAATATTCTCCGTTTACCCCGCCATAATTTACAATCAATGTTGGCGTATTGGCCGTTCCGGTTTGACTCCAGAACTGAATCACATCATCGTAAAGAGGAGCAACAGGGATGTTATGCTCTACACTTGTATGCCCATCGGCTACCATGGACATATTGTGGTAAAAGAAAGAACCGCCTTCCGGATAAACCATGATACCCAGCTCCCGGGCAGCCTGAATGACTTGCTGGCGCTGGCTGCGGCGAGGCTGGTTGTAAGATTTGACGGAAAAAGCGCCATAAGCTTTCGTTCTGCGAATGGCTGAGCGGGCATCTTCCAGATTGTTGATCACCGCTTTAAAATCGCCGTCTGCTCCATAAAGGATCGTTCCGGTACTGTAGATGCGCGGGCCCACCATGATACCAGCTTTCACCATTTCCGACTGAGAAAAAGTCATTTCACTATTGGAAGAAGGATCGTGTGTAGTAGTGACCCCATAAGCCAGATTGGCATAGTATTCCCAGTGCTTTTGTGGGCTTAGACCAAAGCGGAAGGCACCTAAATGCGCGTGCACATCAACAATACCCGGCATGATGGTTTTTCCGCCCAGATCATAAACTTTAGCATCATTAGGGATTGATATTCTTGAAGAACCTATCTTTTCGATTTTATTGTCCTTAATTATAAGGGTGCCGCTTTCAATAACCTTATCGCCCTCCATGGTAATGATTCGGGCATTTGTAAAAGCAATAATGCCTTCGGGTTTATCGGTAGATAATACAATGTCAATTTTTGCCCCTACGGTATCTATAGGAGGGATGCTGTCAACTGCTCCTTCGAGAAAAAGGAAACGCTCTGTTAAACTATTTGTAAAGTACTCATTCCCTAATGTCCAGTGCACCTTTTCACTATCGGCTGACCAGTGTAAGTTGATCCCTGCATCGCGAGCCACCTGAGCAACTGGGATCGATTTAGCAGAACCTGTCAAATCGATTTCCTGCCCGTTCATAGGAAGCGGAGCGATGTAGACCTTGTACAATTCACTAAAAACAATCCATTTATTATCAGGACTGGGCACGAAGCGATTTGCGTATTTAGAGGTAAAGACAGTATGAACTTCCTTGGTATTTAAATCTTTGTATTTAAATGCTTTTTTCAAAGCTCCAAAAAGAAAGCCGCCGGTTTGATAAAATATTTTTTTGCCATCAGCACTAAACTGCGGGTACTCCCCTTCTTTTGAAACCAATTCTGGCTCGCCGGAGCCATTGCTATTGATAATATAGATACCAGGATCTTTTCCGTAGGTATAACCTTGATGTCCATTCCCTCCTTCTTTTCTGTACACGATTTGTTTGCCATCCGGCGAATAGGAAGGGGTACGATAAATAAATGGATCCGTAGTAAGCATCTTTTTATTGCCCGTTTGCCAATCCATTTCATGGATAGCTCCACGTTTTTCATCATCCCAACTAACATAAACTAACTTTTTCCCGTCAGGGGAAAAACTCGGTTCAAACTCGAAATGGTTATCATTTGTCAAGCGGACAGCCTCACCGCCATTAGCATCAACCTTCCATAAATGACCAACGGCATTAAAGACGAGCACTTTTTCGTCAGGAGAAGTAACTAATTGACGAATAACTTTCACTTCAAACTTATCAGGTGCCACCACCTGTTTGAATTTAACGGTTTCCGCAACTTTATGCTTCGCATTAACTGTAAACGGGATATTTTCGGCCTTTTTAGTATCAATATTTACTTTCCATAGTTTACCTTCCCCCCAAATGACCACTTCCTTATCATCCGGCATCCAATCAAAGCCCGTGTACACTCCAAAAATAGCCCAGGCTTCTTGTTGGTCTTTAGAAAGGCCATCAAAGATGGGATACTCTCTACCTGTTTCTAGGTCATGAATAAAAAGGACGGATTTAGTTCGAATGCGACGGACATAAGCCAATGTTTTTCCATAATGTGAAATTTGTGGGCGGCAGGCACCTCCTGGCCCAGCCGTAACCGTTTCGATTTTCCCTGTTTCACAGTCATAGCGTTTTATAGCATAAATTTGGTCATTTGGATCTTTATTATATTGGAAATAGCCTCCGGGATAAACGTCCTCACTGAAGTAAATATAACGCCCATCTGGCGAAACACAAGGTTCGTTTACATCTTGCTGGTCATTCTTTCTCTTTGTAATTTGTATACCTTTGCCCCCGGAAATATGATACATCCACATTTCCCCCGCGCCAAGGGAACGCGTGGAAGTGAAATGCTTACGAGCCACGAAGTATTGGCCGTCCGGCATCCACACTGCATTATTCAATAACCGAAAGTCCTCTTTAGTGATTTGCCTGGCATCACTTCCATCAGCATTCATCACCCAGACATTATCTGCATCTCCTGCATCGCTGGTAAACAGAATTTTTTTACCATCCGGACTAAAGCGGGGCTGCACTTCATAAGCCAGCCCTTCCCGAAGCACCTCCGCTTTTCCTCCGGTGATTGGGATTTTATAAATATCTCCCATTAAGTCAAAAACGATGGTCTTTCCATCCGGGCTTACATCCAGGTTCATCCAGGTGCCCTCATTCACTGTAAATTCAATTTCTTTGAAATTACCCGGAGGGTTGTTAACGTCCCATTTTTTCTTTTTCTCATCCTGTCCGTTTACGAGCAGAAAAGTAGAAAGCAATAAAATAATTGTAAAAGATACCTTATTCATAGTATTGTGCGTTTTTTTATACCATTATGACTGCCTCCGGCAATCATTTAGAATAACATGGGAAGATATAGAATTGAATTTAATAATAAAAAGTGGATTCGAACTTTTTTTACTTGCTTCGCGTAAAAAATATGGTTCTTTGACATAAATTGTGATAAAATGGAGTTTAAAATGATAACCCCTTCAGCCTCCAGGGCATTCAGGTTTTATCATTTTAAACTCCACACAATTATCAAAGAACGAAAAATAGTCGTTAATTAGCTTTTAAATACGTTATTCCTTCATTGTCAATAATTGAAGAGAATAAACCAATCGGTTTATCATTGCCGGAAACATGGCCAGTTGGCCATGTTTCCGGCAATGATAAACCGATTGGTTAACTAAACACACTTAATCCTTAACATGAGAAAGAAACACCTGTTAACACTTATCCTGGCTATTTTGGGCATTACATTCCTGCAAGCGCAGGAAATGAAATTTGAAGATCAATACAAAGAGCGCTATATCCCACCAGGGAAAGGCCAGGTATTTGATCGAGACCTCTTGCCCGTTTACGATTTTCACTTTGTCCAATTTGGCGTTTATCCGAGAGAAAAGGTAAATCCATATACCCTAAGAGCTCCGTCACAAGCCGGGCATTGTTGGGTTATTTTACATAACGAAACCGTAATTAAGGGCGTCGGTAGTCCGGGAGCTTATTACATTGTAAAGCCTTTTCTCTCCGAAGTTCGGGCTCGTCAGTACGTAGATATTTTAAAACGGATGGGCGTAGAGTGCTGGTATAATCCGGAACTTACAGGAGTCTCATTTTCCCTGATTAGTATGACGGGTGAAATATTTCAATAAAAAGTGCTTGTATGCGAGCGGGAATGCTAAAACTTACCAACTTAATTGATCAATTGAATGAACAGGCGGGGCGATTCATTTCGTGGTTGAACCCCGTTTTGGTTATTTTAGTGTGCTATGATGTCATCAGCAGAGCCCTCAAAATGAGCCAGCCCTGGGTAATGGAGATGGAGTGGCATTTGTTTGCCGCTATATTCCTGATTGGGGCGGGCTATACCCTCAAGCACGACGGTCATGTGAGAGTAGATTTATTTTTTTCGAATTTTTCAAAAAAGGATCAAGCATGGGTTAATCTTTTAGGCACCTTGCTTTTCCTGTTGCCCTGGGCTGCTTTGGTCTCTATTTTCGCTTTTGAATACGCTCAGGTTTCTTTCCTGATCAATGAAGGTTCTTCGGATCCGGGGGGATTGCCTGCGCGCTATGTTATTAAGTTTGTGGTCGTTATCGGCTTTGTCTTTTTATTTTTGCAGGGAATCGCTCAGTTTTTGAAAGCGCTTTTAGTTTTAATCAATAAAAAACCGAATGCTGCTGATTCTTAACCTCTAATCCTTTGTGCTTTGGAAGTATTAGCCATACTTTTATTTATAAGTATATTTATTTTAATCCTTTATGGATATCCGGTAGCCTTTACTTTAGGTGGCTTATCGGTAATTTATGCCTGGTGTTTCCTTAGTACAGCGGATTTTACAGCCCTGCCTCCACGGATAATGGGGATCATGAGCAACTTTGTGCTGTTGGCCGTTCCTCTCTTCATTTATATGGGTATAATGCTGGAAAAGTCGGGCTTAGCCCAGCGAATGCTGGAAACGATGGCGATGCTTATGTCCAGAATTCAAGGAGGATTGGCCATCTCTGTCATTGTTGTTGGGGCGATGTTAGCTGCTTCCACAGGAATTGTTGGGGCGACTGTAGTGACGATGGGCTTGATTAGCCTTCCTACTATGCTGAATAGAGGATATAAACCAGAACTAGCCACAGGGACTATCGCTTCTTCCGGAACGTTAGGTCAAATTATTCCCCCTTCCATCGTTCTAATCCTTTTAGGAAGCGTGTTAAATGTTTCTGTTGGAAAACTGTTTGCTGCGGCTTTGATTCCTGGCCTGTTATTGGTTATTGTTTACATCGGCTATGTGTATGTTACCGCCAGGCTGAATCCCGATGATGCTCCCGGCATACCGGCTGAAGAAATTGCTGCTTTCAAAGAAGACGAATTTTACAAGCGTATTTTTCAGGCTTTCCTGCTTCCATTTGTGCTTGTAGTTGCCGTTTTGGGTTCTATTTTAGGAGGTTGGGCCACGCCTACAGAAGCGGCCGGGATCGGAGCTTTGGGAGCCACGCTTTTAACGATATTCCAAGGAAAATTCACCTTAAAAATACAATTGGCGGTCATGCGCGAAACGACCAAGCTGACCAGTATGGTGTTTCTGATTCTGTTAGGAGCAACCACTTTTTCGCTTGTTTTCCGTGAGCTTGGCGGAGATACTTATCTCGTGGAATTGATCGAACAAGCCAACCTATCTGCATGGGCCTTTCTTTTACTGGTAATGGTGGTTATTTTCGTTGCAGGCTTTTTTATTGATTTCATAGAAATCGTCTTTATTATTGTGCCAGTGGTAGCGCCTATTTTCATCCGTTATGACATGGATCTTATCTGGATAGGAATCCTCATTGCGCTTAACCTTCAGACGTCTTTTCTTACTCCTCCCTTTGGGTTTTCCCTTTTTTATTTGAAAGGGGTGGCGCCACCAGAGATTACAACGGGGCATCTATACAGAGGGATCATTCCTTTTGTAATTATCCAATTACTTTTTTTGTTGATGGTGGCGCTGTTTCCTCAGGTGGTGGGTTTGTTGATTTAGATAATAGGAAGGAGGGTTTCGAGAAGACCTCGAAACCAGCGGAACCACCCTACTGCTCCGGCAGGAAGAATAGTTTCATTCCGGAAAAATTTTCACCCTACTCTTCCGTTAGAGATGAAAACAACTCAATAGTTTCCAAATATGAAGCACTTCCAACATTTTTCATTAATCGTTTCTTGCTTGTTGTTTTTTTCTTTTCACAGCAATGCACAAACCACCGTAGATTCCTTATATAGCGTCATTACGCTCGATGGCAATGAATATACAGGAAAATTGCTCAAACAAGATATTAAACACATCACTTTAGAAACTGAAACACTAGGGGTAATCAATATACCAAAGGACCAAATCAAAAAAATGACGCCTATGCGGGAAAGGCCATCTACTAATAGCCCGTACTATACCCAAAGCAATCCATATCCTTACAGGTATTTTATCGGGACGTCAGGATATGGCCTAAGGAAAGGGGAAGGATATTACAAAAATACCTGGGTACTGTTTAATCAAATGAGCTTTGGTATAACCGACAATTTCTCTATGGGAGCCGGGATCATTCCGCTATTCTTTTTTGACGGAACAGCTTCTCCCTTTTGGATTACTCCCAAAGTGTCCATTCCCATTCAAAAAGACAAGGTCAATTTGGAAATTGGTGGAATATACTTCAATGCTATTGGTGAGGATGCAGCAGATGCGCCTTTCTTTAGCATCCTTTATGGTTCCGCAACGCTTGGATCCAGAGATAATAACATTACCTTAGGCATAGGCTATGGCGCTAATGACGAAGGCTTGACGGATATTCCTGCTTTTAATTTCAGTGCTATGTTAAGGATCAGCAGAAGGACCTATCTTATCACTGAAAATTACCTGTTCGACTCTGGCTTGGAT
This sequence comes from uncultured Saprospiraceae bacterium, assembly GCA_964537285.1. Taxonomy (GTDB): domain Bacteria; phylum Bacteroidota; class Bacteroidia; order Chitinophagales; family Saprospiraceae; genus CAZHZT01. Next base: position 286 of record CAZHZT010000183.1, on the reverse strand, counting down.
GGAAACGTTACGTTTATCTCATTTGGTGGTCGTTCAGTGTCAAAAGGCCGCATTTCAATAGATTACAGCTTAATCCTTCCCCTAATTACAGATGCCGATGCTTTTATAGCCATTCCTTTTCTAAGTGTAGGGATGCCTTTAGGCAGAAGCTGATAAATAAGCATGAGTCATTCCGAAAATCCGGAATGACTCATGCTTGCAAAAACTCCTATACAGTCTTGTTAATCAGACTTCTATCTACTTTTTTCTTGATAAAAAAGTAGCAAAAAATCAAGGCTGTATTCAA
>CAZHZT010000182.1:6511-8162 GCA_964537285.1 uncultured Saprospiraceae bacterium | reverse complement strand
TGAGGAAAAAAGGACAAGTAAAATGGGTAGGGTATTATTTTCCTGATCCCTAAACATCTTAAGAACAAAAAAATGAGTCATCCCGGATTTTCAGGAACTGCATGTTGTCTCTGCAATTAAAAAAAGCTGCAGTAATCAATACTTTCGGACCGGCCTTATTCAATTTAGCTTTTTGTCCCGAACTTGATTCGGGACAAAAAGCGTTAAGAATTGAATACAGCCTTGATTTTTTGCTACTTTTTTATCAAGAAAAAAGTAGATAATCCACTGATTAACAAAAAATTGCAAGGTTTCACGAAAAATGAGCCATTCCGAAAATTTGGGATGACTCTTGTTTAAGGATTTCCCAAATTAATTTCGACCAAATGAAATCATCTAGAGCCTTTAGATTTGATCATTCCCCATGAAATAGCTCCCATCTACATTCTCCTGTAAATGTCTTTTTTATAACGTTATGGACCTTTTCTTGCCCTAGCCACCTACTTTTTTGGGAAACAGGCGTTATAACTGATGTATAGACATTAAAATAACAAAAACCTATAACCATGAAATTTAAATCAATTGTTTTTTTATTGCCTTTTTTGCTGTGGGGAAGCATTTCTCAAGCCCAAACTCAAACCTCTTGGGGAGGATTACATCGGGTTCAGCAAAATCAAAACGTTTGGATTGGAGGCACACCTGGCCAGGAAAACTCCTGGAATCAATTTACAAATTGGTCATTAAACAGAGTACCCGATTATACTGACCATGTGCTGATTCCGATGCAGGAATCTCGTTTAATGTTTAACCCGGTTATTGACGAAAGCGTGCAACCGATAGCAGTATTGGAAATAGAAAGTGGAGCAAACCTGACCATATCCAACAATGGAACATTAACCATTGATGGTCAATATACTTATAACTACGGCATCATTTTATTCGGCGATATTTTGGGAGCGGGCAACTGGTGATAGAAAACACGGGTTTAGCGCCTATTCTTCAACCCAATTACAGGCATGTGCGCCTTCCCGGATCATTGGACGTGGCTTTAGGTAACTAAACAAAGACTTTTCTTTATTAAGTAAATAGTTCACGGAATCGGTTGCCCGATTTCGCGAAATGCTTAAGTAAAAGGGTTCTTTGACATAAATTGTAAAAAAATGGAACTTTAAAATGATAACCCTTTCAGCCACAAGAGTATTAAGAGCTTATCATTTTGAAGTTCCACACAATTTGTCAAAGAACGATAACTTTTTGTTTTCCATAGGTTTTTCAGCAAGTAGATAAATATAAGGACATTTTGGGGCTTAATTCAAAACTCCGCGCTTTTTGATATTGTAAATACCTACTATTCCAAGCGTAAACACCACCAACCCAAACAGGAAAAAGGCCCATTGGCCCATGGTTGGAACAGGTGGCGGAGGCAGTAACACGTATTTCAGGTCGTCATTGGTATTATCATAATAACTAATCGCAGGCTGGCCGCCTACCACCGCAAGGGAGGTGAAAAAGCCTACATTGCCTGTCGCATCCACCGTTTCGATATCCCATGTAGCACCATTGTAGCGAGCGTATTTCAGGTCGTCATTGATATAATCACGATAACTAATCGCAGGCTGGCCGCCTACCTCCGCACCGCAAGCGAGGTGTACGAGCCTACATTGCCTGCCGC
>CAZHZT010000182.1:0-6411 GCA_964537285.1 uncultured Saprospiraceae bacterium | reverse complement strand
ATCCACCGTTTCGATTTCCCATGTAGCTCCATTGTAGCGGGCGTATTTCAGGTCGTCATTGGTATAATCACGATAACTAATCGCAGGCTGGCCGCCTACCACCGCAAGGGAGGTGTACAAGCCTACATTGCCTAGTGCATCCACCGTTTCGATTTCCCATGTAGCTCCATTGTAGCGGGCGTATTTCAGGTCGCGATTGTTTGGATCCAAATAACTAATCGCAGGCTGGCCGCCTACCACCGCAAGGGAGGTGTACTCGCCTACATCGCCCGGTGCATCCACCGTTTCGATTTCCCATGTAGCACCATTGTAGCGGGCGTATTTCAGGTCGCCATTGGTATTGTCATAATAACTAATCGCAGGCTGGCCGCCTACCACCGCAAGGGAGGTGTACTTGCCTACACCGCTTGTCGCATCCACCACTTCAGGCGTTTGGGCAAAGAAAGAAAAGGGTAGTAATAGCAAAAATAAGTATAGGTGTTTCATGGGAAACAAAGGTTATTAAATTGATGTGTAAATGTACCGGCATTGGGAAGTGGTGTAAAGATAAAGAAAAAAATGAGCTTGAATAAATGTTACCCTATTTTTTTGGATAGAAATACCTGGACACAAAACGAATTTTGTGTGGCATTCCGACAAAGGCACAGCTGTTTCGCCGGCAAGGCGGGCTTTGCCAAACGAGGAAACGTAAACGAGTGTCAACCGGAGCTTAAACGCGAGCGTAACGTGCCAACCGAAAGTTGGGCAAGAGCCATGTGGGGGCGCTATTGTCCGAATCAGGATGCTCAGGATTTAAAGATGAACAGGATTAGGGGTGGAACCCATCAAGAAAATCCTCTAATCCTGAGCATCCTGATTCAGACCATTTTTAAACGCGCAGTGCAGCAAGCATTGGAGTACTGCTTGGCTTTTACATAAAGTGTAACTTTTGCCAACAAAAAAGGCCACCAACCGGCAGACTTCCTTTATCTATATTTCATATGTTGCTTAATTCAAAACTCCGCGCTTTTTGATATTGTAAATAACTACCAGCCCAAGCGTAATAATCATCAGTCCAAACAGGAGTTTTCCCCACTGGCCCATAGAGGGAACAGGTGGCGGAGGGAATAAGACATATTTCAAGTCGCCATTGCTACTATCAAAATAACTAATCGCAGGTTGCTGGCTATTAACCACCGCCAAGGATGTGTACTGGCCTACATTGCCTGTGGCATCCACCGTTTCAATATCCCATGTAGCACCATTGAAGTGGGCATATTTCAGAACAGGACAGTTTGTGCTATACAAGTATTTTGTGTACTTTTGATTTGTAAACAATTACAATGAATTACAATAAGATCAAAACCGTTTTAGAAGAAAAGAAGCTTACCCAAGCTTGGCTTGCTGACAAAATGAATGTTTCCCGGAATGCTATCAATGCTATATGCAGTAACCGGGCGCAACCATCATTGAAAAAGCTATTCGAGATAGCGTCTATACTCCAGGTTGAAGTTTGTGACTTGTTAGAGGAGGGACAATAAGCTCTTCCTAAAGCTTAATCTCCTTAAGATCATTAGAAATGAAAAAACTGAATTCATTATTAAAGTTCCTAGGTATACTCCTCATAGTGGCTGTCTTTAGCCTTACTCCTGAGCTAATTGGGGGGGATCTAGCTGATTGGCTCAAGGGGAAGCTAGGTAATGACTTTTATTTAATAATTGGAGGAACAGGTCTAATTTTTGCTATTCTATTTGTTCTTTGGACTGAACGATCTGAGCTATTCCGCTCTAAGAAAGAAGCCACAAGTCAAGTCGTTTCAGATGACTTACTCCAAACCATTAGAGAAGGTCTTTTGGAATCTTACAACAATCGCATAAATCAAAAACTCGCTTACCGTTATCCAATCAATTTACAGCTCAAAATTCTACCGAAGGCACCACAACCAAAGCCGACATTTACGATAATAAGACTATTCGAGCGAAAAACATCAAGGAAGAGCTAATCGACATATTTGATAAACACAAAGGGCGGTTGCTAATTGTCGGTGAACCAGGTTCAGGAAAAACGACCTTGCTTCTTCAGCTTGCCATTAGGTTACTTGAAAGCAATCAAGATCAAATTCCAATCATCATTAATATTGCTACTTGGCGGGAAAGTTTTAATTCTGTTGAAGAATGGTTCACCGAGCTTTTACCGCAAGATGGTTTTTCTAAAGCATTGACTAAGCAATTGATTGAGGAAAACCAAATTTTACCCCTATTCGATGGCTTGGATGAATTAAGTGAAGAGCTAAGGCCGCAATGTTTAGAAGCTATTGGAGAGTACGGAAGGCGACACAATGCTAATTATATCATCTGTTCCCGGATTGAGGAATATTCACAGACTACCGACGCTCCAGTTTATTGTCAAGTCACGGTAAAGTCGTTGACAATAGCTCAGATAAAAAGAGGTTTGGAAGAAATCGATTCGCCAGAAACAAACGGACTCTTAGATGCAATAAAGAAAGATGATTTACTAAAGGAAGCAATAAAAACACCCTTTTATCTTAATACGGTTCAGCTGTTGTTTTCGTCGTTGAAATCCTGGGAAGAATTTGGATTTAAGGGTAATTCTATTGAGGAGCGGAAAAGTGAAATAGTAGAAAAAATTGCTCAGGATTCAGCAAATAAACATTCTCGTTATTCTTCAATTGAAGTAAAAAAATGGTTGGCTTTCTTAGCTCTTCGAATGAATTCAAACGAATTGGTAACATTTGAATTGGTGAATTTACAATATGATTGGAGCAATTGGGGAAAGGGTCAATTGTTTATTGCTAGATTTATCGGAGGTCTGGTCGGGGGTCTGCTCGCAGGTCTGCTCGCAGGTCTGCTCACAGGTCTGCTCACAGGTCTGCTCACAGGTCTGCTCGCAGGTCTGCTCACAGGTCTGCTCGCAGGTCTGCTCACAGGTCTGCTCGCAGGTCCGGCTGAAATATCAACTAGGGAGAAAATAAGATTGTCTATCAAAGAATTTGTAAATAATTATAAAAACAACTTTATTTCACTGATAATTGGAGGTCTGCTCGCAGGTCTGGTCGGAAGTCTGTACGTAGGTCTGCTCGTAGGTCTGCTCGGAAGTCAGTTCGCAAGTCTGGCCCTAGGTCTGGAAGACCAGTTACAGAATAGTCAATCTTATCTAAAAATCAAAAAGCCCTACCAACGCTTTCATGCTTCTATGTGGGTTTTACACTTCTCCATCCTCCAGCACTTCCACCTCCGTTATCTCTTACACCGAAAAGGCTTTTTACCTTGGGGACTAATGGATTTCTTAAAAGAAGCCGCCAAGAATAACATCCTCGAATCAGACGGCGGTTCCTGGCGTTTCCGGCATCGGATATTGCAGGATTATTTTGCGGAGATGTGGGAGAGGGAGTATGCTGAGGAATATGATAAATAGTTAACTACCAAATACAATTACAAATGAATGCGAATGAAGAAATAAGTATTTATTATGTGTTAGGAACAATTAGTTTAATCGCAACAGCTACATTATTCTACAATGGAGAGAGTTATTTCTGGCCGACACTATCGTGGTTTATTGTAGCTCTTGCTTTCTTCTCTTGGGCGACGCTAAAATTTCTATCTAGAAATAAGAAAATAGTTGACTGGATAGCAAGGCTTATATTTTCAATGCTCCCAGGGGATAAATATATATCAGAGTGGTTTACTCAACACCCTGTTCGGTTTTACTTCGTTGGTCTTGCTATTGCTTTTCTTGTAGTAGGATTCTTGGATACTTACAAATTTTCAGATAAATGGGGGAATATTCTTGTTGAGGCTCATGGATTGATATTTGATTTGTTGGTGTTCGGAATTGTACTTGCTCTGTATGAAACTATTCGCAATAAACAAGAAAATATTAAGCGATGGGAGGAGGAACTTAATGATTATAAAGGTTGGACAGAACCGGAGGCAGCTTATAGAGTAGCAGGTTTAATTGAGAGAATACGTAAAGCTAAAGGCGGTTTAGAGAATATGGATGTAAGTAAACTGGAAAATTTGCATTTAGGTAAATCAAAGGCTGATGTTATAGAAAAAATAATCCAAAATACTATTCAAATTGCGAGCTTAGAAGGCGCTCAGCTTGATAGAGCGAACTTAAAAGGTGCTGACCTTGGGGGAGTGAACTTATCAGGCGCTAAGCTCAGGCACACGACCTTAGAAGGTGCTGACCTTGGGCTAGCGAACTTAGAAGGTGCTAATCTCTTGGGCGCAACCTTAGAAGGTGCTAATCTCTGGGACGCAACCTTAGAAGGCGCTAATCTCTGGTACGCAAACTTAAAAGGTGCTAAGCTCTGGTACGCAAACTTAAAAGGTGCTAATCTCATAAAAGCAAACTTAAAAGGTGCTAATCTCTGGTACGCAAACTTAGAAGGCGCTAATCTCATAGAAGCAAACTTAGAAGGCGCTCAGCTTCAGAATGCGAACTTAGAAGATGTGATCATTGATGAAGAAAAATACTTAATGCGAATCAAGGGTTGAAAGCAACCCTTGATTCGCATACATAGTAAATTAATATCTGCCTATACTAAGTGCAACACTTCATTCGCATCCTTCTTCTGTAAATAAACAAGGCTTTTTTTCTTCCAGCTCTTTCTTTATTTCAAGATCAAGGTTTTTGACTTTGTAAAGAGATTTAGCATCTTGTAATTGAGATGCGTCTAAGTTCTTTACGTTTTTAAGGTCTGCATCGCTAAGGTCTGCCTCGCGAAGGTTTGCCTCACTAAGGTTTGCAAAGACCAGGTCTGCCTCGCTAAGGTTTGCAACGATCAGGTCTGCACCGATCAGGTTTGCCTTGCGAAGATTTACCGTAAAAAGATAAGATTGGTCAAAGGTTGTACTCTCGTAAATCCTGTTCATCGTTATGCTATCCAATCGACTATTAACTAAAGAAAGTAGTAGTTGTGCTCTTTCTGGACTGTATTCTTTTTTTGGTAGTGGGTAGAATCCGTTGATGGATTTATCTAACAAGCTTTACAACTTAAGGTTAACACTTCTCATCAACCGGTTTTACCCACTACCCATCATTTTAATACTCTGTCAAGATCACAATTCCTGTCAAAGAATCTGAAAATATAAATGGGATCGATGTGTTTCTAAAAGCTTGTTGGGGAGAGAGGCTCCGGCAAGCTTTTTTTATTAAATTTGTTGAAGATTAATAAAGTCCGTTCTTTGACAAATTGTGTGGAACTTCAAAATGATAAGCCTTGAATGCCCTTTTGGCTGAAAGGATATACAAGGGGGGGGCGAATAAATTCGCCCCTACTATGTACAGGCGAATTTATTCGCCGAAAACCTCCACAACAATGGCATCGGAGAAGGTGGTTGATGAAAAATGCTTCGACGGAAGAACTATTGAAGTTAATTGAATATCCCAATGAAGTTGTAAAAGTAACGGCATATGGACTAAAGAACCTCCAAATACCGTTGGAGAACTTATCAATAGTGGATGCTGAATCGGAATATCTAAAGGTAAATTGGTCTAAAAAAGATGTGATTTCTCAAGCCAATTACGAATTAAAAGTTGAAAATGCCCAGCAAGTGGTAAGCGTTTTTCAGTTATTCGATAAACTTAAGGCTAGTGGGGAGAATCCCTTGATGGATTTATCTAATAAGCTTTACAACTTAAGCTTAACACTCCTCTTCAATCGGTTTTACCCACTACCCTTTTTTTGATAACACTCCGTCTTGGTAAATTTTATAGGGTAAAAATCCTTGACTCAAACCAGAAATTCTACCGATAAGCGGTTGGCTTAATGGATAACCTGTTATGTCTTTTTTTCTTCCAATGCTATCTCTTTTATAGATATTAATTTCCTCATTCATTTGATCCATAATGTTGCTCATCAAGATAATTAGGGAACCGCGCCTTTGCGCTTCGATAAGGTTGTTTTGAAGGTCTACGAGGCCGTTTTGAATATCGATGCGGTCGTTTTGAAGTTTCAACAGGTAAGTCTGAATGCTGAGAAACAGAACAGGAACCAATGCAGCGATAATAGCAAATAATCCAATCCTAGTGAAACGCCAAAGGACATGTTTGCCGGTATTGGCTAACGTTTCCCTTTTGATGTCTTTTTCTGCAATCTCATCGACAAGTTTATTGATACTGGTATGTAGCCGTTGTCCAAGTAGGACGTTTGTTCCAAACCATATCCATTTTCTTTTGGTGAATAGGTAAAGGGCTATTATAACTCCAATGATAATCCATGTTAAAATGGCGGCGAATCTCCAGAATTCCACAATTGTAATATTTTGGTTTTGGATGTAAAATAGTATAAATTTTTGAGGCGAAGTTTTTGCATTTAAAAATATTTTAGGTAGCACATTAATAAGCATAATTTTTGAACCCATACAAAACTAATAAAGACGAAGTTCTTTGAAAATTTGGAAAGGA
>CAZHZT010000181.1:0-8187 GCA_964537285.1 uncultured Saprospiraceae bacterium | reverse complement strand
TTTTCAAAGCCCGCCACAGGCTAGCCTGTGGCGGGCTTTGAAAACACAAACCTCGGCCAGAGTTTTTTTAGATTTAATAATAAAAAATCTTACATTTATCGTATGAAATTCAAATCCTTTACAGCTCAATAGCAACCCTTTGAACCTTGTTACAGGCAGATAAGTTTTATCGCAATAATTCTAGCATAAAAACTAACCTGCCAATGGCAAAAAGCACAATATTTAGCATAATCAGCCTTTTCTCTTTTTCAGCCCTTCTGGCACAAGTTCCCGAAAAAGACAGTATTTCCATACAGGATTCCCTGAAAATGGTTACCGTTACAGCTACTCGTCTTCAAAGTGAGTTAGAGACAGCTACCGTTAGTGTTACCAAGATCAATCCACTTCCGCAACGAAACAGTTTTCAGCAGCTTACACCTGATGAGTGGTTTTATAATGTGCCCGGTCTTTTTATTACCAGCTCCAATAATTTTGCACAAGACCTTCGCCTATCGCTTCGCGGCTTTGGCGCTCGCTCCGCATTTGGAATAAGAGGCGTAAAGGTGCTCGTAGACGGAATCCCGGAATCCACTCCGGATGGGCAAACGCAGCTGGATAATATTCCGGTGAGCTGGATCGAAGAAGTGGAAGTCATCCGGGGTTTAGCAGGAGGACTGTATGGCAATGCTTCAGGAGGTGTAATCGCTATGAAAACTAAAGATTTAGAGGACTCTTCTTTTGTAAAAGGAAGAATATCCGCCGGAGCCTATGGCTTTCAACAATATCAGCTGGAAGGAGGCGTCCGGCTTCCTTCAGCTGATGTCCAGATAGGCGGAAACTATACCACCTTGGATGGATATCGGGATTGGAGCGCACATGATGCTATTCAATTGAATAATAAAATAACGTTCAATCTTAGCGAAGAAGATAAGCTGCGGGTGATTATCAATTACACAAATAGTGACTCCAAAGATCCTGGTGCCCTGGCCGCTCCTATTGAGGATGAAAGGCGAACAGATGCATGGGAAAGGAATGTTGCCTTCGAGGCACAGGAAGAAGTCCGGCAGCTTAAAGTGGGCTTGATTTTGGAAGAAAAAATTGACGCCAGGCAAATGCTTGAACTTAAAGCTTATTATCAATTTCGGGACTTTGAGAATAAATTGCCGTTTGAAAATGGGGGTATTGTTGAATTCCGGCGCCACTTTGGAGGTTTTGGCACCAACTATGAACTGAATACACGTTTTTTAGGAAAGTCTTTTAGAGTTAAAGCAGGCTTTGACCTGGAATATCAGGAGGATGACCGAAGTCGTTATTTTAATAATCAGGGAGAAAAAGGAGAGGCGACCTTTGATCAGATAGAATCTTTCTTTAATTCTGGCTTGTTTGCATTTGCCAAATGGAATGTACATGAACGATTCTGGGTAGATTTAAGTGCTCGAACCGATTTTATTTATCTTGAAGCCCAGGATTATTTCCTGGAAGATGGCAAAGATTCAGGGGAGCGGTTTTACAATCAATTTAATCCAATTCTTGGGTTAAACTACAAGCTTTCCGAGGCGGTAAGGGTATTTACAAACTTCTCAAGAGGGTTTGAAACGCCAACTTTAAATGAACTGTCGGCAAACCCTACAGGAAGGGGTGGTTTTAATCCTGACTTAGAACCCCAACAATCATGGAGCTCGGATATAGGGCTTAGGCTAAGGAAGAAAAGAATTCGGTTTGAAGCGGTATTTTTCTACATAGAATCGACGAATGAAACCGTCCCATTTGAATTGTCTGACGAGCCAGGCCGGGTATTTTATCAAAATACAGGCGAAACACGTAGAACTGGTTTGGAAACAAGTCTGAATATGGCACTTAGCTCCCAACTTCAGTTTAATGCCCATTATACTTTTTCGGACTTTACTTTTCATCGATTTGATGATGGGGAAAAAGATTTTTCCGGGAATGCTTTACCCGGAATTCCGGAGCATCAGGCTTTTGGAGCGCTGATTTATCAAAGTCAGAATGGGTTTTATGGCATTGTACAGATGAGGTATGCCGGTTCATTGTTTTTGAATAATGCCAATGCTGCCCAGGATAATGCTTATTGGGTAGGAAATCTTCGTCTGGGATATAAAAAAGAACTTTCGGGCTGGTCGTTTGAACCTTTTTTAGGCTTGAACAATTTCTTGAATACCTACTACAATAACAACATCCGGATCAATGCCTTTGGGCAGCGATATTTTGAACCTGCTCCGGAGAGGCACTTGTACGCGGGCATTTCTATTAAAATCCGATGAGTATGCAATTTTATATTCTCTTGAACTTATGCGTCAGCTGGGCCCTTTTATCACTTATTTGGGTGATCCAACTTAATCACTATCCTAGTTTCTATTTCATAGACCCGAATGCGTTTGAGGCTTTTCAAAAGCATCATACCCAATCGATCACGTACATTGTCATGCCCCTAATGCTGGCCGAGTTGGCGCTTTCTGTGCGGCTGGCCTTTCATATGAATAATTGGATTTATTATACGGCTTTAGCATGTGTTATTCTGATTTGGGCCGGTACCTTCTTCATACAAGTACCTCTTCATAATAAGTTGATGAACGGAAAGGATATGGAGGCTATTCGTCAACTGGTACAAGGAAATTGGGTTCGCACTGTTTTGTGGACCATAAAAACGGCTATACTCACCTACCCCTTGATCACAAATTATACAGATTAAAGGAATGGTTTCGGCCTTCAGTCGAATGAAAAACCTGAAGCAAAATGGAACGAAGTTCCATTTTGCTTCAAAAATCAACTTGGCCGCAGGCCAAGCCTATCCGCGTCATCAGCGTGATCTGTGATTCGGGCAGCCATTAGGATTAGGGCAAATGGTATCCACCAGATGAGGTCGTTGGTGATGATGATCAAGCCAAATTTCAGGGGAAAGGCGCCTTGTACAAGGTACCAGGCAAAACCAATCGGGCCAAATATTTTTCCCAGGAAGCCTACGAGAACTATGGGCCAGTGTCTTAGCGGGTTATAAGCGGCTGCAATATAGCCCACTCCATATACCCCTACTATCATGCCTACGCATTGCCAGATCATCGGGTAGAGAGGGCGTTCCATGCCTGCCAGGTCAAAAAATACATTGGGAAAAAGAATGACGGCCGCTCCGAATAAAAGATTGTAAATACCTGCGATCCAAAGGATGTAGAACATCCATTTCGGTGAATTTTGCATTTTTGATGTATCCAACAAGAAGAAGGAATAATGGTTGAAAAAAATAGTGAATTGGAGAAGTCGTCTCGATACCAGCGGATTTCTGAACCAGCTTTCCAGTAGATAAGGGATTAGGCAATTAATAAGCTACCCAAATTTTGCGAAGTAATTTTTTTCTCAGGCTAGGCGGAAAACGTAGGCATAACTTGTCCCGAATGCCTTCGGGACCCAAAGGTACGGCGAGGCTTTCCAACACAGCCTGAGGAAAAAAGGACAAGTAAAATGGGTAGGGTATTATTTTCCTGATCCCTAAATCAAATTACAACGAATAAAGTCAGGAATAAATCGATCTGATTGGCTTTTGAGATATTCTTTTATGTATATTTCATATTCTATTTGCGCAGCATCTTGTACTGGAAAACACAAAGCATTAAATGAAAAACAACTCCAACAATATTATTCAATTCTACCGCGCTTGTTACCAGGCAGATCTTCGCTCTTTACAAGTGCGAAACTTCAGAGGAACAAAAGTAGAGCATCTTTTGTGGTTGGAATCCTTTGCGCTTATTGAAGGGCGCTTAAGTCAGTATCCTGTACCTACGAAATGGGCCGAAGCAGCGCGAAAAGAACTATTGCTTTACTCAAAGGAGAAGATGCTCTATGCCGGCGCTTTTTTCCTGAAAGGAAGTATCGTTGTTGCTGGAAAAAAGCAAGATGTTTTGGCCCCACTCTGGCTTATTCCGGCAAGTATTTTACTTGAGAAAGAAGTATATTATGTTGAGCTGGCGGCGGAACAAAAAATGCTTAATCCTGCTTTTGTAGACCAGGCCAAAGATAGTCAACAAGAAAGTGGTTATTTGTATGAGCAATTAAATGAGCACTTGCCAAGCTTGCCCATTCAATTTGATGAGCTACATGAACTACTCTCCGTACTCGAAATGTATCTTCCGGATCTGGATTGCACTATGTTGCAAGAATATCCTAAAGTGACTAGTAATGATGATTTGTTGGCTGGGGCAGAAGGTAGACAAATGCTTGTTCCTGCCTTGGGTTTTGGCTTTTTACCTAAGGCCATCGGTTCGAGAGGTGTGCTCAATGAATTAGAAGAACTGGCAAATGCGCCTCTTTCACCACCGCTCCAATATCTGCTGGGAAATGCTATGCATAAAAACTTTTTTAAAAAGAATCTTCGCCCAATAGAACCCATTTCCTTAAGCCAGCCACAAAAAGAAATTATCCGAACAGCTTTCAATTCAACCGTTTCTCTGATCATAGGCCCTCCTGGTACAGGGAAATCATTTACGATTGCAGCATTAGCAGTTGAGTTTTTATTGAGAGGAAAATCGGTATTGATCAGTTCAAAGACCAACCAGGCTGTTGATGTTGTTGCCCAAAAAATTGCAGAGGATTTTCAATTAAAAGGAGTAGTCATTAGGGCAGGGCGCAAGGACTATAAAAAGCAGCTGAAACAGAAAATTGAGAATTATTTACTAAAAATAGGGATATCGCACAACGGATTCCGGGAAGCTTGGCGACTGGAAATGCATCTAAGAAGATTGAATAATCAGATACTTCAGCTTCAAAAAAAATGGAGTAAGCAAGCGAAGCGTTTTACGAAAAATGTTGAGCTGTTAGATGAAGAACTAAACTGGTTGGCCATTTTAAGAAAGAACTTTCTAAAGCTCCTTTTTAAAGATCATCTCCAAATTTGGAAGACTTATGACTTGTTAGGAAAGGCGGTCAAAAAAAAGGAGGCCCTTGCAAAAAAATATGTGCCCTTAACCGTCCAGAATCATTTATATGATGCCGTGAGGAACGAACGCAGGCATTTACAGGATTTTCTGTTTGCATTAAGAGCTCGGACTGGAGCCAAAAAATCCAAGCGTTTTAAACTTGCCAATGTAAAAAAAGTACTCCATACGCTTCCTGTTTGGCTGGTGTCGGCAAGCGAAGTCAGTCAAGCGTTACCATTAGAAAAAGAGCTTTTCGATATCGTGATCTTTGACGAAGCTACCCAATGCGACATTTCAAGTGCTTTGCCTTTGATTCAACGCGGGAAAAAACTGGTAGTAGTAGGCGACCCTAAGCAGTTGAGGCATTTATCATTTCTTTCAAGGGAACAGCAACGCCAGTTGGCAGTCCAGTTTCAGGTAAATCAGTTGCCTCATTATTACCAGAATTACAGGGATTTTAGTTTGCTGGATTTGGTTTTTAACCGTTTGAACGATCAAAGGCTCGTTCATTTCCTAGATGAGCACTATCGAAGTTTACCAGGGATCATAAACTTCAGTAATAAACGCTTTTACGATCATCAGCTCAAACTGATGCAGGATATCCCCGGCAAAAAAGAGGAAAAATGTGTGTTCTTTCACCATGTTGATGGAAAACGATTAAAACGTGGGCACAATAAACAAGAAGCAGAAACTTTGATCAATAAGGTGGAGGCTTGGATAATAGCTGAGGAAAGAAAGGTACAACCAAGTTCAATTGGCATATTATCGCCTTTTCGCAGTCAGGTAGACTATCTGGAAAAGCAGGCTGAGAAGCGTTTTTCCATTGCCCAAATTGAACGGCACCAATTAATGATAGGATCTCCCTATAGTTTTCAAGGCGAAGAACGAGATGCCATGTTTCTATCCTTTGCTATTGACGGGAATTCTCATCCTTCTGTTTGGCCTTACCTGAATCGTCCTGACGTGTTTAATGTAAGTGTTACCAGAGCAAAGAAAAGGCAGGAAGTGTTTCTTTCATTAAGAGGAGAAGATTTACCTAAAAAATCGCTTTTGGCAGCCTACCTGGCGGAAAGTCAAAGTAATCAACTGGCAGCGCTTCCCCTGTCAGTTCCTTCCAATCCTTTCACTGAAGAGGTTGCCGAATTTCTTAAATCTCTGGGGGTAGGCCAGGTTCAGCATGGAGGTACCTTCGCCGGCATCCCGGTAGAGCTACTCATTTACCATAATGAACGCTATCATCTTATAGATTTAGTGGGTTATCCCGGAGGTTTTGACCAGGCTATTCCTCTTCATCAGCTCCAAATGCTCGACCGTTTAGGTGTGCGTTGTTTTGTGCTGCCTTACGCGAGTTGGAAACTGCAACCTGAAAAAACTAAAACTGCTTTGGCTCATTGGCTAAAAAACTAAACCACTAGCATCCTGGGGCTGGCGAGCCCAGGCTAATTTATGTCGCCGCTAGCGGCCTTCCGTTTACCGTTCCCCGCACTAACATAGTACATATCCAGTTCGCCTACATTTTTAGCCGGGATTTTCCCTCGGTACTGGCAGTGGAACTCTCTGTTGATAAGCTCAAAGGTTGTTCCGGAAATATTAACCTTACCCGTTTCGCTTTTTGATTCCAGGCGAGCAGCGATGTTTACGGTATCGCCCCAGATATCGTAGGCAAACTTTTTAAGGCCGACAACACCGGCTATGATAGGTCCGGTATGGATACCAATACGCGCTTCAAAATAGGGGAGTCCCTGAGCTGCTCGCTCCATTTTGCGATCTTCCAGGAATTGCTGCATTTCTAGTGCAGCATTGACCATGCCTATTGGATGAGCTGAATCAGGGGTTGGGAGCCCTCCCGCACACATGTAGGCATCCCCGATGGTTTTTATTTTTTCCAGCCCGTAGTGCCCAATGATATGGTCGAAGGCGGAGAAACAATAATTGAGCTCAGCGATCAGGTTTTCGGGGCTGAATTTTTTAATGAGCTTACTAAAATCCTTAAAGTCAGCAAATAAAACACTGACTGATTCATACTTTCGGGCAGTGGCGGCTCCTTTGAGCTTAAGTTCATCGGCAATCGCAGCCGGCAAAATGTTGAGGAGTAGTTCTTCTGAGCGTTCCTTTTCCTGAGCGATCAGGGTGTTTTTTTCTTCCAGGATTTGACTGTAATGCTTGATACTTGTATACCGTGAATAGAGGCCGAGAGCAATGATCGCAATGATAAGGGCGAGGGCAATGAAGAAGTTGTTGCGGCTTTGCTGTAGCCTTACTTGAGCCTCTTTCTCGCTTAATGCCATTTTAGTTTGGGTAATGACCAAAGAGTCGAGCACACTTTCAAAGCTAAGAGAGTCTAGGATGATGCGCTGTTGAGCGATGATGAGTTGCCCTTTCATTTGTTCTTCTGAAAGTTGATCAATTTCTTCTTCCTGCTCCATTAGTTTTCGGCCCAGGAGCTTATTTTTTCGAAGGAGTTTGTCAAAAGCTCCGTTGGCTTTGTCTGGTGAGATTGTAGCAGGTTTCAGAAGGACAGTTTCGGGGGTAGAGGTTGTATTGTCGGCTATAGGTTCAACGCTTAATGGGGCTGGCCTTTCGGCCATTTTTAGTAAGGTTACGTCTATTTGGCGGCGGTATTTTCGGGCAAGCTGGTTTTTACCTATCAGGCTTGCCGCCTTTTCCATCAGGTCGAGGTTGACGATTTTAAGTTCATCGAGATCTGCATTTTCCAGTAGATCTACTTCATTTTCAAGCGCTTTTAAGGCAGCTTTTACTGCTCGTTTACTAGCTTGAGGGTTCAGGGCAATCGCTTTATTTTTCCAGTGTATAGCCCAATGAACAAGTAGCGCATCATTTTGACTGCTGGCCTGCTGTTCAATATTGGCCGCGTAGTTTTGCAGTTTTTCGTATTGCCCTTTTTTAAAATAGGATTCAAACTGTTCCAGAGGGTCGGTTTGATCGAGTTGATACTGATCTGCAGCATCTTTTAGTTTATCAATAAAATTACTAGAAGACTGGCTAAAAGCCGGGCTTGTTAGCAGTAATATATATAGAAAGAGCTGTGGTAATCGGTTTAGCATTTTAAACGGTATTTGCTGCGTGTAAAGATCTGTATTAAAAACTGGTTTTTGGGCTGTTTCGAAGAGAAAATAAGGAGGTATTTTGAAAGAAATCTTTGATTTCTCATCAAAAGAGCGACGCATTCTCTTTTTTTGGATGGATCGCAACTTGCATTATTTGCCTCTAGTGCTTCAGGAACTAAATCCTTGATAGCTTTAGAGGCGATTTTTTTGGTGGC
>CAZHZT010000180.1:0-8297 GCA_964537285.1 uncultured Saprospiraceae bacterium | reverse complement strand
TTTTAACGGCTGCCAGCCTTTCAAAAAGCTAAATTGAATAAGGCCGGTCCTAAGACCTTGATTTACAGCACCTATTATTGACTATTATGGCAATATGAAGTTTCTTAAAATTCGGGATGACTCATGTTTTAATCTATTTGATATTGAAAGAATTCAATACTTTATCCGCATTTTCCAATTGACGATCATACGCATCTTTAGCGGCCTGATAAGAAAGCATGTAAGCTACTTTATCCTTAACGACGACAATTTGCTTCCACTTCAGCTCAAAATCCTCTTGTTTACCTGAGTAAACCAATTCGTAAGCCTCCTGGCCGGCAAATTGCACAGGCTCCGAAGATTCCATTGAAAAACCCTGAACCATATTTTTCAGCTGCACCTGAGCTACTTCCGCAAATTCTTTCACCGATACATCTCTTCCGGCATAAGAAAGATCCTGCTTCATAAGGCTCACCGTTTCACTAAATCGATCCTGATCATTCTCCATCGGAGATTGAAGAACAAAAACACTCCCCATCAAGCCTTCGGACAATGCCCAGGTCTCCGGATATTTGATTGATATGTTTTCTTTCTCGAAAGTAGCCATACCATCCTGAGCCATTGCGAATCCAGCAACGAACACAAGTAACAATGAAAATATACCTCTCATAACTGTTTAATATTATTGTTAAATTAAATAGACTTAATCCTACTTCTTTGGCCCAATCAGCCTTTTACTAAACGTATTTAGTAACAATATGATGGCCGTAAAGATTGCCAAACGGCCAATTAAATCTCCCCAAAGCACATAAAAAGTGATTTCTTCATTAAAAAACAACGTTCCTTTGATTACAGCTTCTTCATTATAAGCTGTTGCTTTAGAAATATCTCCTCGCTGATTAATGAATGCACTGATGCCCGTATTTGCTGAACGTGCAATGCTCCGTCGCAATTCAATAGCTCTTAAAGAAGCAAACTGAAGGTGTTGGCGATGCCCGTCAGTATCATCCCACCAGCCATCATTAGTAACGATAAACAAAGCATTAGCGCCATCTTTCACATACCCCGTGCTATAAGCTCCAAAAATGGATTCATAACAAATTACGGGCCCTATGCCTAGGCCATCCTTACCGATAAATGCTTCCCGCTTATCTTGAGTAGCATTGCCCTCGATAGTTCCGTCTACATCGTCTACAATAGGCTGAAGGAAACTCAAATATTCATAATACGGAAAGATCTCCGCTCCGGGAACTAACTTAGATTTGAGGTAAACAGGCACGTAATCTTCATTACTCGTCAATTGAACGGCTATATTGTATGCTTCCCAATATATCGTATCCCCGGTCCCGGTGCGAACATCCACACGCATAGTTTTTCGCCAGGGGGTGTTGGGAGGCAAAAAAGTGTATCCATTAAGCCCTGTAACCAGGTGCAGTTTAGGATACTGATCAAGAAATGCTTTAAGCATCTTCACATACTTGTAAGCCAGGACATTAGCCGTATCGACCAACCCAAATGCACTTTCCGGAAATACAAGATAGTCTGTACTATCGGAAAGGACCGTCTCAGCAAGGTCCATATATTGTTTGAATTGCTTATTTTGAGGGATCCTAAACTTTACATAATGCGGCTCGTAGTTTGGTTGCACAACTACCACCTCTTTTTCCACCCCTTTTTCTTCATAAGAGGAATACATCCATAATGAAAGAGCCAAAGGCAATACTATTAGCACGACCCATTGCAGCCCTAAACCCAAAGACTTCCCTTTTTCTCTACTCCAAAAAGAATCCAGCAATTTAAACCCAAGCACATTTGCCAGCAATATCCATAACCCTCCTCCAAAAACACCGGTATATTCATACCATTGTACCCATGAAGGATGAGCAGCAAAACTATTACCCAAAGTTAACCACGGCCAGGTAAGCTCCCACCTCAAATGAATGTATTCAAAACTTAGCCAATAAGCAATGAAAGCCAAATAGTTCAATTTACCAGGCATTACTTTCCGGGAATAATGGAAAAGCAAAAAAGGTAGACTCATTAAAAATGCATTAGCGAAATTGGCAAAAATCCCAGCCATCAAGGAAGTATCGGCTACCCAAAATGTAGATAAGATATTCCACAACAGAAATGCGTGATAAGAATACCCAAAAACCTTTCTCCCACTATGCGCCACTCCAGATGCTAAAATATCATCTTCCATTTTCAAAAGAGGCACAAAAGCTATGAACATCAAGGGCGTTGAGGAAAAAGTAGGAAAACCCAACCAAAGCAAAAGCCCTGAAAGCGTAGACAACGTCAGCCATTTCCATCGTAGCGGTTCATTGCGATAAGAATTACCCAGGGACAAACTCATCCGCGTACCCCATATTCCTAATAAGAGGAATAAAGGCAAATACCCCCAAAGTAATTCCTGCTGAGTTTGCCAGAACATGCTCATCCCTGCCCACACAGCAATAGACAAAAAGAATAAAACCAGAAGTAATCTATATTTAAGTGCCATTTAGAGTTTTTTATAATGAGGCTGCCTCAGAAATATTTTCGTCACGACTGGCTGAAAATTTTCTATTGAGGGGAGTTCTTTTGTTGAAATTTTTAGTAAAAATTTCAACAAAAGAACTCCCCTCAATAGAAAATTTTCAGCCAGTCGTGACGAAAATATTTCTGAGGCAGCCTCATTTTATCTTACTATAAAACCATTGCCCCAACCTTCATCAGGGCTGATAAAGCTCAATGCACCTTTTTCATTTTCTGCCATAAGGATCATTCCTTGTGACTCTACACCACGCAGTTTTCTGGGAGCCAGGTTTGCGAGTAAAACAACCTGACGGCCGATTACTTCTTCGGGAGTGTAAAACTCAGCAATTCCAGACACTACGGTTCGTTGTTCCATTTCAAGATCAACGGTCAGTTTCAGTAGTTTTTTTGCCTTAGGGATTTTCTCGGCAGCAGTGATCGTTCCCGTTCGAAGGTCAAGTTTTGTAAAATCATCAAACTGGATTTGATCTTTAATCGGTACACGCTCTTTGGCCTGTTCAGCTTCAAGGATCTTAGCCAGCTTTGCCTTCTGTTCTTCAATAATCTTAAGGCGGCTGTCATCTTTTCGATCATGGATCTTTGCAAAAAGCAGCGCTGGTTCTCCGACTTTATGCCCTGCTTCCAAAACAGCTATCCCCTGCTTAACTTTATCTCTTAAAGCTTCTAAAGCTCCGTTTTCTAAAGAAGATAAATTCAATAAAGACCTTAACTTGGCAGCGGTAAATGGAATAAATGGCTCTACTAATACACTAAGGATCGTAACGATTTGCAAGGAGACAAACATACATTCCTTAATCAAAGGGCTATCCGGTTCTTTTTTAAATATAGCCCAGGGAGCAGATTCTTGGAGATATACATTTCCCCAAGAGGATATTTCCATCAGAAGCTGCACCGCAGCTTTAAAGTTGAAGTCCTCAATAGCTTTCGCATACTTGATAATTAGAAGGCGAGCATCCTCCAAGGCTTCCAATAAGTCCACATTTACTTCAGGCACAATGCCCTCAAAATATTTATTGGTAAGCACCACTACCCTATTTACGAAGTTGCCCAGATTATCAGCCAGTTCTTTATCGTGAAAATCCACAAATTCATCCCATTTGAAATCGCTGTCTTTATTCTCGGGCATGTTGCGGATCAAAGTAAAACGCAAAGCATCTTCTTTATTAGGAAAATCTTTAAACTCTTCCAGATAAGTGTGTTGCTCAATTCCCCAATTTTTTGATTTGGAAAATTTGCGGCCCTCAAAATTCAGAAATTGATTGGCAGGTACATTCTTTGGAAGCGCATATTCTCCGTGCGCTTTAAGCATTGCCGGAAAAACAATACAGTGAAAAACAATATTATCTTTTCCAATAAAATGGACCAAATCAACATTATCCCCTTTCCAATAATCCTCCCAGTTTTTGCCATTTTCCAAGGCCCATTGGCGTGTTGAGGATATATACCCGATTGGTGCATCAAACCACACGTAAAGCACCTTCCCTTCAGCACCTTTTACAGGCACGGGAATCCCCCAATCCAGATCCCGCGTTATGGCTCTAGGTAACAAACCCGCATTCAACCAGGAAAGGCATTGACCCGTAACATGTTTTTTCCATTTAGAAGCATCATGATGTTCCCGGCCTTCCAGAATGCCATTCTCGATCCATTCACGAAGCCATGCTTCGTGCTTTTCCAGTTTAAAATACCAGTGAGTCGTTTTTTTCAAAACGGGTACCTGGTCACTTAAAGTAGATCTGGGATTGATTAGTTCGGTTGGTGATAAAGTAGAGCCACAGTTCTCACACTGATCCCCATAAGCTTCTTCATGACCACACTTTGGACAAGTTCCTACAATGTAGCGATCTGCCAAAAACTGGTTAAAAGACTCATCGAAGTACTGCTCAGTAGTGCGCTCTTCGAATTCGCCTCCTTTTTCATATAGTTTTTTAAAAAACTGCCGGGCCGTTTCGAAATGCAATTGTTCACTGGTACGATGATAATAATCGAAAGAAATACCCAGTTGCTCAAAGGTACTTTTGTTGAGGGTATGATATTTATCGATTATTTCTTTGGGGCTTACCCCCTCTTTTTTAGCCCGCATAGTGATTGCCGCTCCATGTTCATCCGATCCACAAACAAAAAGGACATCTTTTCCCATCAGGCGGAGGTAGCGCACATAGATGTCAGCAGGTAAATAGGCGCCAGCCAGGTGGCCCAAATGTAAAGCTCCGTTTGCATAAGGTAGAGCGGAGGTTACCAAGATTTTTTTTTGCATACTAGTTGATTTTACCACAGCAGTTGCGAATATACAGTATCGCAACGAAAAGAATGTAAAAATCGTTGCATTTCATATTGTCTCCACTCTTAAGAGGCAGGTTTTTTCTTTGGAGAAACAGAATACCGCCCATTTCTTCAAAGAAAACCTCTATTTTTCAACAATATCGACCGAATTCTTTGCCATCCACACTTATTAAAGCATCCAGGCGAATGATACGCCCGTCGGAAAGCTCCATGAATTCTTCTTTGTTTTTGGTCATTAGATTTTGGTTCTTTGACATAAATTGTGATAAAATGGAGTTTAAAAATGATAACCCCTTCAGCCACAAGGGCATTCAGGTTTTATCTTTTTTAAACTCGACACAATTTGTCAAAGAACGTAAATTTCCTATCACCCCATTTACCTCGGCGGTTTCTCCTGCTTCATTTTTATATACAATTAAGCACACCTTTGCTTTTAAGGCTCTCAACTCCAATTCATCGTACAAATCGCAGTTAATGGGCTGATATGGAATATTGCCAGGGGTGTTTTTCATAATTTAAATTAAATTTATCAAAGGACTAATTTATCTAACTGTAAACTCCACTCTCCTATTATTAAAACGCCCTTCCTCCGTTTCATTGGTATCTACAGGCTGGTTTTCTCCAAAACCCTCTGACAATAACCGCTTTGCTTCTACTCCCATTTCAATCAAATATGTTTTTACGGCTTTTGCTCTTCTCTTGGATAAATCAAGATTGAAAGCTTCCGAGCCTACATTATCGGTATGCCCATTAATAGTGATTTTTAAATCTGACTTATTCTTCAATATTTCAACCAAACGATTCAAAACCTCATAAGATTCGGGACGAAGAATAGCTTTATTAGAATCAAACTGAATATTGCGCAAGGTAAGCGTTTCTCCTGATTTCCATTGCATGGATGCCATAGGATGCAGGCTCGAATCCAGAGGCACTAGGCTCACTTCATCGATTAAAAGAAACGAATAAGGAATTAAGGCTTGTTCCTCATCAGCTTTGGTCTCCTCATCTGTAAAAAAATTCCCCATGATCATATATTGATAGCTGCTATCCGCGGTAAAAGTTCCGGAAATCAACTCCCAGTTCCCGGGAGCACTTTTCATTATTTTATTATGATTAATCAAAGGTTTAGGGGCTTCAAGTACATCATCCCAAACATACATCAGAGGTTTCGAAGAAAATGCTACCCCAAAATTATTCACCATAATCGAGTACTTCAAAGGGTTTACATACACACTCCATCTATAAACAGCATCATGGATAAGAGGTTCCATGAGTTTTATCTGTAAATATTCTCTGCAGTGCATCACTTTTCCTGAACAACCATAAGTTTTTATTCCAATCATTATCTTTCCATCCAATGGAAGATGAGGCGCTAAATCAAAAAATGCTCTGGGTGGAATAATCTTTTGCCGAAGATCCTCAAAAATAATATCTGTTGAGCCCTGGGTAGGTGAACTCCAGTTTTTAATCCAGCGATTGAATTTGGAAAAGGTTCCAGCCCACCTTACTGGAATTTCATTACACTTCTCAAAACTATGATTAGGGACCAGATTTTGAGCATTTACACTACATATCCACCCCAAGAGAAAACACATTAATTGTAGCTTTTTCATTCGTTTTTTTATTTCATAATGGTTTCTTTGTAAAAAGTTACTTCATCTTTAAAATCCACAGTTTATGATTACAAGAAATCTAGGCTTCATTTTTCTTCTTTACTTAGTTTACTTTTGTTCCTGTGCTCCTGCAGGTAACCGACAAGAAAACAAGGATCAGCAATCAGAAATTCAACCTACTACCCAAGAGAATAAACCAGTAAAATTGGACACCGCGACGGTAATAGCCGAAGCTCCAAGCGAAGCAGATTATACACAACTTGATACCAATGGAGTCTTCTCAGGTGTTATTCGTCTAATCAACGGTCAATTCATCTTCAAACCTTGCATTCATCCGGAAATGAATTTCGTGGTATCCAATGAATTAGATAATGATCTCCAAGGAAAATACCAAAAGAACAAACCCATGCTCTCCTTTCCGGGTGAGCCCGTAAATGCTCAACTCGAAGGAAATCTCAACTATGATTCCCGTAATGAGAAAACCGGAACTTTCAAAGTAAACAAGATCATAGAGTTGAAACAACGAAACATAAGAAACAACTGCATGCCTGAAGTCGTTTTCGCACTTGGAAATGAACCAAACTGGAGCCTGCTCATCTCTCCTAAAGAAAACACGATTATTTTTAAAGATATGGGAGAGATGCTTTGCGAAGTTTTACCCTACAAAAAACCGACTCTGTCTGGAAACAATACAGTTTATACTATTGACAGGAAAGAAGAAAATCCTCCTTTAAAAATAAATATCCAGGCCGGGAAATGCGGGGATACCATGTCTGACCATTCCTATGATTTAAGTATTGAAGTAAGCTCGGGTTCAAGGAAATGGCGAGGCTGCGGGAAAAAATTCTAAAATCACAATTATTTAATGTCTCCATCGGAACCTTTTGCTCGTCTAAAGTGTATTATTCGGCCTGAGGGCATAAAACACCCTCGAAACAGAATAATATTTTACAAACTTTAAAAACTTAATGATAGAGAATTTAATAATGTGTTTGTTTGAGTAGCAGTGATTCTTGTTTTGGATTTCCAAAAGGAAGAATTGCTGTTTGAGTAGATGTGCGACTACACACCTACTCAAACAAACACAAATCAAACGCTCTATCACAAAATCGAATCCTATGGAGTTATTTATCGCTGTATTGGCTTCGTTATTTTCGGTCGTTAATCCATTTGGGGCGGTTCCAATGTTTATTGGCATGACCCCTCATCACACTGTAGCAGAACGCCGAAAAACTGCTCTGAATACGAGTATTTACTTCGCCCTTATATTAATGAGTTTCTTTCTAGCAGGAACGTATATTTTGGGCTTTTTTGGAGTCAGCTTAAATGCCATGAGAATAGCAGGCGGATTGGTAATCCTCGCCTCTGGTTATTCTCTTTTAGAAGGAAAGTTTGCTGAAGGGCGAGCTATTAATAAAGCTGTAACAGATGAAGCACTTAACAAGGAAGACATTTCCTTTTCGCCCTTGGCGATGCCAATGCTTTCAGGCCCTGGGTCTATTTCTTTACTCATTGGTTTTAATGCGCAATACCCAGACTTGAGCAATCAGTTGATTATTGCTTCCGTCATTTTGACTACTGCTGTCATCGTGTATTTTATTCTTCGATGGTCTCCTTTTTTGTTTAAACTATTGGGGATCGGTGGGATTAAAGCCATGACACGAATCATGGGCTTTCTAGTCATGGCGATTGGTATTCAGTATATTATTGTAGGAGTAGTTGATTTGGTAAAAGTTTTAACTTAAAAATCGATTGTAATAATAAACATGAGTCATTCCTTAACTTTAATGAACTTCATGTTATTACAATGATTAATAGTAGATTCCGTAAATCAATATCTTAGGACCGGCCTTATTCAATTTAGCTTTTTGAAAGGCTGGCAGC
>CAZHZT010000179.1:0-8330 GCA_964537285.1 uncultured Saprospiraceae bacterium | reverse complement strand
GAATACAGCCTTGATTTTTTGCTACTTTTTTATCAAGAAAAAAGTAGGTAATACATTGGTTTACAGCACCTATTGTTAAATATTGTGACGATATAAAGCTTCCGAAAATTCGGGATGAATCACGTTTGTGCAACTAAAAAAATTACTTTTTTCTTACAATTTTTATTTAGTCTAAATAACCACTGGACATAAAAAACCTTATCTTTGCAAGGGTATGAAATACAAGAAAGCAGAGAAAATATTAGTCCAAAATCAGAAGGTTGCCCTCCAAACACAAGAGCAGCTGGATACATGTACTTACTTGATGACCTGTTGCGACACGGTCCATTACAGTGAAGGCATGCGGATAAGAGCAGGAGCAGGCCGATTGCCCGGCACACAAAACAAATGGCGGCCCTGGCTTGTCTTTCACGACGCCCATCCTTCATATTGCATGAAAAAGGTCTTCCTAAACAAATCATTTGATACCTATAAGCTCGCTAAACTGGTTGCTGAATACGAGAAAAATGTCTTGATCATCAATAGACTTGTTCTGTAGATGCTTGATGGGCTCAAATTGCCAAATTTTATTTTATACTGCGTTGAAAATACTCGACGTAGCTAGGCTATGCCTGCGTTTTTCGCCTTGTCTAAAATAAAATTTGCCAAATTACGCTCCATCAGCATCTACAGAACAAGTCTAATAAAGGCGCTAAGCCGAAATCCAATAATAATCACCTTACAACTTAGGACTGCCATGAATAGCAACACGCTCAACATAGCTCATATAAACCAACCGACCTACCTCCCGCTTGCCGTTATTACGGCCAAAGACAAGGGCCCTAAGAAAAAGTGCTGTAAAAAATACTTAAAGAAGGGGAAACACTGCAAGCGCTGCCCCAAAAAATAGACCTCCCCCTAAAAGCAGCCAAGAAAACCCCGTTCCCCGTTAACCGCAATTCGTTTCCCGTTAACCGTTAACCGTTTCCCGCTATCCGTGGCGGTTTTAATCCCTTACCTGCAAATTCAAAATATTCCCCATATGATAGCACGTCCGGCAACGTGGTTCATAATGCTCCTTTTCTCCAATTAGTATCGTATCGTTAAATTCTTGTTGGGTGATCCGATAGGAATGGGTGGCCAGGTTTCCACAATGTTGGCAAATAGCGTGGACTTTGGTAATATATTCCGCCACAGCTAATAAATTGGGCATAGGCCCAAATGGCTTGCCTCTAAAATCCATATCAAGCCCGGCGGCAATAATACGTATGCCGCGAAGCGCCAATTTTTGGCAATTATCCGGTAAAGCTTCATCAAAAAATTGAGCCTCATCAATCCCGACCACACTTACACCCTCCGACAAACTTAACAGCTTGTCAGAATGTTCTATAGCAGTGGACAAAATGGAGTTGGCATCATGTGAAACCACATTGGCTTCATCATAGCGCGAATCCAGCTTAGGCTTAAATATCTCAACTTTCTGATTGGCAATCTTGGCACGCTTTAACCGCCGGATGAGCTCCTCGGTTTTTCCGGAAAACATAGAACCGCAAATAACCTCTATCCAGCCGCTGCGCTGCCCCCGAAAATGTGGCTCAAGAAACATACGACTTTATTTTTCCGAAATTTATCTAAAAATTATATTGCAGAAGAAAAAAAGTGCTTTATTTTACCAAAAACATTTAAAATGGATCTGTCAAAAGCTCAAAAAGCATTAGCCAAAATAAATCACCTATTTGAAAGCATCGAAATTGATGAAGGGGAACTATCTAGCATCGAGAGAGATCTGATGCTTAGCTATATCCGCCAACTTTACGATTTTTTTCTCGATGATCGCGTAGCTACAAAGCCTTTTGTTGCTTCATCGAAAAAAGAAACGCCTCCGGAACCAACTTATCGCAAAGAAGCTCGAAAGCCTTCTCCTGCGACTAAGCCTAAACCTGTAGCTCAACCTGAACCCGTCTATGAAGAACCAGAAAAAAATATCGAGCTGGAAGTCAGCGAGCCTGAACCTCGTTCAGAACCTCAGCGGGAGAGCCCTAAGCCCAGAACAGCAAAGCCAGGTTCGCAGCCTGGCAGGCCCACTCCCAAGCCAACAGAAGAACCAGAATACGAACACCTTTTCGAGCAGGAACAAATCAGAGAACTCGCCGATAAACTCAGCGATTCCCCAATTAAGGATTTAACGACCGCCTTTAGTATCAACGACCGGCTGTTTAATATCAATCAATTGTTCGAAGGAGATCAGGATGCTTTCGTAGATACCCTGATGCAGCTCAATAGCATGAAAAGCTTCGATGAAGCTAAAAACTTCCTCGCCACCCAAGTTGCAGAAAAATATAACTGGACAGCCAAAGACAAAAAGGCTGTCGCCAAAAACTTTATAAAAACTGTTCGTCGTCGTTTTAAATAAATTCTTATGAAAAAAATTGCTGTTTTTACTTCAGGAGGTGATGCTCCGGGAATGAATGCTTGTATCCGTGCTGTGGTGCGTACAGCTCTTCATAGCAATCTCGAAGTCATGGGCATCCGTAGAGGTTATGCAGGCATGATCGATAATGAGTTCGAAGCCATGAACTCACACTCTGTCAGTGGTATAATCCAGCAGGGGGGCACAATCCTTTACTCAGCTAGAAGTAAAGAATTTAGAACCCCTGAAGGCCGCCAAAAGGCCTATAAAAATCTCGCCGCACATGGAATAGATGCCTTGGTAGCTATAGGCGGAGACGGTACTTTTAAAGGTGCTCTTGCGGTTATGAATGAATATGTTATTCCCGTCATTGGGGTGCCCGGCACCATTGATAATGATCTGTATGGTACCGACTTTACCATTGGTTACGATACGGCTATTAACACTGCTATGGCTGCCATCGATAATATTAAAGATACAGCCAATGCGCATAACCGCCTTTTCTTCGTGGAAGTCATGGGCCGTGATGCTGGATTTATCGCTCTTAGAAGCGGGATCGCTACAGGAGCCGAAGCGGTACTTATCCCGGAAAGTAAAACAAATATCGATAGCCTGGTAGAAACCCTGGAATCGAACTTTAAAAGGAAAAAAACGTCCAGCATCGTGATCGTTGCGGAAGGAGATGATGAGGGAGGAGCCTTCGAAATCGCAGAAAAAGTAAAAGCTCGTTTTGATCGTTACGATATGCGGGTTACCATCCTCGGCCACATCCAAAGAGGAGGCCGCCCTACATGCGCAGAGCGCGTACTGGCCAGCCGCCTGGGAATGGAGGCCGTAAAAGCCCTGATCAATGGCCAAAGAGGAGTGATGATCGGACAAATTCATAAAGATATCGTCTACACTCCTCTTGAACAAGCGACCAAACACCATCAGGAAATTAATCCTTTATTATTGGAAATGGTGGAGGTGCTTGCATAGTAAAAATGCATCGAACAGGAGTCATTCCGAAATTTCGGGATGACTCATGTTTAATCTAATTTTAAACCATATTAAAACATTAAGATGAATACGATAGAGAACATCAGGCAAGCATTACGCAACGTAAAAGCCAATTTACTCCGCACGATCCTCACCTTATTGATTATCGCTTTCGGAATATTGGCTCTCATTGGTATTCTTACAGCCATTGATAGCTTCATCTATTCTCTTAATGATAACTTTTCAAGCCTGGGCACCAACTCCTTTACGGTTACACCTAAAGGGGCATCGCTAGGCGGAACTCGCCACGGAAGAAGAGAAAAATCAGGGGATCCGATTACCTTTGATCAAGCCATTGAATTTCAAGAGCGCTTTGAATATCCGGCAAAAATATCGATAGATTATACCATCACAGGCAATGCCGTCATCAAACACGGCAATGAAGAAACCAACCCCAATGTAGTAGTTGTTGGAATAAATGAATTCTACCTCGATATAAATGGTTATGATTTTGAGGAGGGAAGAAACTTTTCCGGCACGGAACATTCCAGCGGCGCCAGTCGAATTATACTAGGAAAAGATATTGTAGAAAAATTATTTGAGGGGCAGGCCAGGAAAGCCATCGGAAAAACCATCAGCGTAGGGAGTATTCGCTACCTGGTCGTCGGTGTTTATCAATCAAAAGGGGCTTCTCTCAACCAAAGTGGAGATCGTATGGCATTTGTTCCTTTGGTGACTGCTAAAGGGCGCTATGCTACTGCTAATAGCCCGTTTAAATTAAGCGTCGCTGTAAATAATGCGGAAGATATGGAGGATGGCATATCAACAGCGATTGGCTTGATGCGTAACATCCGCAAGCTCAAATCCAGCCAGGATAATGATTTCGAAATTACCAAAAGCGACAATTTAATATCCATAATAAGAGATAATACCGTTAATTTTCGACTTGCTGCCATTGGTATCGCCTTGATCACCTTACTAGGCGCAGCCATCGGACTGATGAATATCATGCTCGTTTCGGTCACTGAACGCACCCGGGAAGTAGGTATAAGCAAAGCAGTAGGGGCCACCAGCCGAAATATTCTGGTTCAGTTTCTTACGGAAGCCGTAGTGATTTGCCAATTGGGAGGCATTGTCGGGATTATCTTTGGCGTAATGGTCGGCTATTTGGTAACCTATCTTCTCGGAGGCTCCTTCGTCATGCCCTGGGGCTGGATCATTTTCGGCATTATTGTTTGCTTTGTCGTTGGCGTCATATCAGGCTTATATCCAGCGATACAAGCAGCCAAGCTGGATCCGGTTGAAGCGCTTCGTTACGAATAACCGCTGCACAACAAAAGATGAATCGGGAATTTCTGGTCAATATCATTTTCGTCATTGGCATCAACCTGCTGATAAAACCTTTCTATATATTTGGTATTGACCGGACGGTACAAAACGTCGTAGGCCCGGAGACCTATGGTTTGTACTTCGCTCTGCTTAACCTCACTTATATACTTGAGATCATCAACGATTTTGGTATTCAGAATTACAACAATCGAAATATTGCTCAGCACCGCCAACTGCTGGACAAATACCTTTTCAACTTTATTTTTTTAAAATTATCGCTAGGTCTCCTTTATTTATTCCTCACTTTTGGGGTAGCCTTTGCGCTTGGGTATGAGTGGGCCCAATTTCATCTTTTATTCTGGCTCATCGTGAATCAGTTCCTGCTTTCAATGATTTTATTTTTCCGGTCAAATATTTCCGGCTTAGGGCTTTACTGGGTGGATAGCCTCATTTCCTCCCTTGATAAGTTTTTAATGATCTTAATCTGTGGCTATTTTTTGATAAGCGAAGAGTGGAGAAGCGTCTTTCAGATTGAATGGTTCGTTTATTTTCAAACTATTTCCTTACTAATAGCTGCGCTGATAGCTTCCGGTGTAATTTATAGTAAAATCAATCAGCTGGTCATTAAGTTTCGATTGGCTGTGGCCTGGTCCATATTAAAAAAGAGCTGGCCCTTCGCCCTCATCATCATTTTGATGAATGGTTATACCCGCCTGGACAGTATCATGATTGAGCGCTTGCTGGAAAACGGTGAAAAAGAAGCAGGTATTTACGCCTCAGCCTACAGAATCTTACATGCCAGCAACATGATCGGCTTTTTATTTGCGGGCTTGCTGCTGCCCATGTTTTCCAGGTTATTAAAGGAGGAAAAACCTGTAAAGTCTTTATTAGAGCTTAGCTTTCGCTTAATGTGGTGGGGCTCTGTAACCTTATCCGCCGGGACATTTTTCTTTAGAAATGAAATATCTACTTTACTTTACACGAACTCTAATGAATACTGGGGCCTGATATTAGGCTGGCTCATGCTATCTTTCATTGCCGTTGGCCTATCATTTATACTAGCTACGCTTCTCACCGCCCACGACAGCATCGGAAAATTAAACTATCTATTTGGCGCAAGCGTATTGTTAAACTTCCTGCTCAATTGGTGGCTTATTCCCATCTATTTTGCCAAAGGCGCGGTATTTGCCACGTTGATCACTCAATTCATTGCTGTTTTTGGGCAAATATATTTTGTAAAAAAAATCTTCCCCGAAGTTTTGAGCTTAGCATTATGGGGAAAAGCGCTGACCCTTGCAGGCATTATTTTTTCGATTACTGGTGGGATTTACATCGCTTTGCCTTTACGCTGGGAAATCGCTTTATTATTATCGTTTTTTATAAGCCTGCTTATTTCATTAATTTTTAGATGGCTTAATGTTAGGGAATTTGGAAGATTGATTAGAGAATAAAAATTATCACATCTGAGCTTATTGATTAACGAGTAATTATGGGCCATTAATAGTGCCCACCAATTACTCGGTCATTGTAAATTTCTTCTGATCCTTCAAATGCTGGCAATCGAGTTGGTTTTTGATTGAAGCGCTCTGCATCCTCCGTCAATGTTTCCATGAAAGCGACTAAATCATTGACTTCGTCCTCACTCAAACCAAGGCTGCTAAAAGGTAAGGTTTGATGAGGAACCTCATATCCTAGACCAACACCACCGCCCTTGTTATAGAAAGTAACGACCTCCTCTAAAGTATCAAAGACGCCATTATGCATATAAGGAGCTGTAAGTGCTACATTCCGAACGGTAGTTGTTTTAAAGGAATATTTATAAAAATCAACATGCTCTGTGATACGGCCATTTGCGTATCTCCCCAGGTCTGGATCAATCTCAGCATTGTCTTCCGATTTAGTTCTAGGAACACCTAAAACTTCTGACTCAGACTCTTGGAATAAAGGTGGAACCGTTCCATTAAAAACAGGAGCAAAGTGACAAGTGCCGCAAGCAGCTTTGCCCATAAATAAGTTAAAACCCCTATATGCTTCAGGCGATAACTCTTTTGTTTCACCCCTTACATACTGATCAAAAGGACTGTTAAAAGAGGTAAGGCTTTCTACAAAAGCGGTAATTGCATTTTCAATAGACCACTGACAAATAGCTCTGTTCCGTAGCTCTGGGTAAGCAGCTTTGAACAAATTCAGGTATTCTTCACTTTGCCCCAAGCGGTTCACGATCATAGTGAAATCTGCATTGAACTCCTTTTCGTTGAAAACTACATGCTCCATCTGTTTTTCTTGATCCTCAGAACGCATATCGTAAAAAAAACGATGAGAATAAATAGCATTTATTAAGGTTGGAGAATTGCGGCCCACTGTTCCCTCGAAATCAAATGCAATACTTTTATCCAGGCCATCTGTAAAGGCTTTCTCAGGTTGGTGGCAAGAAGCGCAAGAGCGTTCCAAATTAGCAGAAAGAACTGGATCAAAAAATAACAACCGTCCAAGTTCTAATTTTAGCTCATGAGTTGGGCTATGGTATAATTGAGTAAACGGTGTTTTATGGAGAAAGTCTTCAGCAAAAAGATTAGTCGCATGATAATTGACAGGTAGCGAATAATCAAAAACTTCGTCTACGGTCTCTATATGCATGTTTATTTGAAGCTCATAAACCTTCTCGTATAAAGGATTAATAAATTTCTTTAAAAAATAAAGACGATCAAAGTTGTCGAAATCCTTTTGATCTTTCAAATGGATAACAGCCTCTTTCATTAGGCTAATTGTTTCTTCAAAAGGAATTGGAGGGTTAAGCCCTTCATATTGAATCAATAAATTTAAAAGGCTATTCATCGAAGTGTATGCCTCCGGAAGCGCATTTCCGGAGGCTGGTGTATCAAAACCCGATACGCCAAGAGTAAAAATCCGAATTAAATTTTCTCTAATGGATTCAAAAACATGGCGATCACCAAGAGGAAAGGCCTTAAATATTTTTTTCATGGTATCAAAATTGATATCCAGGCTCTTACATTTAGTAAGAATTTCATTCTTTGCTTCGTAGGGGTTTTCTGAGAAAATCAGTTCATCTAAAATTTGTAGCCCTTCAGGCTCAAGAACATTCAACGAGTTAACATTTTCTTCCAAGCTAGGCAGAGGAGCCCCATTCAATAAATCACTAGCACCCTGGGGGTCCATGTGCGCCACAAAATGCTCTATTTCTTTATAAGCTAAACGACAATTTTTCAAATCATTTTGGAGCTTCCTAACAGAAGCCATATCATTTGAAAGCTGCTCCGCCGAGACATACAAAGCATCTACTGATTCTTCAAAATGACGGATATTTTCAAAGAAGGCAATTTTTATACGCTCAAGATGAGAAGAAGATTTGATAGTTCGCTCTTCATTTGAAGTAGGAAGAAAACTTAACAAAATATAGGACGCCATTAGAAAAATGAATGTAGTAAACTTGTTCATAACAATTTTATTTTTTCAAGTCTTAGGGAAGTTCGCTTCTATTGGCTTTTCAGTATAATCCTCTTCAATATATGTTGTTAATTAAGGTTAGAATTCTATTTTTGGTTCATCAAACAAGGGCTCCTTTTAAAACCATACAAAAAAAATTAAGAGCAGTTCTTTGAAAATTGGAAGGAAA
>CAZHZT010000178.1:0-8471 GCA_964537285.1 uncultured Saprospiraceae bacterium | reverse complement strand
ATCGCCGCGAAGCGGCGTAAATTTGGTTTTGGATTTCCAAAACGAGAATTGCTGACCCAATTACGCATATATTACCCAAGTCTATGAGCCGAATCTTTTCATGTATTCTCATCCTGGTTATTAATGGATCTCTATTAGCCCAGCAGTTACCTGATTATTCAAACGTTGACATGCCTCCCCTGAAAAATACGCTATACTTAGAAGTCGGTGGAAGTTTCGTTTGGCTGGGAGGGATCAATTACGAGCGGATTATTTACCAGAAGGAAAAGCACTTTTCGGTTTTTAGAGTAGGTTTAGGCCTGGATCTGTGGAATAATAACCATCCGGCTGCTGCCGTGCCTATAGGAGCTACCTTTAATTTTGGCAAGGACGACCTTCTTGAAATTGGCTTTAGTGCCACTTTCTCAGCCTCTGCGAAAAAGATTACCAAAGATCTGGATAAAGATGTAAGCTATGACTGGATGGTAGATCTCGGCCTGCAACCTATTTTGGGATATCGGTTTCAAAAAAAATCCGGAGGCACTTTATTTCGAGCTACCCTTACTACCTTACCCATACCTGTCTGTATTAATCATAACCAATCTTCAACCTGCAACACATATCAATTTGCCCTTTGGTTTGGCTTAAGTGGTGGAATTTTATTTTAAAAATGAACTTTTTATTCTAAAAGTTATTATTTTTGTATGCCTATAGTATATTTTTAGGCTTATCTAAAAATGAAATATGAGGATACAGAAGAATATAATTGGGGGGATTTTGTGTCTCCTGGCTATTTTTTCGGCTTGCAAGTCGCCGGATAAGTCACAACAAAGTGATAAACTACAGATAGTTTGTACTACCGGGATGATCGGAGATGCTGTACAAAACATTGTAGATACACTAGCAGATGTGAAAACCTTAATGGGCCCGGGAGTGGATCCGCATCTTTACAAAGCGACTCTCGGAGATATTGATCTCTTGAGCCGGGCGGATGTTATTCTTTACAATGGTTTGCACCTGGAGGGCAAGATGGGAGAGGTGTTTGAGCAATTATCGAGGCAAAAAACAGTCATTCCCGTTTCAGATGCCTTAGATAAAG
Source organism: uncultured Saprospiraceae bacterium (assembly GCA_964537285.1). Classification (GTDB taxonomy): domain Bacteria; phylum Bacteroidota; class Bacteroidia; order Chitinophagales; family Saprospiraceae; genus CAZHZT01. The sequence goes on along the minus strand of CAZHZT010000178.1, from coordinate 7,393 downwards.
TCAGTCTGCTTCATCCGGAAGGGTACGACAATGCTTTTGATCCGCATATCTGGTTTGATGTTTCTATGTGGTCTCAAGTGATTATGTTTATAAGTAAAAAACTAGGCGATAAACATCCGGAGTACAAAGATCTCTATTTTAACAATGCTAAGAATTATGTCAGAGAGTTAAAAAAACTGCATATCTGGGCGCGTGAAGAGGTACAGCGTATTCCGGAAGAACAACGGGTTTTAATTACCGCTCATGATGCTTTTGAATATTTTGGGAGGGCTTATAAAATTGAAGTAAGGGGCCTTCAGGGAATTTCTACGCTTTCTGAGTTTGGGATTAAGGACATTCAAAATTTGACGGCCTTTATTGCCGAAAGAAAAATAAATGCCGTTTTTGTAGAAAGTTCTGTTTCTCCAAAAGCTTTAGAGGCTGTCGTGGAAGGCTGTAAAGCCAAAGGGCATGATGTTCGAATAGGCGGTACTTTGTTTTCTGATGCGATGGGCGAAAAAGGAACCCCGGAGGGCACGTACATTGGAATGGTAAGACATAATGTGGAGAAAATAGTTTTGGGCTTGAAATAAAAACCAATTTTATGGTAATGAAAGAAAACAACAAAGTTAACATACCCGCGGTTGAAGTACACAACCTTACCGTGAGTTATGATCGTAGGCCCGTATTATGGGATATTGATTTTGAACTCCCTCAGGGGAACATAATTGGCGTGATCGGACCAAATGGAGCTGGAAAATCTACCCTTTTGAAAGCTATTATGGGTTTGATCCCTTCAAATAGCGGCTATATAAAAATGTTTAATGGCAGTTTAGATGAAGTTCGCTCCCGCATCAGCTACGTTCCGCAAAGAGAGTCCGTTGATTGGGATTTTCCTGCCAGCGTAATGGATGTAGTACTCATGGGTCGGTACCGGAAAAATAACCTTTTCCAGCGCTTAACCACAAATGATAAAGCTATTGCCAAAATGGCCCTTGAAAAAGTGAATATGCTGAGCTTTGCCGACCGGCAGATCTCTCAGTTGTCAGGAGGCCAGCAGCAGCGGGTTTTTATCGCTCGTTCCCTTGCTCAACAAGCCGATCTCTATTTAATGGACGAGCCTTTCGCAGGAGTAGACGCCGCATCCGAGGGAGCTATCCTTCAGCTTTTAAGTAAAATGAAGGAAGAGGGAAAAACGATGATTATTGTTCATCATGACCTGAACACTGCAAAGCATTTTTTCGACTGGATTATTCTTTTAAATACGCGTTTGGTTTCAGTCGGGTCCATAAAAGAAGCATTTACTGCTGAACGATTGGCGGAAGCTTATGGCGGGCAGTTGACGATTCTTTCACAAGTCGCTGATGCTATTGAAGCTCAAGATTTACCCATTAGAGAAAAACAATATCAGGATCGTCGATGAAAGAAGATATCATTGCATTTTTAACGCTTTCTGATCCAAATGCACGCAATGTAGTGCTTGGAGCGGTTATCCTGGGAACCGGAGCAGGTATGGTAGGGTGTTTTGCCTTTTTGCGTAAGCGGGCCCTGATTGGAGATGCCGTAGCACATGCCCTTTTGCCTGGTGTATGTTTAGCTTTTTTAGTTTCGGGAACCAAAAACCCTTTATTCTTGCTGCTCGGAGCAGCAATAAGTGGTTGGTTTGCTCTTATATCCATGGATTTCATTGCTCGTAACACCAAGCTCAAGCTCGATACCATAATAGGGCTTATTTTAAGTGTATTTTTTGGGATTGGTATTTTATTGCTAACGTCCATTCAGCGATCTGGCATGGCTAATCAGGCTGGTTTAGATAAGTTTCTCTTTGGCAGGGCAGCGGCGATGTCATGGGAAGATGTGATGACCATAGGTTGGGTTTCAATGCTTATAGTGGTCATTCTGGTACTTTTTTATCAGCCTTTTAAATTGATCTCTTTTGATCCGGAATTTGCCCACGCCAGGGGCTTTCCAATAAAAACCCTGGAGTTTCTGCTCTCAACATTGACTGTTTTGGCCGTAGCCATTGGTATTCAAGCCGTGGGAGTTGTTCTTATGGCTGCTCTTCTGATTACTCCGGCTGCAGCTGCTCGTTTTTGGACAGATCGCCTTTTGGTAATGCTTATTCTGTCTGGCCTTTTTGGGGTATTATCAGCCTGGCTGGGAGCTTTTGCTTCTGCATTGGCGCCCTCTACGCCGACGGGGCCCTGGATTGTGATTGTGCTTTCGGTTATTGCTATGCTTTCCGTATTATTTGCTCCTCAAAAGGGGATGCTGGCGCGTATCAAGCGTCAGCGTCGGCACCAGGTAAAAATGCTTAAGGAAAACATTTTGAAATCTTTCTTTCTCCTGGCAGAAATTAAGAAAGATGGAAAAGATAGCAGGGCCATTAGTGAATTCAATGAAATAAGAGCTTTTTCTAAAGATGAACTCAAAAAAGGACTGTTGATGTTGAAGCGGGCGCATCTGATAGAAGAGCTACCGGGAAATTTATGGCATCTTACTCCGGAAGGCCGGGAAGCTTCCGTCCGTGTTGTCCGCTTACATCGCCTTTGGGAGCTCTATCTCAATGAAAAAATGAATATAGCTCCGGATCATGTGCATCACGATGCGGAAGCTATTGAGCATATCCTAACCCCCGAACTAGAACAGCAATTGGAAAAAGAACTGGGTTACCCGGTTTTTGATCCCCATCAAAGCCAAATACCTTATTGAAATCAAGGGAACGGTCAACGAAATGCTTGTCGTTTCCCGTTCACCGTCAACCTCAATCAAAATATGACAGCTTTTTGGATAATATTAACCGGAATACTTGTGGCCACTTGTTGTGGCCTGTTGGGTTGTTTTCTTATTCTGAGGAAGATGGCCATGGTAGGGGATGCTATATCCCATGCTGTGTTGCCAGGGATCGTGATTGCCTTTCTCATTACGGGGTCGAGGGCCTCGGTGCCGATGTTGTTCGGAGCGGCTTTATTTGGGGTTTTAACGACCATATTAATTGAGTTTTTGTATCAAAAAGCGCGCTTACAAGCCGATGCTTCCATTGGAGTTACCTTTACATGGTTGTTTGCTATTGGGGTAGTGCTGATTTCCTGGTTTGCCGGAAAAGTCGATTTGGATCAGGAATGTGTGTTGTATGGAGAGATTGCCAATGTGCCTTTAAACCAATTTTATCTGGAAAGCGGTATGGCTATAGGCCCTAAAGCGGTATGGATACTAGGAATATCGCTTTTGTTGATTCTGCTATTCATTTGGCGTGGTTATCGCGGTTTATTTATAACCACTTTCAATCCGGAATTTGCGGCAAGCGTAGGCATTTCTACTGTTTTTTGGCATTATGCTTTAATGAGTGCGGTTTCACTAACAGCCGTAGTATCCTTTGATGTAGTTGGAGCCATACTGGTAGTGGCCTTTTTGATTGTTCCTCCTGCAACAGCTTACTTGATGACGCACTCTTTACCAAAAATGCTTTTGCTCACTGTTTTGATTGGGATACTAACATCGGTTTTGGGATATATATTAGCAAGCATCATCAATGGATCCGTTGCAGGAGCGATGACTACAATTTCAGGCCTTTTATTTGTACTGGCCATGCTGTTTGCTCCGGGTTCGGGATTGTTGGTGAAAAGAAAGCAAAAAAAGCGGCCGTCAGAAATGCCGGTGGCTACAGTTTAAAAACGGGAAACATGTGCGGTTAACGGTTAACGGGAAACGGTGAACGGAAGGAAAAAAGATATTTCGTTTCCCGTTGACCGTTGACCGAAAAACATTTATAATGTATTCAGAAATAGAAGAAAATTATTTAAAAGCGATATTTAAGCTGTCGCTTGAGTCAAAAGATAAAATTAGTACCTCGGCAATTGCCCGGGAGCTTGATCTCAAATCGGCTTCTGTAACCGATATGGTGCAGCGTATGTCCAATAAGGATCTTATTTATTACAAGCCTTATAAAGGCGTAGAATTGACAGCAAAAGGTCGATCTATTGCCGTTAATATAATTCGTAAGCATCGGCTATGGGAAGTGTTCCTGGCCGAAAAACTACACTTTAAATGGAGCGAGGTGCATGACCTGGCCGAACAATTGGAGCACGTACAATCTGATGAACTAATAGACCGATTGGATAATTTTCTTGGAAACCCAACGACAGATCCTCATGGTGGCCCCATTCCGGATAAGGAAGGTAAGATTCACCGCATTCCTCGTAAAGTATTGTCTGAAGTCCCTTTAAATACTTGTGCTAGCATTACTGGTGTTAAGGAAGATTCTAATGAATTGCTTCAATTCCTGGAACAATTGAACCTACTGATTGGTACGGAATTTACGATTTCCAATCGCTTTGCTTATGATAACTCGCTGGAGCTCATCTTACCAGACCGGAACCTTATCGTATCAGAAAAAGTAGCAGAGAATGTTTATGTTAGGCTAAAGGTAATGGGTTAAACATGAGTCATCCCGAATTTTCGGGATGACTCATGTTTAACTTATGATCTCTTTGCCAGAATATTTTGATTATATAAGGTCACAGTAAATACGTTTACCATTATCAGTCCAAACAAAAATATAAGCCACTCGCTCATGGTTGGAATCGGAGCAACGAAAGAAGTTCGGATAATAGCTACCGCGTCAATTTCATTCCAACCTGGAACGGCAGGACTGTTTAGAGCTATACGTACTTCGGAAACCGGATATGGCGTAGCAGGAAAGTCTATGGTAAATATTCTTGAAACCTTAGGTAGGATGGTTGCTGGACCTGACCACACAATCTCCCATTCGTTAGTTCCCGGGTTTTTAACATATACTGTATCGATGGCTCCTGGGTTATAAGTCTCATAAATCAAAATAGAACGGATCGGCAAGGTATTATTAAATCCTAGTTCTAAGAACTCTCTTTGATCGTCATCAGTCTCAGAAGCCCAGGCTGATTCAATATCTCCATAATTAGGGTATGTATTTGGTTCATTTAGGGCCTGGATACTTCCCCAGTCAACTGACTCATATTCGGAACTAAAATTTAAAACACTGGATGCATAAACCAAATCCGAAGACCCAACAGAAGAAAAAATGCCTACGGCATCAATTTCATTCCAAGAACTAACTGCTGGGCTATTAATAGCAATTCTAACCTCTGAAACATCAAACGTCGTCAATGGGAAACCAATTTTAAAGATTCTATACTCAGCAGGAGCGCTAAAAGCAGTTCCTGACCATACGATCTCCCATTGGTTTGTCTGCGAGTTTCTAAGATATACTGTATCAATGGACCCCGGGTTGTAATTTTCATATATAAATATGGAATCGATTGGTAAGGGGGTATCAAACCCTAGAACCAAATATTCTCTTTGGCCATCTGAGGTTTCTGAAGCCCAAGCCGTTCCTGCATCTCCATATTCTGAATTTGGAGCACTTAAGGCTTGAATAGCAGCATAGTCTGGGAAATCATATTGCGAACTAAAGTCAATTACTTTGGTGGCAAATTGAAGCAACTGTGCTTGCAACGAAATGCATGCAATCGTAAAAATTAAAGTAAAGTAAATTTTTTTCATGGATAAAAAATTGAGCTGGAATGTTTGTAATTATTGTTAATCTGATTTTAATACTCTACAGCCTAAGTTAATGAATATAGCAATGTGCTTAAATGGTTGATCCTTAATTTAGTACAGATATAATATGTTATTCTGCACTAACACAAATCCATTGTAAAGATACTAGACTTTTGGTAAAAAAAAAGTTTAATTATGTAAACATCTTTTTTAGCATTATTAAAGCTTTATCTTTTATTACTAGTTCTTTGAGATAAATTGTGAAAAAATGGAACTTCAAAATGATAATCCTTTCAGCCACAAGAGCATTCAAAGCTTATCATTTTGAAGTTCCACACAATTTGTCAAAGAACGTTACTACTGCCATATTCCAGGCAGAATCCCTGCCCGAAGCCTTAGCTTTCCAAATAACAAATACCCATTCAATGCATGCATCACAATTACTCCGACGGCTCTACCAATAGCAGCTCCTTCCATCCCTAGAATAGGAATCAAAATAAACTCCAGGGTAAAAGTGACTATGAAGCCAATTACTAAAATGAAACCCGCCTCCCGGCTATAGCCATACATCATCAGTGCATAGGCCGCCGGGCCCATGAACAAATAGAATAATTGTCCTCCGCTTAAAATAAGTAAAGCCGTATAACCAGCTGAAAATTCAGGCCCGAAAATGGATAATATCCAGTTTCCCCAAATTAAGAATAAAAATAAAATTGGGAGGGAAAGGAAAAATACGACTCGCGTTCCCAGTGTCAGTAACTTTTGTAATTGTTTTTCCTTTTTTTCTGTGAAAAAGCGAGCATATAAGGGAGACAAGATCAGATTAACAATAAGCATGAAAAAATTACTAAACTCCACTAAGCGAGCGGCATTGTTGTAAATACCGGCATATTCCATAGCTCCAAGCTTACCCAATAAGATCACATCTACTCTGGAGTTGATCATTCCGATAATCGATATCAGGAAAAAAGAAAACAAATGCCTTCGCCATTTGCTGATTGCCCATTTGATATTGAAAAAATCTTTGAAGTAATCCCGGAATTTTAAAAAAAATAGACCTAAGGCAGTTATTCCCGAAAGCAACATAGCTATTGCAGCAATTTGAGTATAGACTTCAGGTGCGTTCGTTTGGTTATTTAAGTAATAAACCAACAATGCTCCAACCACAATTACCCCTGGGCGAATAATTTTCTCCGCTAGTTGACCGCTTATAATGAAGTGATTTCCCCTCAACATGCCCTGTGCCCATAAAGTGAGCGCAAAAAATGGGACTACCCACAAAATGATGCGGAAGAGCGAGCGAGTCTGCTGGAAATCCTCGGATTGACTGATTGTCCCCCAAAACCAATAAGCACTGGCAAATACTATAGAAAGAAGCATCACAAGGCCTAAAGTAAACAGAATGAGCCCTCTTATGTAAGGCTTTTCGCCCTTCACCTGATATTCGGGTAGTTCCTTCATGATGAGATCATCCGCTCCCAGCGAACCCATATTGCCCAGCACCATGATCCATGATAAGGTGTATGCATATAGGCCAAAATTCTCTGCGCCCATGAAACGGGCTAAAATAATGGAAGAAAAAAAGGTAAGCAGGATTGAAATCACCTGAATGCCAAACAAGCCAAGCGTGCCGCGCTTTAGGTATTTTTGGATATCAATAGGAACATCGCCAAGCAGGGAAGCCAGGAAGGTTTCTAGTCGATCGGATAGCTTTTTTAGCATGAAGGCCTGAATTGTTTGACGCAAAATTAAGTCAAAATTGCTTGGTTCTTTATCCTATTTTCATTTATACCATAATAAGGGGGCTTTATACAAAAAACGCCTAGTGCTTTAAATTATAAATAGTTCTATAATTTTCCGTTCTTTGACATAAAAA
>CAZHZT010000177.1:0-8504 GCA_964537285.1 uncultured Saprospiraceae bacterium | reverse complement strand
AACCCTGGGAGAACCCAGGGCTACGATCAGGCAGGCCTAACGGCCTGCTTTAAGGGCTTCCATAATTAATTTTGACCAAATGAAATCATCTAGAACCTATTAATTTTTCATTAGTAGTTTTTTATTCACAAAATGGGTAGTCCAATTTCGCGAATTACTTAGACTATTCAAATAGTCATTCGTTTCATCTGGCCGGTTAATTTTGTTTACTGGGTCAAAATTAGGGGATATGCAAATCAGATAAATAGGGAATTGAAGTGAAATGAACATTAGTAAAGGTGAAGTGACATGGGATAGGTTCCGAGATGAGCTCGGGCCCCAGCAGGTTGCTGCCGATGGAGGCTTTTCAACCATTTCCCTTTTTATCACAACTTTGCTTAATTATACTTCTCAGCCCGTTTAACTAATTTCTCCAGCTCCGGCTCGTCAGAATCATGTGGCAGTCCAGGATGTATACACCTTGCAGGGCATTTTTCGGCCGTTGCTACGATTTTCGCATAGCTGCCGCCTTTAGGATTGTGCACAAAAGCTTGTTTGTCGCTATTGTATTTGAAAACACCGGGGAGCGCGTCAATGCAGTCGCTGCAGGAAGTACACTGGTCACTTTCAACCCACGCCTCAGGGCGCATCGTGGGCATTGGGGCCTCTTCTTGTTGATCTTCAACCAGCTCCTTTTGTGGCTTTGTGTCCACCAAAACTTCAGGCGATGTCGAAAAAGAGATATTACTTGCTTGATTTAGCAAAGTAGCAATGTCAGTATCCGACCCCAGCAGCCTATTGAGGATATTTGTAATGGCCCTTTCAAGATCTCTAGCGCTGGTTTGTTCAAATTCAGCTTGAAGTTGCGTTTTCAGGGCCTCAATTTCTGCTTCTTTGCTTGCTTCCCATTGTGATTTTGCTTCTTCGAGACGCTGTTTTAAGAAAGTGTTTCTAAGCCCCCCTACCTCTTGCATAAAGCTCCAATAATCAAGACGCTCTTTGCAGCGACGGAACCAGGAAACAGGTATGGCTGCCTGCCTCAAAATGTGCTTTTCATCTACTAACCAGACGAAAGGAACTTTCCCTGAGAGAGCATCTTGCGGTAAAGTGAGATATTCAGCGAATGAGATCAGCTTATCATTTTGATATTGAGGAGGTACAATCTCCAACATTTTCAAATAGTCAGTGCTCAATGCCAGAAAATCGGCCGGAGTAATTCGATAAGGCTGCAATTGCTCGCCTGTTTTAGATTTGATCTTCAATTCAAAGGAAGGAAAAGCTTGCTCTGGCTGTAGATTTCCTTTGAGATCGAAGTGACTTCCAAAATCACCTCCGGATTGAAAATCGTACACCAAGCCGGGGAAAAACCGGCTTTCAATGGCAGATTTAAGCGCCAATAATTGAGTGCTTTCCTTTTCTGTCTCTGACTTTGCAAAAAGGATATTCCAAAATGAAGAAGAGGTAGCCTCCAGCCCTTTTTGAAAAACCTTACTCAACCAAACGGGATCACTGGAACCTCCTTGAAAAACACAGACATTACGATGAAACATCGCCATGGCAGCTAGCTCAAGATAACGCTCATCAAAACCTGGCTTGTCCTTGACAGCCGTTATATCTTCAAGTCTGTTGATTGCAAGTACTTTCACAAAATTTCCATTTGAAAGTACTTCCAAAAAACCTTTGGGCTGCCCTATTAACTGCTGGCTTTCTTCTATGACAATCAATGAAGGAAAATATTGGATATCTTCATCACTTAAATAGGTAAGATCAAAGCCCTCGAAGTAGGGATCATGCAAGTCATTGTCATATTCATAGTTCATCTCTAGCTTTGCCAGTCTGATTGCGGCAATGATCTGAACAAATTCTTGAACCTCTTTTTTAGAATACTCCGCTGCCTTTTCACCAAGGTTTTCGTTAATAATTTCTAAAGAAGCTTCGCTCAGAGTCCCTTGTAGCACGTATTCGTCGGCTAGTTTTTGTGTAACAAATACTTTGATGTAGTGATCGGAATAAGTTTTTAATGCCTTTGATAATACTTTTGAGTAATGCCGCAAACGCTCCATTCTTTCTTCCGGCAAGCTCGACCTACCCTCTTCGGTAGTAAGTTTTGTGACGTTGTCAAAAGAGAGCAGTTCGTCAGCAAAAGCGAAATCACTTTGGGTATTATCTGGCCTTCCAGAATGAAGCTCTAAAACTTCGTTCAATCCAGACAGGGATTTTTTGATGGTCTGTAAAAATGCTTTCTGGCGCTTAATGCGTTTTTTCAACTGTATATTGAGAATTTGGAAGGCAGCGTGGGTAGAAAAACCAATTAGGCTTACTTTTTGAGCCAATAAATGCTCTTCAAACCGATCACATTGTTGATTGAATTCTTGAGGTTCTTCCAGTTCTTCTCCGAATTCCCGAATTATTTTCACTACTTCTTCTACCTGAGCAGAATAGTGGGGCATCGGATCTTTCCCAGCATTCTTTTTTAGAAGAAAATTAAACGTTGAAAAAACGCGCTTCTTCAAGGCCTCATTTACGGAATCGAATATATCGCAGAACGTATTCTGAAGTACTTCCGTAAAACTTCTTATTTCAAGTTCTTTGTGGTCATACATTGCAGGAAAGGGCATCTCCCAATTCTTCTCTTGAAGATACTGTATAAGAGGTGTAGTTCTTATTTGAAGGCTTTCAGTCGTTTTCTGCCCACTAAGAAAATACTGATGCAATTTCTTGTGGTATTCCGCGATCTCATCATCTTTGGCAGGTGTTACCGCTTCAAGAACAGGAAAGAAATCATCGTTTTGTAATTTATTATCTATAGCACCTTTCGATTGGGCAATATCATTTTGATTCATGAGTGAGCGTGTTTCTTACAGTGTATTTATCCAAAATTTTATTGAGCGCTTGCTTTTTATCGGCATTGCTCATTCCCATATTGTGCGCACCGTACAGATCGTATCTTGGGTTTCGAGTATTTTCATAAAAAAGCCCTATTGGGATGCCATCTTTTATTTCTGCATATTCCCGGGCTTTATTAATATCAGAAGGATTGTGCTCAATAACATGCTTAAATGAATGTTCAGCATTGGTTTTGAGGAGAATGCCCTTTTCGTGAGAAAGTAAAATAAGTTCATCAGGGTTGCTAGCAATGTCTCCATAAAGATCTCGCATGAAAACGGGGCAGCGCTGTACAATTCGAACAAAGGCCAATCCGGGATGATCGGCTGCTTTCCGAATTGTAGCATAAAGGTGAGCAGCGTTCCAGTCGGTAGTTTGGGCTACAAAAGAGGCATTGGGGAGGCCAAGCGTCGTAAGAACCGGGTTTATCGGAGGCAATATAGAACCTTTTGGGTGCGTATTCGAAAGCGTACCCATTGGACTGGTAGGGGACGTTTGTTTTTTGGTAAGTCCATAAATACCATTATCAAAAAGCAAAACCACCAATTTCATATTGTATCGAATGGCATGTACCCAATGGCCAGCCCCTATGGAACAGCAGTCTCCATCCCCGGTGACTACAAAGACATTTAAGTCGGGTCGCCTGAATTTGATACCACAGGCTACAGGGAATGCTCTTCCGTGCAAACCGTGAAAGCCATAGGTTCCCATATAGTGGGGGAAACGGCTACTGCAACCGATTCCCGAAACGGCTACTGTTTTTTCGGGTGGATACTGTAAATCCTTGCACACCCTTTGAACGGCTGTTAAGATAGAATGGCCTCCACAACCAGGGCACCAGCGTGGGGTACCTTTTCCGTAGTCTTCCATTCCAAAGTGCCGGTCGGGCGTAGGGATGGTACACAGTTCATGAATTGTACTTACCATAAAATATATTTGTTAGAGAAGTTTTTTTGGGTTTTAGATGATTTCATTTGGTCGAAATTAATTTGGAAACCTTTGCAAATTTATGTTAATCAGTGAATTATCTACTTTTTTCTTGATAAAAAAGTAGCAAAAAATCAAGGCTGTATTCAATTCTTAACGCTTTTTGGAAGGCTGGCAGCCTAAAATGAATAAACTCGCCGAGGCTCAAACAGTATTCATTTTTTAACGGCTGCCAGCCTTCCAAAAAGCTAAATTGAATAAGGCCGGTCCAAAAGTATTGATTACTGCCCCTTTTTTTGTTTGAGGGCCATCAAACAAAAAAACTCTCAGAATTAACTTAGGTTAACTTTTACTTATTTCCTTCTGAATCATTTCCAAAACCTTACCCGGACTCATTGGCTGCCCATAAACAAAACTGAAGCAATCGATATCCAATTCTGTGTTAGCTCTCAGGTACCAGGCAAGTTGTGCGTAACGCCGATTTTCCATTGTGATCATAGGATCTCCTGGTTTATCGCTGTAGTTGATCTCTACTGTAATTACTTTTTTAAAGCGGTTGAAGATTGCTTTTAAACCGGGAACAATAGGAAACAGGAATCTTAAATGGATACTGCTTACTTTATATCCGAGGGTACGAGCATCGTCGACGGCTTCTTCAATGGCCCCCAGGGTAGATCCCCATCCTACCAACAACAAGTCGCCCTCCGAATCCCCATGAATGCGCGGTGGTTTGAGAGTTTTTTGAAAAGCAGCAATTTTACGGCTTCGGCTCTCGGCGCTAAGCTGATTGATTTCCGGCTGGTAGGCTACCTTGCCTGTAGAATCGTGAGCAAGGCCGGTAACCGTGTACATTCCCCCCTTTTGGCCCGGAATCGGGCGTTTACTCAATCCCGTCTCCGGATCCCAATCAAAGGGTTTAAGGCCTTCTTGCCAGGGGCTTTGATCAACTGGAGGTGAAAACCACTCGGTATTTATGTCGGGCCGGTTGAAAGGTTGTACACCTGTGGCAAGGTTGGCATCACTAAGAAGTATCACAGGAGTGCGGAAGGACTCAGCCAATTTTCGGGCAAGGATCACAAACTGAAAACACTCTTCGATGGTCGCCGCAGCAAAAACAATTTTGGGAGCATCGCCGGCTTCTCCATAAATGGCTGCGAGCAGGTCACTTTGCTCAACTTTAGTAGGTAAACCCGTGGAAGGACCACCTCGCTGTACATCAATGATGACAAGCGGAATTTCAGCCATAACAGCTAACCCGATAAACTCCGTTTTTAAGGCCAAACCTGGTCCGGAAGTAATGGTAACAGCAGTTTTACCCGCATAGGAAGCGCCTACTGCGAATCCTATAGCTGCAATTTCATCTTCTGCCTGATGGATAATTCCTCCCACCTTCTCAAAGTGTTCTGCTAAATGATGGCTGGCTGAGGTCGCTGGCGTAATAGGATACATCGAACAAAGCTCAATACCTGCAGCCATTACTCCAAAACTAAGGGCTTCATTCCCATTCATCACCACCCTGTCGCCATTGAGATTCATTGGTGGAATTTCAAAATGCAGGGCAAGGTTATTTTCTGCCCATTGATAACCAGCCTTTAACAAAGCGATATTGGTATCAATTATGCTTTGGGATTTTTTTCGAAAAATCAAGCGGATCTGATCCTCTGCTCTTTTCATATCGCGAGCATAGATATAGCAAAGTAAGCCCAAGACCCACATATTTTTACCTTTACGGGTGTCAGGCACAAGTTTTAGACATTCAGGTTCCATGGGAACTTCAAGTACTTGAATTCCCTGAGCTCTGAACTCCTGCAATGCATTCGCATATTGTTGGCGGATGGTGGCTACTTCATGAGTTGCCCATCGATTATCGATGAGCATTACAGTTTGATCATTATAGGCATCTTGTCTCAAGCGCCCATAGATCACCTGCTCGTTAAGGGCCACGACCAAATCCGCGTGGTTCCCCATATTCGTCACTTTTCTCGAGCCGATACGCACTCTGATTCCGGAAGCGCCTTCGCGTGAACGCGCAGGTGGTTGAATTTCAGCGGGGATGATTTCAACGGTCCACACTCCATTCCCCATTTTGGCAGAGATAGCTCCCAGGCTTTGCCCACATTTTTGAGCACCTTCACCGGAATCACTGACGATTTCGACTATGGCTTGCTTAATTTTCTTTGGTCTGGCTAAGTTGGCTTTACTCATGAATCCAAAATTTAACATCGCATTCTTTTGTTTAATCGGAATTTTAGTGTGCTGTTCAAAGATAGGGGGAAAATTCTTTGAAAAGAAAGTTCGCGCGAAATAAAAATCACCTTTGAAACAATAATCCGATTTCCTGGAACAGCAGAAAGTCATCCTGACCTTCTAAATGGGTATTGAATAGACTAGTGCTTCAGATTTTCGGCAGATTTAAGAGCAAACAAACAACTCTTAGTACTTAAGCACTAGGATTTCAATATTGATTAGCATAAAAACACTAACTTTGTGCCTGGTAAGGATAACGCCTTTAAAATAGGCTGTCAATTCTTCCCGGGAGTTTTGAGGATGAATTTATTTCTCCGAATACAAGGAGACTATATCCAACAAGGAACCCAAATAAAGGGCCAACTACAGCCCTCATAAGCTATTCAATTATTAATTAACAGTAGAAGCTATCCCCAGAGGATGGGTAAAATAATTTCCGTTCCACACAATTTGTCAAAGAACTATAATTTCTTAACACAAAAACAATAAAATGAACAGATTATTTCTTTTCGTATTCATGACCATGTTAGTGAGCAACAGCTATGCTCAAAATTTCATAAGCTCTAAAACAATCGGCAATGAGACTAAAACGTACTCGAAAATATTGGTCGTTGCCAAAGCAAAAAATGACACCAGAAGGATTGAGGCGGAAGATGACATCGTCAAACGTTTGAAGAAAAAGGGTATTGATGCTGTGCCTTCTTATATGCGCCTTACCAAAGAGATGATAAAGAAGAATGGGAAAAATGAAGAAGCACTTGAGCTATTTGTAGAGACTCTAAGAAAAAATGGTTTTGACGGAATATTGGCAACAAGCTTGGTGGCCGCTAAAGAATCAGTAGAATATACCCCTGGTCAATATAGCACTACCACAGTACCCGCACGATATGGTAGATTTGGCAGGTATTACGGTGCGACAAGTGTAGGAGTGTATGAGCCTGGATATATAGAAAAGCACAAAAATTTTGTATTCGAATCGCTTCTCTATGATTTACGTGGATCATCTAAGGAAGATAGCTTGCATTGGATAGGCAAGATCAAGGTCACGGATCCGGTCAGTTTTGAAAAGACAAGTGAAAAATTTGCTAAGAAGGTCGTCAAACAAATGGCTAAAGAAGCTATAGATTAGACTTTATTCTGAAATTATCGCTTTGAAAATAGTGCTTTGACATAAATTGTGAAAAACAAACGCGCCTACGGCGCGAAAACTCTTTTTGAGAGGGCAAAGAGGGCCATTTTGCTTCGCAAAATGGCCCTCTCTGCCCTCTCAAATGAAATATATGCATCATCCGGTTGCTTATAGATTATTCAAGCATTAATAATTTTACGATCGTTTTTGTGGGCTTGTATAATTTATAAGGAAAACGGAAAAGGTGGTTTAGAAAAAGAGGTTGTTTCATAAGTTAGGTGCGCCGTGCCTACTTATTAAACAGCCTCTTATGTTTAATATTGGCTACGCTTTTACTGCTTCACTACCCTTACCCAACCATATTGACCATCTGAGAAGGTTACCTTTAAGAAGTAAACTCCAGCCGTTTCAGGTAGCTGGTAGGAGATCATTCCGCCAGTAACTGTAGTGATTGATTGAACCACTCTGCCGTACAAGTCAATGGTAGAAATAGTGACCTGATTTTGAAGCGTGCCTAGATAGATCTGTACCTCACCTGAAGTAGGATTTGGGAAAATCTTAAGGTCAACATTGTTAATCTCAGACAAACTGCTAATAAGGTATTCAGCGGTCGCTTCGCAGTTGTCGAAGTCGGTGACCATGATGATCTGAGTACTGCCGGTGGTATCGACGGAAATATCATAAGGCTCTACCCCTCCGGTTACCACCAACTCGTCCTCTACCATACTAATGTTCATGGTATCAAGTAAGCAGCAGACATCGATTATGTCATTTCCGGTAGGTTCCCCGTTCGGGAAATAAAGGTCGATAATGCCTTGAAGAATGTCGGTTCTTTGTTGGGCTTCGGCCGCGTCATAGGTTAGCGACTTTTGGTAATGCCATCCTACCCCATAATCCGGATTTGCGTTCGGGCCGTCCGTATAAAGGTTAGGATAGACAAATTGAGCATAGTCAACAAATGCTGCATTATCCTCTGGTATCAGGTCGAAATATGCTTGAAGCCGGTCATAAATCGCAAGGGAGGGAAGAATACCTATTTGGTTAAAGGTATCCTGTACCGCAGCGGCATCTTGAGGAAGAATTCCGAAGACATGGAATAATGGTCTCAGATCTGCTTGAGCAGCCACACACAATCTAATTATCCTGCTGTCGATGTCCTGATTATTGATACCGTGATCAGTTCCGTTCTCAAAGTCGATGAACTCCTGCTTCCAGAAATTCCTGAGCGGGCACCAGCCTAATATATTGACTATTTCAAAATAGTGCCCGTAACCCCGGTGCTGGTACCT
Organism: uncultured Saprospiraceae bacterium; assembly: GCA_964537285.1. Lineage (GTDB taxonomy): Bacteria > Bacteroidota > Bacteroidia > Chitinophagales > Saprospiraceae > CAZHZT01. The sequence continues at coordinate 47 of CAZHZT010000177.1, read as the reverse complement.
CACCTCATCCATTGTGGTGTTGGAGATGTTTCTTTCCGTTCCAAAGG
>CAZHZT010000176.1:0-8593 GCA_964537285.1 uncultured Saprospiraceae bacterium | reverse complement strand
TAGCAATGATTACCAGTAGGTTAAGAGTGTAATTTAGAGGGGTTTTGTTCAACGGCTCGCGTATATGACTTGTGGCGGTTTTCGAAGCACTTCACTGTCAGTTTGGCACTGACTTTTATTAAAAGCACTGACCTTCAATTTAGCACAAAACCCGCTATTTCTTATACACGCTGTTGAACGAAATCGCCTACGGCGATAGTTGTGCTCTTGCATAATTATCCAAAAAACCATAAGTCTGAATTTTTTAATCATTAGAATTTTCAGACCTATGAAAAGTGTACAAAAGAGCCGGATCATCAATCAAGCCGAAAGGCAAGTTACGGGATTTTCAGTAATGTTTGATAAGTTGGAGCAAAAGGTGGTTTATCCCATTCTACTTTACTCAATTATGGGCGCTGTATTGCCAAGATTAGCCTGTATTTCAAATGCCCGGCTATTGAGCTGGAAAAGGAACAAATTGATGGGTATTTACAACACCTTTTAAGTGGCAGCCAACCTTCTAAATCGTATTTTAAGCATCCCGTGTATGGTTTGCGTTATTTGTTCCGCCTGTATGATCGCGAGGATCGTATTATTCAATTGCCCAGCTTGAAGCGAGAGCACAAATTACCGGTGGTGTTGAGTCAAAATGAATGCAAGCAACTATTTAGAAGCGGGCGAATTCTCAAACACCGTGTTTTGCTGTGTTTGATTTACTCGGCGGGCTTGCGCAGCAAGGAAGCACGTAACCTCAAGATCACAGATGTAGATTTTGACCGCATGATGATCCACATCCGGCAAACCAAATATAACAAGGATCGCTATGTACCATTAAGCCCTTTAATGGCCAAAGGACTGAAAAAGTATCTGGAGGCGTACCGGCCTAAGACCTACCTTTTCAACGGCAAAGAGATTGGATCCCCATTATCCGCAAGCACTGTATTCGATGTTATTTCGTTGTGCCTGGCAAACTTTGGATCAATTTGGTTGGGATCAAAAATACCTGGGCGCACAGATCGGAGCCACCATGGTTTTGCATACCTGGGGGAGCAATCTGAGTTACCATCCACATATCCATTGTATTGTCCCCGGCGGTGGGATTGCCTGGGATAATAAATGGAAAGATGGCAAGGGTAATGGTAAATTGGTTCAATCACCCATCAAAAAACCGGAAATTCTTAACAACGGTAGTCTTTATTTAGACCCTGGCGCAGGGGCGCTGCTCTTGGCGATCTCGTTCAACAGGGCGTTCAATCTGGGCCTTGCAGGCCGATTGAACGCCTGTTTATTATAGCCAGTTTTTATTCTTTTATTAGTTTAACGCTTTTTGACCCACTATCCGAAACAAGTTGTAATACATAAATGCCATTGCTGATATTACTAATATCAATGGTGAAATTACTCTTGTTAATTATGGTTTGATTTTGAACAAGTTTGCCCTCAATTGATACTATTTTGTAGGATTGAATGTTTTGCTCACTTTCTACTTGAATATAATTGCTTGAAGGATTTGGGTAAGTAGTCAACATTATTTCTTCGTCAAAATCATCTGTACTTAAAATGATATTGTTTTCAAAAACAGTAGCGCGGCCAGCAAGCGTATTTCCCCCTACTGGATTAGTATTGTCACCTACAATTACTCTGCTTCCTGTAGCATTCATACTCACAGAGGACCCAAATTGAAATCCACCTGCAACAGATATACTTTCTAATAGCACCCAGTCGGTACCTTGAAAATTATGTACTTTGGCAAAACTTCCTCCCAAGGTTCCTGAAATAATAATATCTCCAGCACTATTAATATCATTACTTATTCCAAAAAAAGCACTTCCTTCTTCACCTAGTAATTTACTTCCTTTTTGCGCCCAGTTGGTTCCATTCCATTCAAAAACTTTTACATATCCCCGAGTTTGATTTAATCCATCTGCTGCACCCGCTATAATAATAGTACCGTTGTTGTTTATAGCGACTCCTTTGCCAAAAAAGTCATTTTCAGCTTCTCCAAATATATCTGTCCCTTTTTGTATCCAATTGGTTCCATTCCATTCGTAAACGCTTAATCTTCCAATATCTGTAGAAGGGGTATCGTGAGCTTCAGCTCCTACTACCAGGGTCGTTCCATTTGAACTAAGTCTTATTGACCTGCCAAATCCATCAAGAACTGTGGCATCATTGATGTCACTTCCCATTTGATTCCACACCGTTCCATCCCATTGGTAAACCCGGATGTAACTAATGCTGTTATTTGGTACTGCTGCTATAGCAACAATGCTTCCGTCCGAGCTTAAACTCACCGCATTTCCAAAATTATCATCTATTGCATCTCCTAAAAATTCGGAACCCCGCAGCACCCAGTTTGTTCCATTGAACGCATAAACCGATGCATATCCTGAAATATCAGGATTTGCTAAAAATGCAGGAGCACCAATGGCTATGACATTACCGTTGTCACTAATTTCGTGATCATATCCAAAAACGTTTCCTGTACCATTACCATCGATAAAGTTCCCTTTTGGTGTCCAAGTGTTTCCAGTTAACTCATAAATCTGCACTTGCCCAGAATTAGTTCCATTGGCATTATTATTCTGGTGTGATCCTATCGACATGACCTGTCCACTGTCATTTATACTTACAGATTGACCTAAGTAGCCATTTTGTTGAGTTCCTTCAATGTGGTTTCCGAGTTGTGTCCATTGTCCGAAACATAGTGTCGGAATTAGTGCTAAAAGTGTAATTAATTGTTTCATTGTTTATGTTGGTTTTAAATGTTTATGTTGTTCTTTTAAATTGGCTATAACGTGGGGCTACCTGCCGGGCGACGTTTAGGAACTTGGCCAGGTAGCTGGTGTTAGCTACTGTCCTCTGCTATTAACATTTCCAAATTATTAATCAATTCCTCTACATCCTTGATTATAGGCTTTATTTTCTCTTCACTTACATCCTTATAATCCCGGTAATCTGGGTCTTGTCTCAGATTGAAAAGCTTATTGTATAATTCTCCATATCGCTTATCTAATTTACCATGCCTTATCAGCTCTTTATTGAAACCAATTTTGATCCCATTATGAGTAGACGCTTCTACATTATTGATCACCAAATAGGCTGAGGCTATATAAAAACAGGAATAATACAGCCTATTCGCTACTGTATTCCAATGATTTGACTGGCTTAGTATTTTTGCCTCCTCCAATGCCTCCTTCGACCTTGCTATCCTGTATCTGGCTAATTCATCTTTTGAATAACTCATAGCTGATCATTCATTTGTACTAAGCTACTAGCTTTCCTTGTTCTTCAATGTTTTTGTATATCAATGCCTTTTCATACTTCTTCCATTCTGATTTCTGCTCAATTATTGAAGTGATCACTTCCTCGGTTTCTAATTCGATATCATATATCCTATTCCTTATTAACTCTTCAACTTCCCATGTCATTGGGCTTTTTAATAAGATTAAAAAATCCCAATCCGAATCTGATCCATAATCACCTCTTGCCCTTGAGCCAAACAAGATTATTTCTGCAGCTTTGTCTATCTGGTGCACTGCCTCTTTTACTCGATCCGGTATTTCTTTAACTATTGTTTCCATATTCCTTCTTCCATTTTATTGAAATATACATTTATTATCTGTCCTGTGCAACCCCTTTTGTATAACATTTATTATCAAGTAATTACAAACATTTCGCATTTGTATTCGGTCTTCAAGTAATGCCAAATGGCTTCCGCTTGATTCCCCTTCTAAAACCGATTTTTTGAGAAGTGGTAAGTATTTCTCTTGTGTTTCCAGTGGGGCGTGCTGAATAACTAACTACAAAGTCATATTTGCCTGTCCACCAACTAAACTTTTCCCAACCCAACCTCTTTGTTCGATTATTTTTATTACCTCAAGTTCGTTTATGCTATCCTGCTCGGAAACCAATTCCCAAAAATATTTCATCTCATCTGACTCTTTACCAAACTTTTCTTCTGCGTCCCTGTAAAGCTGTCTTAACATTTGGTCTCGGACATAAATTTGCTCTAATTGCTGTTTGAGTGGTTTGTCAAAGTCTTTTTCATATTCATCAAGATTCGCCTGAACTTTTTCCAGTACTTGAATCCAGCCTTGCTTTGAATGCAAGTTCAACTCCAATTATAGCGTTTATTCACTAATATATCAATAATATACGAAGTAAATAAGAAAAAGAGGGCACATGCAATTAATTGTCTCAAAGGGTACGGCTTATTCTTTCAGGATTCCGTACTTTATAAAAAAGAACATACCCCCGAAGCGAGGTGGTTTGAGAAGGTCGGCACACAGACCATGTGGCTCTCAGCAAGGTGGAAAACAAAAGCGCTGCCTGAGCTATGGAGAAGATTTACACCACAGCAGCAGGCAGCGCTGGCGAGGAACAAAGTCCCCAAATCATTTTAATACGGGTATAAGATTCGCTCGTATCCAGTAAAGTTTGCCTCAAATGAATCTCGTGTGGGTAATGTAACACCTGAGAAGCGCACATATTTCACTACGAACAATTCAACAGCTTGTTCCCCAAGGCAACACCCAGGACAATAATGCAGACAAACCTTTTCATCAATAAAGTGTATTTCTTCTGGGGCTGTTTATAAGCACCTGAAGCATACGTTCTTTCTGATCTTGAGTAAAAATATTCATACATTGATCCTCCGTATAATCCATATAATTCTCTATCATATCGAGTGTACCACAGGAGAAATGTTCTGCACAAGTGTAGTTAGGTTCGTTAGATTGTGGTGTATCTTCACAAAAATCATCTACTAGACAATCCCCATCACCCCAAATGTGGCGCAGGCCCAGCCAATGTCCCACTTCATGTGTGAGGGTTCGGCCCTTGGCGTATGTCTCATTTAAGTCTGGGAAATTACCTTTCTCAGAACTTCCAAAATATTTATAGCCTATAACTACACCATCCGTTTCGGCAGGTCCTTCATCTTCATCCAGACCCTGCAACCCTGACCCCGAGGGGAATTGAGCATATCCTAATAAGTTTCTACCCACAAAACCACCAAAATTCACAGTCCATATATTGAAATACCGATTCGGATCCCAAAACGTTGCTGGCTTTAATTGAGAATCTACCGTGGTGGCAAAACCGGTAGGCCATATTGGTAAACCTCCATTGATCCGATCTATACCGGGTTCCGTCAATGTGTTCCCATTTGGATCCGTTTCTGCCAGATAGAATTCGATTTTAGTATCCACCCCGTTTGTATTAAACCCGTTTGTACCTTCTTTTCTTCGAAAGTCTTCATTAAGGACTTCAATCTGTGATTGCACCTGTGCTTCTGATATATTAGCTCCAGATCCCACTTCCTCGCCATTGTGTACCACGTGCACTACCACCGGAATTCGGTAGATGGTGATGGTCTCCGTCACTTCATCATCATCTGAACAAGAGGCTATCAACAAAAGCAAAGAAAAAAAAACAATATATGAGCGTTTGAACATTCTTAAATATTTCATTTTTGCAATAATTTATAACACATTCACAACTATTCTGTTGGCTACTGAAGAGGTTCTACATCACCTGTATTCAAATCAATTTCATATTGTTCACCGGTGGAAAAAGTTGCAATACAGATGTTGTCAGCTTGGAACACGACTTCACCCTCATACGAGAAAGGCTCATAGACTGTGCTCGTACCTACTAGAGAAAAAGTAGAGGTGCCTTCAAATATGATATTATCATCTTTATTGGCTTTCACGTCCGTGTAGACAAATGAATTCGTCACATTATCAGTATGGTTATCTTCCAGGTTGTAGGTCCAATCCCCACCTCTTGAATAGATTCCATTGTATATGTATTCAGAAGAAGATGACTCTGCCCCACCTACTGTCCACGACCCTAAGATCTGAGTATCCGAGTCCAAACGTTCAGAAGTTGTCGTTTGATCTACATCAAAAGTGTAAGTAATCACTTCTGTGCCATCAGAGCATGTGCGCGAATAGCTTTCGGTGATAGTCGAATTTAAGTTGATACTACCACCACTTGAGGTCTCGTTATTGGTTCTGGTATCACTTTCAGATTCGTTGCAATCTATCAATTCAACGATTTGCTCAGCCACGTAATCCATGTTGTACACTGCACCGTAGGTGGCTATAGCCATAGATGCCGCAACATACTCTGCAGCATCATCAACTGTAATAGTAAGAGGATCCTCAATATTATCATCGTCCCCACAGCTGATGATCGTTCCGGTTAATAAAACCAAACCGAATAGTAAAATCTTTTTTAATTTCGAATTCATGATGATATAATTTTTTTTTGAAAAAAAATAAACTAAATTGATCTTTAATATGATTTACAAAAGATAAGAAATCGGGTGGTGGGTTAAAAGCGTGAATAATCCTCTTCAACTTATGGATTATCAATTTAAATAGCTTTAACCAACCATCTTGATACTACCATCTTCTAACAGCTGTTCTGGTACGAACTCTCGCTTTTCTTCGAGTAGTAGTGCGCACGTAGGGTGTCACTACCACCCGAGGACGGAAATACCGAGGATAATAACCAAAACGGTATGGCGAGACCCAAATTCGATAAGAAGGTCCCCAAAACCAAGTTACTACTGGTGGAACGCGGCTGTAAACCGGTACGATCACATAGTTTTGGCCGTAGATCGCCTCATCACCAACCACCTTAACATTTACTTCATTGTTTTTATCTTTTACCACTACCAAAGAAGCTACATTTTTATACGTAGCTTCCGATACTGCAGCTTGAACATAAATCGTTCGCTTATCTCCTTCTTCTTTTTCCATTACCCTCAAATAATCTACTTCGCCGTCTCCGTTGAGATCAAGATTAGAAATCTCACTTTCAGGATTGTTAAGACGTTTTTCAAAATCTTCAAGGTCTGAAGACTCTCCGAAAATCTCTGCTACTACCTCCAGATCCAAATTTTCTTCTGCCTCAATAATTTCTTTTTCGCTTAGAGTGTTTTCCTCACTCATTTTTATTTCCTGTGAATACACAGAAAATCCTAAGAATATTCCGAATAGCAATAAGTAGTTTTTCATATTAATAATTTTTAAATTAAAAAAGGATAATAGACTATTTGTAGAGTTAGCAATAAATTTATTTTCAAAAATTAATCTTCCTTTTTTTGGGTGAAACCAATGAGATACCTAATTGGAAAAAAGCACCATTTTCAACATTGAATTGTTCATTCTCAAAGGTGTCTCCTTGAAGTTCCAACCTGCGGGCCACTACCAAGCCTCCGGAAGCCTCTATCTGTATCATTTTTCCAATGTGGTATTTCACGGTAGGCCCAACCACAACCCGTGTGTACCCGAAGCTAGATACCAGCTCCAATTCGTTGTTGTCATTAATACGATTAAAATTGTAGTTGTAGTTGGAGCCATCTACGGCCATTTGCAGGCCTGGAGTTAGCTTTCCATAAAACCGTTCATAGGTAATCCGATTGGGCAAGATGATTTTTAATTCGCTTTTCGGCTGAGTAAAAACGAGCTGAAGCGCTGGTAAAAACATTGGATTACCAAACCTGGAAGTAAATACAAGTCCACCTCCGTATGAAAAACGTTCTGATTTTTTCTTGATAAACTGTAACGATCCGTTAAAAAGAAAATCATCACTTTCTAAGCCTGTGTTAAAAGTAGAGGATAGGGAAGGATTAGCCAGCAACAAAAACCGCCAGTTGTTAGCCATTTGGTGTATTACCATCAGGCGGTAGCCGATAAAATGCAAGTTTTGCCGACTACCGGTTATCAAATCAAAGTCATGTTCAGAAGAAGGGGTCACTAATTTATATTGTAGGCCATTGATAAGTACTGTCTTATCATTTTTCAATTTCTTCGGAAAGCTCAGAGCGAAGTTGTATTCACTTAACTCAACTTCCTGATTCAAGGGAGTATCTTCAATTTCCGAACTTGGAAAATAGCTGTAACTAACATCGACAAGTTTTAATTGCCCGAATGCGGCAAAGTGAAGACTAAACGCCAGCAAAAAAAGCATTAAATATTTAGAAGGTTTGTGAAAAGTCATCATTCAATCAGTTTGAAAATATCCCTAGAGGATGGTTTAAAATTACTTTTCAAGTATGGCAAAAGCAGATTCTGTCTTAGTAATTTGACAGAAATAAATTAACTAACTTTTCTGAAAGTTTTGAAAATTCTAAAGATTCGAAGCCTGGAAAATTTTAGTCACAATTGCAAGGCTTAAATCTTAGGTGTTTGAACTCTGAATAATAATTTATACAGCACCGGCACAAAGAGTAAGGTAATGACGGTAGCAAACAACAAACCAATCATAATGGCAACTGCCATCGGTTCCCACATTAAACCACCGCCGAGATACAAGGGAATCAATCCCAAAACGGTCGTGAACGTGGTAAGCAGTATGGGTCTGAATCTTTGCTGCGCTGCACTGATGATGGAATTGTAGGGTGTTCTGGCAAATTCGGTCTGTTCTATTTCGATTCGGTCTAATAATACGATGGCATTGTTGATGACGATTCCCGCCAGGGAAATCAACCCCAAATATGCCATGAACCCAAAATAAGATTGAAAGAGTAACAAACCGAGAATAACCCCAGTGATTCCAAGTGGTATAGATAACAATACAATAAGCGTCTTTTTAAAAG
>CAZHZT010000175.1:0-8617 GCA_964537285.1 uncultured Saprospiraceae bacterium | reverse complement strand
TGACGACATTGATGCTAGCACTACTCAGAAGAAATTAGGCCTGCCTTTTGTTCTTGAAACGTTTACCAAATGAAATCATCTAGAACCTTATTTATTTTTTCGAAGAAAAAATAAATGAAAACGAACCTCCCTACAAGTAAATTTCCCATACCAAGGGCAATGAATTACTTTTTGAACAACTTCTGTAAGCAATTTAAAACCTAATTGTTACTTTTGTTCGTAAAAGAACAAAAAAGAGATGAATATGTCAATGAATAATCTCCTGATCAGAAATGCAACAGTCATTAACAGGGGGGAGCGGGAAACGCTGGATATCTATATTGAAGACGGTAAAATTAGTAAAATGGAAGGCGTAATCGATGTCTCAGCAGGTGTCGAGCTGGATGCATCTGATATGATCGTTATGCCGGGTATCATTGATGATCAAGTACATTTTAGAGAACCTGGATTGACCCATAAAGCAGATATTTATACAGAATCCAGGGCTGCCGTTGCAGGTGGAGTGACTTCTTTTATGGAAATGCCCAATACCAAGCCTACCAGTACTACTCAAAAGCGGTTAGCGGATAAATACCGCCTGGGGGCAAAGCGATCTTTGGCGAATTATTCCTTCTATATGGGCGCAACGAATGATAATATAGAAGAGGTGTTAAAGACGGATTCTACGCAGGTATGTGGTGTGAAGATTTTCATGGGTTCCAGCACAGGAAATATGCTTGTGGATGATGCCCAAACCCTGGAAAACCTGTTTTCACAGGTGCCTCTTCTCATTGCGACGCATTGTGAGGATGAAAAGACTATCAGAGATAATCTTGAGCAATATAAAAAACAATACGGAGATAATATTCCTGTAGAATTGCATCCGGAAATCAGATCTGCTGAAGGTTGTTATATTTCTTCCTCAATGGCCATGGAATTGGCTAAGAAACACAATGCACGCCTTCATATCCTTCATTTATCTACCGCTCAGGAGCTCGATCTTTTTACTAATGAAATACCGCTTAGGGAAAAAAGGATCACGGGAGAAGCTTGTGTACACCATTTGTATTTCAACTCGGATGATTATAAAACTTTGGGGGCAAAGATAAAGTGTAATCCTGCCATTAAAGGGAAAGAACATCAGGAGGCAATCTGGGATGCCATGATGGATAACCGACTTGACGTCATTGCAACGGATCACGCTCCTCATACAATGGATGAAAAGAAAAAGGTGTATACCAAATCGCCTTCCGGAATTCCACTGGTACAACATTCCTTGAATATCATGTTGGATTTTTACCATCAGGGAAAAATTACTCTCGAGAGGATTGTTGAAAAGATGTGCCATGCTCCTGCTGAGTGCTTCCGAATGGAGAAAAGAGGTTACCTTGAGGAAGGATACTGGGCAGATATTATTCTTGTTGACCCAAATGAACCGCTTCAGGTAGGGCCAAAGAATCTGGCTTATAAATGTGGCTGGTCACCTTTCAACGGGCATACTTTTAAAGGCAGAAATTATGCGACCATAGTGAGTGGCCATCTTGCTTATCTTGACGGCTTGTTTTTTGAAGATAAAATGGGAGAGCGGCTTACTTTTGAGGCGGAAAGGTAAGCTTAGTAAACATGATTCATCCCGAATTTTCGGGATGAATCATGTTTTGTAAAAAAATATTTATAAAGACTTGTTAATTAAAGCAGTATCTACTTTTTTCTTGATAAAAAAGTAGCAAAAAATCAAGGCTGTATTCAATTCTTAACGCTTTTTGAAAGGTTGGCAGCCGAAAATGAATAAACTCGCCGGGGCTCAAACAGTATTCATTTTTTAACGGCTGCCAACCTTCCAAAAAGCTAAATTGAATAAGGCCGGTCCTAAAATATTGATTTACGGAATCTACTATTAATTATCGTTCTTTGACAACAGGAAGTTTCTTAAAATTCGGGATGAATTATGTCTGTTCTTCTTCTAATAAAACATTCCAGCTATTGCAGCAGTGAGGAAAGCCGCAATAGTTCCCCCTAATAGAGCAAGCAAACCATAACGGGTGAGCGTCGTTCTTTGCTTGGGAGCGATGGCTCCGATGCCTCCGATTTGAATACCTATGGAGGCAAAATTGGCAAAACCACATAGGGCGTAAGTGACTATGATCAGTGATTTTTCTTCCAGTTGATCCTGAACACCTCCAAGGGTTGCGTAAGCGAAAAACTCATTAAGGGTTGTTTTGAGTCCTAATAATTGACCCACCAGCAAAATGTCTTTATTGGCTACTCCCAGTATCCAGGCGAAAGGGGCAAATACGATGCCCAGTATATACTCCATGTTGAAACCAGAAAAACGACCGTTGGTGTGCTCTATGACATATTCGTTAAGGCCCGTCCAGCTTCCTACAAAATTGATCAGGATATAATTGAGCATAGCTACAAAGGCGGTAAAGACCAAGAGCATGGCTCCAACATTGATCGCCAGCTTCAAGCCGTCAGTGGTGCCGATGGAAATAGCGTCAAGCAGGTTATTTCCTATCTTTTCCTTGGGAACTTCGACTTTCTGCCCGGCAACAATCTTTTTTTCCTCTTCAGGCAGCAATATTTTGGCACAAACAATTGCCGCCGGAGCAGAGATGATAGAAGCCGTAAGCAAATGCCGTGCGAACTGTTGTTTGGCTACGGGGTCTTCGCCTCCTAAAAAGCCTACATAAGAAGCAAAGACACTGCCGGCAATAGTGGCCATCCCACCAGTCATTAAGCAAAGAATTTCAGAACGCGACATGCTTTCCAGGTAGGGTTTAACCACAAGAGGCGCTTCAGTTTGTCCAATGAAAACATTTGCTGCTGCTGCCAGGCTTTCGGCACCTGTAAGGCGCATGGTTCTCACCATGATCCATGCAAATCCTTTGATGATCAGTTGAAGTATTCCCAGGTAATATAAAACAGAAGTCAAGGCCGAAAAAAAGACTATAATGGGTAGTATTTTAAAGGCAAGCATGTAACCCACTTGGAAAGGCTTTATGATTTCCTGACCATCTTTATAGGTAATTTCATCAATTTGGGCAGTGTTGGGCCATTTACCTAAAACGAATTCTGATCCGGCCTCTGTGAAGTCAATGATCACTACAAAGAACTGAGCCAGACCATCGAATGCCATTCTTACTAAAGGTATGTTCAACACTAGTAAAGCCAAGCCGAACTGTAGCAACATCCCTACGCCTACCAGCCTCCAATCAATAGCTTTGCGGTTTCGGCTAAAAGCATAGCAAATCAGTAACAGAATAACAATTCCAAATAGTCCTCTGATGATACTCATGAAATAATTGATGGGTTAAAAGCGGAAAATTAATAAAAAATTCTGAGGTGATTTCATTTAGTCGCTGCCCCTTTGTGAGGGAGTTATTTTTAGAGAGGGGCAGCGACTAAATGAAATCACAGAATTGTATATTTTATTTTTAGAGTTGTTTAGATAGAATGAAGAAAATGTTTACTTTTCGGCCTCAAAATAAAATGGGGGTTTTTCAAAGGAAATCGTTTGCCCCGGGCAGAAATATTTTTAAAAATATTTCTGCCCGGGGCAAATGATTTCCTTTGGGAGTGTCTTATATCTTCTTAACGTTTTAAAGATTGGCAAATGCTTACAGGTATTATAATTTGCTTCATTGTTGGCTACTTACTCATTGTTTTTGAGCATCCCATTAAATTGGACAAAACGGTGCCAGCCTTGATTATGGGGGCCGTTTGTTGGGCCTTAGCTTCATTAGGCCATCTGGATATGGTCGGGCACGATCATCATCTGGCTCCTATGGAGGAAGTTTTGCTCCATCATATTGGCAAAACAGCCGAAATTTTGTTCTTTCTGATTGGTGCAATGACCATTGTTGAATTGGTTGATCTTCACCGGGGTTTTTCTGTAATCACCAACCGGATTCAAACGACAAATAAGGTTAAAATGCTCTGGCTAATCTGCATTTTAGCCTTTTTTCTTTCAGCAACCCTTGATAATCTGGCCTCTACCATTGTGTTGGTTTCTCTGCTACGTCGTTTAGTGCCCAATAAGGAAGAACGCCTTTGGTTTGTCAGTATGGCAGTGATTGGAGCAAATGCCGGAGGAGCATGGTCGCCAATCGGAGATGTTACGACAACAATGCTCTGGATTGGGAAGAAGGTGTCCACTATGGGATTAATTGAAAATTTGGTACTTCCTTCCATTGTCTGTATTGTAGTGCCTGTATTTATTGCCTCCTTTCTTAAACCTTTCAAAGGAAATATAACTCCCGCTTCTGGCCGCAATTTTAGCCAAAAGATCAATGAGGAAAAATTATTGAGCAGCCGTACGATGGTATTTGTTGGTGTAGGTGCTTTGATTTTTGTACCTGTTTTTAAATCGATCACCCACTTGCCGCCCTATGTAGGAATGATGCTTTCTTTGGGTATTGTTTGGCTGGTTTCCGAATATATCCACCCGGAAGAAGATTTCACCGAAGAACGGAAGCATTTATATTCAGCTCATACGGCGCTTTCACGTATTGAATTATCGAGTATTCTTTTCTTCCTCGGGATCCTTGTCGCCGTAGCGGCCTTGGAATCTGTGGCCGTTATGGGCATACACGGAGATGAAAAAGTAGGTTTACTGATGCGCATGGCCGAAGGACTTCAGGAAGCGATTCCGAATCAAAATATAGTAATTATTATACTAGGATTCTTATCGGCTATTATTGATAACGTTCCTTTGGTAGCGGCTTCAATGGGGATGTATAAATTCCCGATGGATAATACGCTTTGGCACTTCATTGCTTACTCTGCCGGAACAGGTGGAAGTATGTTGATCATTGGATCTGCTGCTGGTGTAGCAGCTATGGGTATGGAACGTATAGATTTTATCTGGTATTTAAGAAAGATATCCTGGTTAGCTTTGATTGGCTTCTTGTCGGGAGCTGTAGTTTATATTTTAATGCAATCGATATTTTAAATTAAAAACATGGGGCATTCCGAAAATTCGGAATGCCCCATGTTTTGCAAAGTGCCTGCAAAGGTATGGCAATAAGGGATTTATCTACTTTTTTCTTGATAAAAAAGTAGCAAAAAATCAAGGCTGTATTCAATTCTTAACGCTTTTTTAAAGGCTGGCAGCCTAAAATGAATAAACTCGCCTCCTAAGGTCGGCTCAAACAGTATTCATTTTTTAACGGCTTCCAGCCTTTAAAAAAGCTAAATTGAATAAGGCCGGTCTTAAATCATTGATTTACAGCACCTATTTTAATCATCTTGACAACATAAAGTTGCTTAAAGTTAAGAGATGACTCATGTTTTTATTTAAAATATCAGCAATTCTCGTTTTGGAAATCCAAAACCAAATTTAGGCCGCTTCGCGGCGATATTTTCTTTTGAGGGATACCAAAAGGGCTATTTTGCGAAGCAACATAGCCCTTTTGGTATCCCTCAAAAAGGAATTTCGCGCCGTAGGTGCGTTTATTTTCCAAAGCGAGAATTGTCGTAAAATATCAAATGTATTTTAGCCTAAGAAATTAATTACCTTCTCCGCTACTTGCTCAGGCGTAAAGCCAAACTTCTCATCCAAAACCTGGAAAGGAGCTGAGTAACCAAAATGGTTTACGCCCCAGACCATTCCGTTTTGTCCTACGAGGCCTTCCAAATTGACGGATAATCCTGCTGTTAACCCAAATTTAGGTAAGCTGTCAGGAAGCAATTCTTTTTTGTAGTCTAGAGGTTGGTTTTGGAAAACGCCTTCACTTGGTACAGAGACCACCTGAACACCTACTCCTTTGCCTTCCAAAATGGTTACAGCCCTCATTAAAGTCGAAACTTCCGAACCATTGGCGATGAGCACTATTTGAGGCGTTTCGCTTTTGTAAACCAGGTAAGCTCCTTTTTCAGCTTGTTTAGCCTGTTCTTTGCGATCCGTTCCTTCTACTCTAATTCCTTGCACCGTTTGGCGTGAAAGAATTAAACCGCTGGGGCTTTGTTTGTTTTCCAAAGCCATTTTCCAGCAAGCAGTCGTTTCATCCCCGTCTGCCGGACGTAGGGCAAGGAAGCTATTTTGTCCGGAATGGTTTTTCACCTTCTCCAGTAATCTAAGCTGAGCTTCTTGCTCAATAGGCTGGTGGGTTGGTCCATCTTCACCTACCCGGAAAGCATCGTGTGTCCAAAGGAAGATAGCGGGTTGCTCCATGAGGGCACATACCCGGATAGCAGGCTTCATATAATCGGAAAAGGCGAAGAAAGTAGCGCAAGCCGGAATAACTCCTCCGTGAAGCCCCATGCCGGTGATCAGAGCTGCCATTGTCAGCTCCGAGACGCCTGCTTGTAAAAAGGCACCACTAAAGTCTCCTCTTTTGAAAGCACCGGTTTTCTTCAAGAAAGCCTCTGTTTTATCGCTATTGCAAAGATCAGCAGAGGAAACGATCATATTCTCCACATTATCAGCTAAGTAACTAAGTACTCTGGCAGAAGCGTTTCGGGTCGCATCCTTTTCTTTTTGTTCAATCGAGTCCCAATCGAGTGGGGGAAGCTGACCGGATAGGAATTGTTCGTATTTCTGAGCGAGGGATGTATTTTCTTCTGCCCATTTTTTATATTTTTCCTTTGTATCAGCCGCGGCTTCTATTTTTTTGGCAACAAGTTTTTCATAATAGCCAGCCACTTCAGGAAAAACTTGAAAAGGATCTTCTGGATTACCGCCGAGGCCCTCAATAGTTTTAGCAAAGGAAGCATTGGATTGTCCAAGCGGTTTGCCATGTAATTCCACCTTGCCTTCATAACCATCGCCGGATTCAACTTTAACGCCTTTACCCATTATGGTTTTACCAATAATTAAAGAGGGCTTTTCCTTTTCGCTCAGGGCAATGGTAAGAGCTTGTCGAATATCATGATGATTATTCCCATCAATCGTCAATACTTGCCATCCCCAGGCTTCGTACTTTTTCGCCGTATTCTCGGTGGTTACTTCATCCACTTCTGTGGATAGCTGAATGTCATTGGCATCGTAAAACATGATGATATTTCCTAGACCCAGATGCCCTGCAATTCTTCCGGCTCCCTGGGAGATCTCTTCCTGAATTCCGCCATCAGAGATGTATATGTAGGTCTTATGACTAATGGTTTCGCCGAAGCGCGCTGCTAAAAAGCGCTCCGCAATGGCAGAGCCTATACCAAATGCATGCCCTAAGCCCAAAGGACCAGAGGTGTTCTCAATACCTCTTTTTAGATCCAGTTCCGGGTGACCGGGAGTAGGGCTTTTCCATTGGCGGAAGTTTTTGATGTCATCCATGCTGTAAGCCCCATATAAGGTAAGGACGGAATAAAGCATGGCAGACATGTGCCCGGCATCCAGATAAAAGCGATCTCTCAATGGCCATTCCATGTCGGATGGATCGCAATTGAGGAACTCTGCATAAAGGATTTGAATGAAATCCGCGCCGCCCATAGGGCCGCCGGGATGACCTGAATTGGCTTTTTCTACCATAGCCGCAGATAATAAGCGAATATTATCCGCTGCCTTTTCAGAATGTTTTGTATCTAAACGATCTGTTATATGTTCCATGAATATTCCTGCTTTTTAGAAATAAAGTTATTTTAAAGACAATATCTTACAAAAAAATGCAAAGTTCTGAAAAGGAAAGGAGTTTTTTTTAGAAGTTTGTATTTGTTGCGGGATGGAATCGGGTTTTTACCCGAATTTAGTTGTTGTATTTAACGATATGTAACTCTCGAGAATAATTCATCCAAGTTGCGATTCATTAAGGGAAAACAGCTATATGATGTCGATATTTAGAAATATTGTGCTTTTTTACTCAATATTAAATTTATTTGCTTGCCAAGGGCCTTCTTCAGATACGCTGGTCATTGCGGCCTCTGCCAACCTGCAATTTGTCCTGCCCGAATTGGTAAACGTTTTTGAAGAAGACACTCAAATAAAGTGTGAGGTCGTTCTAGGTTCTTCCGGAAAGCTGACTGCTCAGATCCAACAAGGCGCTCCTTTTGATATTTTCCTTTCTGCGGATATAAAATATCCTGAAATACTGGATTCTGCAGGGCTTGCAATATCGAAGCCTGTAATTTACGCGAACGGAAAGTTAGTGTTTTGGAGTACGCTTTTAGACCGTCTGCCAAATATAAAGCAGCTACCGGATGAACAGATAAAACACATTGCTCTTCCCAATCCGAAAACTGCTCCCTATGGTGAAGCCGCAATGGAAGTATTGCTGCACTTTGGAATAACGGAGCAAGTAAAACCAAGGTTGGTTTTTGGTGAAAATGTTGGTCAGGCCAGCCAGTTTATTTCAACGGGAGCAGTAGAGCTCGGTTTTACGGCCAAATCAGTGGTTTTAGCGAATGCCGGTGGCGTTTGGGAAGAAATACCATCCAACCTTTACCGTCCTATTCATCAAGGGATGGTTATTTTAAAAAATAACCGAAATAAACTAGCTTCGGCTGAAAAGCTGTATGCTTTTATTTTGTCTGAAAAAGCGCAGAGTATATTGAAGGGGTATGGTTATTAGGTCAAATATGAATCATCTCTTAGCTTTAAGGAACTTCATGTTGTCAAAATAGTTAATAATTGGTGCTGTAATTCAATGCTTTAGGACCGGCCTTATTCAATTTAGCTTTTTGGAAGGCTGGCAGCCGTTAAAAA
>CAZHZT010000174.1:0-8804 GCA_964537285.1 uncultured Saprospiraceae bacterium | reverse complement strand
ACGGCTGCCAGCCTTCCAAAAAGCTAAATTGAATAAGGCCGGTCCTAAAACATTGATTTACAGCATCTATTATTAACTATTGTGACAACATGAAATTCCTTAAAACTCGGGATGACTCATGCTAATTCGGTTTTGGGATTTTGTATGAAAAAAATCATTTTCACTGTAACCAACGACTTGATTTACGATCAACGAATGATCCGGATTTGCAGTACGCTTACAGAAGCGGGTTATGAAGTGGAACTGATTGGTAGAAAGAAAAAGGGCAGCAAAGCACTGTCGAAACGAAATTTTAAGCAAACTCGCTTAAATTGCTTTTTTCAAAAAGGTAAACTCTTTTACCTGGAATACAATCTACGGCTTTTCCTTTTCTTACTTTTTAAAAAAGCCGATTTGTTTGTAGCCATTGACCTGGATACGATCCTGCCGGTTTTCGGTGTGGCAAAACTGAAAAACAGACCTATCACCCTTGATGCCCACGAATATTTTACGGAAACCCCCGAAGTAGAGCGAAGGCCTGCCGTTAAATGGATTTGGGAAACGCTTGCCCGCCTGACCATTCCTAATCTTAAAACCGGGATGACGGTTTGTGAAAGCCTGGCTGAAGTATTTGAAAAGAGATATGGTACGCCTTTTAAGGTGGTGCGCAATGTGCCATTCAAAACTGCATTAGTAAGTGCCGAGGCTTCGAATACCCCTAAGGTTTTGTTGTATCAAGGCTATCTGAATGAAGGTAGGGGACTAGAATATGCTATTGAAGCGATGCAATATCTGGAAGGCACGGAACTTTGGTTGGCAGGTGATGGAGATATTGCCCCGAAATTGAAGGCATTAGTGAAAGTCTTGGGTTTAGAAGAAAAGGTACGTTTTCTGGGTTATGTGCTTCCGGAAGAATTAAAAGCTATAACAGCTAAGGCTTTTCTGGGGTTGAATTTACTCGAGAACCGGAGTTTGAACTACTATTACTCTCTGGCCAATAAGGCGTTTGATTATATTCAGGCAGAGGTGCCAGGGATGCATATGAATTTTCCGGAATATCAGAAAATCAATACTGTTTTTGAGGTGGCGGTGTTGATGGATGACTTGGATCCGGAGAAAATTGCTGAAGAGGTGGAGCGCTTGCTCCAAGATGAAATGGCTTATGGATTGTTAAAAGAGAATTGCAGGAAGGCAAGGGAGGTGTTTGTCTGGGAGGAGGAGAAAGGGAAGTTGCTGGAATTTATTGATTATGTGATAGGATAGATAAATACCGGCATACCGTGTCAAAAAGTTAATGAAATCATCTAGAGCCTTTTTCTTCAACAAGGCAAAAAACGTCCCGAATGCCTTCGAGAGCCTCAATGACGTCAACTTAAGCTTTTTATACCTTTATAGCCCGGCACTTTAGTGCCGGGAGAATAATTGTCAGCTTGGGCTTTAGCCCTTTTTTTATTGATTGGCTAAAGCCCCGACAAATCTTAAGTAGTTCACGGAATTAAACGACATAACCATATGATGCTCTTTTGCGCTGACTCTGCGTTGCTCAAAGCCTTGCTTAACAAGGGCTAAGCGCGGTTCTCGCGCCTTGATTCAGCACAAAATAGCTATCATCTGTTTGGTAGCCCAATTCCGTGAACTACTTAACACTACACCTGGCGCTAAAGCGCCAGGCAAAGAAAAAGCTTAAGTTGACGACATTGAGCCTTAGCTATGGCGAGGCTTTTTAACGAAGTTGACTTAAAAAAGAACCCTTCAAAATATTTGTCAACTTAGGTTACAGAACAAGTCTACTAAGTTAACGACCAACAAAGTCATTCGCTGTTTAATTACACACTTCTACATCTCCCTCCTGCTCCGTGCCGGCACAACTCCATGAATAAGAAGACTTTGTGCAAACAGATTCTGGTCCTTTTTCTCCAGGCCAGTAGACTCGGGCTTTCACAATTTCAGCTTCTTCAAAGAAATTATCCTGCGCCACATTGAAATTGGCTTCAAAGTCTACTCGATCAAGTGAAATAACACCTTTGGCAGGAACGGTTTGGTCTACATTTATTCTGAATTTTCCAAAACCTTGTTCACTTTGATCTTCAGTTAATATGAAAGGTTGTAGCTCTACTTTAGTAACGGTTACCGAGGTACCGCCCTTGTTAATTAAGCGAAAACTAGCCTTTCCTTTAGGTCGAAAAGTCATTTTTCCGGCGGCTTTGTTGGTTTTCCCTTTTTTATAATCAAATTCTTGCAGGCAGATGGTTACGTATGGCTTGGCAGCATTCATTTCCAGCTCCGTAGTATAAATTTGACGCCAGGAAAGATATACGCCCAGTAAACTGATGATGATAGCCGTAATAGTGAAGTAGATATTTCTCTTTGAATGTGATTCAGACATGGTTCTGTTCGCTTTGTTAGGAATCTCAAAGATAATAAGGAAAGGGGGGAATTTAAAGAGGCCGTTCAAAAAGTATTTTATTGCCCTTGTCAGAATAATTTTTTTTGGGGAGCGGCCCGTTTTTTGATCTTTTCAGAGAAAAGATCAAAAAACGGGCCGCTCCCCATATATAATTTTCTTAGCAGCTTGAACAGCTTCTTTTCCAAGGGTTAATATGCTGCGGTTAAGACATCATCAAAAAAGTCAGCATAATGGACTTTTATGCCTTCTTTTATATAATCCGGTAGCTCCTCAAAATCCTTTTCATTATCCTTTGGCAGGATGATCTCTTTTATGCCCACCCGACGGGCAGCGATCGTTTTTTCTTTGACCCCTCCAATCGGAAGTACTTTCCCGGTTAGGGTAAGCTCTCCGGTCATGGCAATATCCTGGCGGATGGGTTCACCAGTTGCTAAGGAGTAAAGCGCCAGAGCCATGGTAATCCCTGCAGATGGGCCATCTTTAGGAGTAGCTCCTGCCGGAACGTGCAGGTGCACGTGGTGCTGGTCAAAAAAGTCCGCGCATTCTTTCAATTTACATGTTTGAGACCGGATGTAACTATAAGCAATCTGAGCAGATTCTTTCATCACATCCCCTAGCTGTCCGGTTAATTGGAATCCGCTTTTTTGCGATTGAATGCCGGTCGCTTCAATGTATAAGGTAGCGCCGCCCATAGTGGTATAAGCAAGGCCTAAAACTACGCCGGGGAAGCTTTTATCATAAAGCTTTTCTGTATTGAAAAAGGGTTTGCCTAAGTATTTACGGACTTCTTCTTTCTCTATATTAAAGGAAGTCGATTCCGTTTCAGCCATTTCAAGCCCGACTTTCCTTATGATCTTCCGGATTTGTTTTTCCAGATTCCGCACCCCTGCTTCCCGGGCATATTGATCCACAATAAGCGTGAGAGCTTCTTCAGAAAATGAAATTTCATTTTCTTCAAAGCCATGTTCTTTCAGTTGCTTAGGTACGAGGTAACGTTTAGCGATCTGTACTTTTTCTTCTAATACATATCCGGACAATCGAATGACTTCCATCCGGTCGAGTAATGGCCCCGGGATGGTATCGAGTTGATTGGCTGTAGTGATGAACAATACATTAGAAAGATCATAAGGTATATCCAGGTAGTGATCAAGAAAAGTACTGTTTTGCTCAGGGTCTAACACTTCCAGTAAGGCAGAGGCAGGGTCTCCTCTAAAGCTCGTACCGATTTTATCGATTTCATCGAGCATGATGACCGGGTTAGAAGCGCCGATGCGTTTCAAGCTTTGAATGAGCTTGCCAGGCATAGCACCGATATAAGTCCGCCTGTGGCCTTTGATTTCAGCTTCATCGCGCATACCACCCACTGAGAAACGGAAAAATTCCCGTCCCAGAGCATTTGCAATCGAACGACCAATAGATGTTTTCCCAACGCCCGGAGGGCCAACCAGGCAAATGATAGAGCCCGCAACTTTCCCTTTGCGTATAATAGTACTCAGAAACTCGAGTATGGCGTCTTTTACTTCTTCCAAACCGTAGTGGTCGCTATCGAGTACAGTCCTTGCTTTTTTTATATCCTGGTTCTCTTCGGAATAAATGCCCCAGGGCAGTTCAGCTATATTTTCGAGATAAGACCTCGTTACATTATATTCAGGAGATTGTACATTCAGCAGTTTGAGTTTTTCCAGTTCCTGGTTGACAACTTTCTGCGCTTCCTCTGGCAAGTTCAGTTTTTCGAATCGCGCTTCCAACTTTTCAACATCCGTTTCTTTTTCTTCTTTTTCGATGCCCAGCTCTTTCTTAATTGCTTTCAATTGTTCTCTCAAGAAAAACTCCTTTTGCTGTTTATTGACCTTCTCATCAATCTGTTTATTGATTCTTTGTTGGATTTGGGCCAGTTCCAGTTCTTCTTTGATAAGCTCAAGCAGCATCTGAGCTCTTTGATGAAGATTGGTAGTTTCGAGCAGTTCCTGTAACTTGAGCGCATCTGAGGATAAAAAGTTGGATATCAGATCCATGGTAAGACCTGGGGCATCGTAGTTGAGCTGAGAGACCACCATATTGACTTGCTCCTTGAATAAGGAATTCAGTTTAAGCAAGTCCTGTAATACACCACTTAGAGCCATCATATAAGCTTTAAGCTCCTGGGTAGGTTTTTCTTTAGAATCCTGTAAATAATCAACTGACCATTTTAAATGAGGCTGGACGAAGAGCGTATGCTTTCGTTTAAAGCGTGTGATTCCTTCTCCCAAGACTTGAATAGCGTTATTGGGTAGTGGAACCAAACGCAATACCTGGAAAGTGGTACCTACTTCAAAGTATTCAGAGGCATCTTCACCGGATTCGTCTTCTTCGTTTGATTTCACAAGTGCCAAACCGATATAGCCGTTTTCTTTTTCTACAGCGGTTTTTATGGCGTTGATGTCTTCTTGTTTTGTAAAAGTTAGCGGAATGGTTAAGCCAGGGAAAATCGGCCTTTTCCCCAAGCCTAAGATACTGAGGTTTTGTGGAAGAATTTTTTCAGCGGACTGTACTTCCCGGGTAATCGTTTCCTCGGTACTTTCCGTTATTTCTTTATGTTCTGCCATGGTATTTTGTTTTAATTTTTTGCTTTCCGAACAGAAAAACAGATAAAATTTATTTAAGTTTGGAAGAAATCGTTTAAGATATTCGTTCTTTGACAAATTGTGCGGGATTTTTAAACTTCATTTTTATCACAATTTATGTCAAAGAACCAAGATATTTAATGTAGTATGAAAACATTACGTTATCCGGTCCTTTATTATACCCTTAGCGAAAATGCTGTTCGAGCTTTGCTGCTTGGAACGCCACTCCAGATCGTCGATTCTTCGAAGAGAGATGCTCGCAAAAACATCAGTGAATACTTGCAGAAGCAGTATAAAAAATATGGAGATTATGAAGAAGCCAATCTTTTGGAGGCTCGTTTGAAAGTTTTTCAGGTTTCCGTGAAGCCTACATACAGGAGTGAGCGGGGTGTTTTTCCCGTATCCGGGGAAATAGCAGTTCCTGTACCTACTGTATATGGTCAGTCAGAATATGGTTACTGGGAATGTTTTTTGCCCAGTTTGGAAGAACGTTTTTCTTTTGACCGATTAGATGAATTGGAAAGTTTGGCGACTTATTTTGCCCGTAACATTTTGAATCAGCTTCCGCCTAATGAGCTTCATAACCATTTAACGAATGCGCTTCCGGAATTAGGCTTTATTAATATGCGTATTAATGAAGATCGTTTTTACGAATGGTCCTATGAATATCAGCATCAATTTGAAGTTCTGGAAAAACTATTGGCTCCTTTTCCGGGCTCCAAAAAAAATAAAAAGCAAGGCTTTTCTTATCCGGATGCCGCCTGGGAACGAGAAGAAATCGTTGAAGAACTGGTGCATAAGGTGGGAGCTAACCAGGCAAATATATTATTGGTAGGAGGGAAAGGAACCGGCAAAACGGCGGTGCTCAATCAAACTATAAAAAAGATAACCCAGCAAAAGAAAAAACAGAAGCTTCCTTTTAGCTGCTGGCAACTTCAGGCGCAACGGATTACTGCCGGAAGTAAGTACCTGGGCGAATGGCAGGAAAAGGTGGAGGTGATGATTGAAGAATTATCTATTGTTCATGGTTTACTGTGGGTAGAAGATGTCATCCAGTTGCTTCAAACCGGAGGCAGTGGAGTCGAAGGAAGTGTGGCGGCGTATCTTGTTCATTTTTTAAATGAAGGAAAAGTACAGATTATCGCCGAAGCCAGTCCTGAAGAACTGGATAGTATACAGCGACTATTACCCGGTTTTGCAGAGCACTTTCAAACTGTTTTGCTGCCCGAGCTCTCTGAGTTGAAAGTCAAATCCATACTAAGTGCCTTTTCGGAGTTCTCGTCCAGAAATTGGGGCATTAAGGTGGATCAAAATGCTCAGGATTTTGTTTTCCGCCTGATGGTCCGATATTTCCCGTATGAAAGTTTTCCGGGTAAAGCGATTACTTTCCTTGGAGAGTGCATCTTTGAAGCCCAGCAAAATCATTATAAACGGATCAACAAGAAAAGGGTACTCGAACAAATTATCAAACAAACGGGATTGCCTGAAATGCTGATTCGCGACGAACTTCTTCTGGATATGAAAGAGGTCCGGGGCTTTTTCGAAGGGCAAATCATCGGTCAGGAGGCCGTAGTAGATAAACTTTGTGAGGTAGTAAAAGTATTTAAAACGGGCTTGAATGATCCTAATAAGCCAATTTCTACCATGCTCTTTGCAGGTCCGACGGGGGTTGGGAAAACCGCTTCTGCTAAGGCTCTAGCCGATTATTTCTTTGGGGAAGGCCAGCGCAAGAACCCATTGGTCCGGATAGATATGAGTGAATTTCAATACCCTTATCAAATAGACCGGATAATTGGCGCCAACAGTGAAGTTAGCAAATTGGTCCAGGAAATTCGCGAACGCCCTTTTTCCGTTCTTTTACTGGATGAGATTGAAAAAGCGCATCCCGCTATTTATGATGTTCTGCTTAATTTGTTGGATGAGGGGGTGCTGACGGATGCCTACGGCCGCGTCACCAACTTTCGAAATACCGTGATCATCATTACGACTAATCTCGGGGCTTCTAACCGTAAGGCTATCGGTTTTGTGGATAAAGAGGCGGAAGATGCCCGCTATAATGCCGCTATCAATTTCTTTTTCCGCCCTGAATTTGTGAATCGTATCGACGGAATAGTGTTGTTTAAATCCCTCGAAGAGGATTCTATTCAAAAAATCGCATTGAAGGAACTGCAGGGTTTAAACGAGAGGGAAGGCATTCAAAAAAGGAATTTGAAACTGGAGTTTACAGAAGCGCTTCAGCAATACGTGTGTAGTAAAGGCTTTGATATTCGTTTTGGGGCAAGGCCGCTTCAACGCGCCATTGAAGATGATGTCGTCTATCCTTTTTCCCGTTGGTTGCTGAAAAATCAAAACGTAACGGATCGAAAACTTTTGCTTGATTATCACAATTATATGCGGTTAACGGTAAACGGTTAACGGTTAACGAATAGCGGTAAACGGGAAACGGCTAACCGTTCCCCGTTTTTCGTTTCCCGTTTACCGTTCCCCGTTAACCGCATATGATTATAGATATGAAATTCCGGGAGGGTGTTGTTTATTTAACAATTTCTTTAGAGTATCATAATCCTTTTCCTTTTCAATGAAGTCCAGCTCATTAGCATCAACAATAACAATTGGGATTTCGCTTTCTGTTTTAAAATAATCGAAGTAAGCTTTTTCGATTGTGTGGAGATAGTTATCAGAAATGGTGGTTTCAAATTTGCGGCCACGCCTAGCAATATTAGCTTGTAGTTTTTCTATAGATCGATGTAGATAAAGGATGATATCCGGTTTTGGGAAATAATTATTCAAGGTATGGAAAAGCCGTTGAAAAAGTCGAAATTCTTCCAGGAGTAAGTTCTGACGGGCAAAAAGGATGGTTTTGTAAAAAAAATAATCTGAAATTGTTAGGTCATTGAAA
This sequence comes from uncultured Saprospiraceae bacterium, assembly GCA_964537285.1. Classification (GTDB taxonomy): domain Bacteria; phylum Bacteroidota; class Bacteroidia; order Chitinophagales; family Saprospiraceae; genus CAZHZT01. The sequence goes on along the minus strand of CAZHZT010000174.1, from coordinate 916 downwards.
AGCGTTGGGGCACTGAAGTGCTCCTGGAGTTGTTTATGCCTTTCCGACATAAAGAATAGCTCAACCGGGAAGGCATATCGTTCCGGGTTTTCATAAAAAAGTGGAAGGAAGGGGTTATCTGTGAATTGCTCCAAAATAAGCAATGCTTGACTTTCAGCTGCTAATCGACGGGCGAGCGTTGTTTTCCCTGCGCCAATATTTCCTTCTATGGCAATGAACTTATAATCGGGATGGATGATCATATTTTTTCTACTACCGCTTCGTCAGGGGATTCTTTTAATAATGTTTCAACACTTTTCTTAAAAACAGGATGTACCCAATCGGCAGCAATTTCGGTAACGGGCTCTAAGACAAAGTTGCGCAAATGCATGCCAGGATGAGGGATATGAAGCTTCTCCGTTTCCATTATTTGGTCATCAAAAAAGATAATATCAATATCGATGAGGCGCGGGCCCCATTTTTCTTCTCTGATTCGCCCCATCGTTTTTTCAATCTCCAAAAGCTTGTCTAGTAGGGGAATCGCTTCGATGGATGTCTTTAATTCAAGCGCTTGATTGATGAAGTAGGCCTGGTCGAGCTTTCCCCAGGGAGCCGTTTTAAACAAAGACGAGGTTTGGGAAATACTTCCCAGGTTTTGGATTTGTTCAATTGCAAGGCTAAGGTTGCTTTCACGGTCGCCCACATTGCTTCCGAGATGAAGGATCGTAGAATAAAAAGATCGAGGATTCGCCATTTAAATTGGTAAAGAAGTTATCCTAAAGTGAAGTTGTCTCATAAGTATGTTCGTCACGACTGGCAGGAAATTTTCTTTTTTGAGGGGAGTTCCTTTTTTGAAGTTTAGTTCCTTGACAAATTGTGTGGAATATTTAGGGATTAGGCAATTAATAAGCTACCCAAATTTTGCGAAGTAATTTTT
>CAZHZT010000173.1:0-9278 GCA_964537285.1 uncultured Saprospiraceae bacterium | reverse complement strand
AACCCTGGGAGAACCCAGGGCTACGATCAGACAGGCCTAACGGCCTGCTTTAAGGACTTCCCAAATAAATTTCGACCAAATGAAATCACCCAGAGCCAAAAACATGGTCACGTACTTAAATAAAAAGCCCTTGTGAGAACCAAATAAATTCCTCACAAGAGCCTAAAGATATCATAAAAATTAACAGTTAATCAGTATTCTTAGGGCAGAACAGAGGCTGACTACAAGGAAGGAAACTACTTTGAGTGGATAGAAGTTTTCATTCCTTTTCCCTTAACTGTTCTCCGTTTCCCATATCAGTAATTATTTCCAGTTCTTTGACATAAATTGTGAAAGAACGTTATTTCTTATCGTCTACTTCTTCGAACTCTACATCAGTGACATCATCAGCACTGCCAGCAGATTGACCATCGGTAGAACCTCCTTGAGGATCAGTGCCTCCGGCTTGCTGCTGAGCTTGATAGATATCCTGACTAGCCTGTTGCCAAGCTTCCGTTAGGGTATTCTTAGCTGTTTCGATTCGATCAAGGTCACCTGTTTTATGAGCTTCTTTCAACTCATTATGGGCTTTTTCAATCGCCTCTTTTTTATTGGCAGGAATCTTATCTCCAAACTCTTTGAGTTGGCTTTCTGTTTGGAAGATCAAAGCATCCGCTTCATTAAGTTTATCTGCTTTTTCACGAGCCTGACGATCCGTTTCAGCATTAGCTTCAGCCTCTGCCTTCATTCTGGCAATTTCCTCTTCAGAAAGACCAGTAGAAGCTTCGATTCGGACGCTTTGTTCTTTGCCTGTTCCTTTGTCTTTTGCAGAAACATTTAATATACCATTCGCATCCATATCAAAAGTTACCTCGATTTGAGGAACACCTCTTGGTGCTGGTGGAATATCCCCGAGCACAAACTTACCAACCGGGCGGTTATCGCGAGCCATAGGACGTTCCCCTTGCAGAATATGAATTTCTACAGAAGGCTGATTGTCACTAGCGGTAGAATACACTTTAGATTTTTTGGTTGGAATCGTTGAGTTTGCTTCGATGACTACATCGAAAACGCCTCCCATTGTTTCGATACCTAACGACAGTGGAGTTACATCAAGAAGCAGAACATCCTGTACATCACCACTCAATACACCACCTTGTACCCCTGCTCCTACGGCTACTACCTCATCTGGGTTAACCCCTTTGTTAGGTTTCTTGCCGAAGAAGTCTTCCACTGCTTGCTGAATTCGAGGAATACGTGTAGAACCCCCAACCAGGATGATTTCATCAATTTCAGAGGCATTAATTCCTGCATCTTTAAGTGCTTCGCGGCAAGGTGCTAAAGTTCTCTGTACGAGATCATCAGATAATTTCTCAAAACGCGCTCTGGAGAGCTTCAACACTAAGTGCTTAGGCACTCCGTCAACAGCTGTGATATATGGTAGGTTAATTTCCGTTTCGCTGGTAGAAGACAGTTCAATTTTTGCTTTCTCAGCAGCATCTTTCAGGCGCTGTAAAGCCATTGGATCTTTTCTAAGATCGATATTTTCCTGATTCTTAAACTCTTCAGCCATCCAGTCGATGATCACTCTGTCAAAGTCATCGCCACCAAGGTGCGTATCACCATTGGTTGATTTTACCTCGAACATAGTTTCACCATCAATCTCAGAAAGATCGAGAATGGAAATATCAAAAGTACCACCGCCAAGGTCATACACTGCGATGGTCATATCTTTATGACGTTTATCCATACCGTAAGCCAAAGCAGCAGCAGTAGGTTCGTTTACGATTCTACGAACTTTCAAGCCGGCAATATCTCCGGCTTCCTTAGTTGCCTGACGTTGGGAATCATTAAAGTAAGCTGGCACTGTGATAACAGCTTCCGTAACTTCTTCACCAAGATAATCTTCCGCTACTTTCTTCATTTTCTGAAGGATCATAGCAGAAATTTCCTGTGGGGCGTACTGACGTCCGTCTACTTCGACTCTTACCGTATCATTACTTCCTTTAACGACTTTATAGGTAGAGCGTTCAATTTCAGTTCCAACTTCACCGAAACGTTGCCCCATATAGCGTTTAATCGAAGAGATCGTTCTTCCGGGGTTAGTAATTGCTTGGCGTTTGGCTGGGTCTCCAATTTTTCTTTCGCCATTGTCCATGAAGGCCACGATGGAAGGCGTAGTTCTCTTACCTTCATCGTTAGGAATCACCTCCAGCTCGTTTCCCACCATAACTGCCACACAAGAGTTGGTTGTCCCCAGGTCAATTCCGATAATTTTACTCATTTGTATCTTAAGTTTTTAGCTCTTTGACATAAATTGTGTGGAACTTCAAAATAATAAGCCTTTCAGCCACAAGGGCATTCAAGGCTTATTATTTTGAAGTTCCACACAATTTGTCAAAGAACGAAGTTTTTGAATGATTGTTCAAAAGTTAATTTCGACTACTATAGATCAATCTATATGCCAATGCCTCGAAGCACCGTTTTCTTAGAAAATAAATGACATTTAGTGAATTTTCATGCCAAAGGACTGCCATTTCATGACTTTTTGTCACGAATTGCTTAGTATTTGCACAAAATAAAAGCGATAGGTGGGCTCGCCCACCTATCGCTTTTATGGTTTTGGATGATTTCATTTGGTCGAAATTAATTTCGGAAGCCCTTAAAGCAGGCCGTTAGGCCTGTCTGATCGTAGCCCTGGGTTCTCCCAGGGTTATAAGATATAGAGACCAACTTCCGCGTAGCGGAAGCACATCATAAGCTATAGCTCTTGTGTTTTGGGCTACCGCTCAATGTCGTTAACTTAAGCTTTTTCTTTGCCTGGCGCTTTAGCGCCAGGTGATATATTAAGATTTACCAGGGCTTTAGCCCATTAATAGCAAAAGGGCTAAAGCCCAGCCTGACAATTATTTCCCCGGCACTGAAGTGCCGGGCTATAACGAGCTTAAGTTGACGATATTGAGGCTACTTGCTAAACGGAAGAAATTAGATAGAATAATCTTTTCCCCAGAAGGATTTGGAGAAAAGAGAAAAAGATCAGGCCTGCCTTGAGGGCTTCCCAAATTAATTTCGACAAAATGAAATCATCCAGAACCGCTTTTATTTTGTGCAACGAAAAAATTTCTTTTTACTGGAAATTCAAATCTCTGGTATAGATACCATTTCTGAGAGAATCCCTGGCAACGGCATCCAGCTGAATTCCCGTTTTTGTACCCACATTTCTGGAGGAAAATATACCAAAGCCTTCTGACATGTTTGTGTAATTAGGAATAATTTCCGCACTGGTGATCCCTGTATTTGCCTGTACAACACTGATATACTGCCTAAGCTCTGAACCCCCTGCATCCACACGCACTTCAACACTTTTGAAAGTACGCGTTCTTGGGATAGAACCGTCAATACGTTCTCCTACAGAAGCAAAAAAGCTCTCTCCAATAAATTCCGCAGTGATATCAAAAGCATTGCGATCTTCTTCGCGCAAAAGGTTACTAGTAACAAACCAACGTATGGACTTGTCTTCAAAATTCCCCTGCCCGTCCATTTCACGAAAATTAAAAATTATGGAAACATCAAAAATAGCTGCATCAGAATCGGATTGCCACTCGATTTCCGCTGTTCTTCCATAGCGTAAAGCCCAAACATCATCAGGCTCTTCAATTAAAATATCGTTGACCAAGCGGTCCTGTCCAGTTATCAATTCTGTTCCTTCTCCACGATCCAGGATGATTTGATAGTTGACACTTCCAATTAAAGTTTCACCAGGAGGAAGTGTAAATTTATACAAATAATTTGGCGATGTTGCAAATGGTCCATCTGGTGAGCGCGGATATCCCTCAAGCGCACCGTCAACTCTGGAGAGCGTATACTCTACATCAGAATCCAGGTTTTTCACCCGAACATCAATTTCATCCTCGCCATAATATAGGGAATCGGGAATCTGTGCAATGGTAGCAGCATCCACATTCTGATCTAAAAAAGCCTTTTCCACCCTAACGTAATGCGCTGTATCACTTTTTGAAAGCAAAGCATAAACAACAGGAATATCTTTCCATTCATCAAATAGCTCGAGGTCATTGTCACAGGAAGTAACAAAAAAAGTTAAACTTGCGAGTAGTACAAAAAGGTACGTAAGTTTCATATTCTTGTTTGATAGTCCAAGCTGCGTTTTGCCTAAAGAGAAACAAGGCCTTTTCTTAAGTAAATCCCTGAAAAATTTGGGATATAATTGCTGAAGTACCTCTCAAATATCTTTTTTATATAGCAACTTGAGTTAGATATAAAATATAAGTGACTATTTTTTTCAATAGCAGCGCAAAAATAGGATAAATTGATAAAGATTAAGATAAACTTTAGGACATTTGTCGTCAATATGTGTAAATTATGGTAAAAGATTAAGGGTGAACCATGAGTCATCCTGAATTTTCGGGATAACTCATGTTTTGAGAAAACCTATATAAGGATTGGTTAATCAGTGATTTATCTACTTTTTTCTTGATGAAAAAGTAGCAAAAAATCAAGGCTGTATTCAATTTTGGTTCTAGATGATTTCATTTGGTAAACGTTTTAAGAACCAAAAGCAGGCCGTTAGGCCTGCTTTAAAGACTTCCCAAATTTATTTCGACCAAATGGAATCATCTAGAGCCTCAATTTTTAACGCTTTTTGAAAGGCTGGCAGCCTAAATTGAATAAGGCCGATCCTAAGATGTTGATTTGCAGCATCTATTATTAATTATCGTCCTTTGACAAATTGTGTGGAACTTCAAAATGATAAGCCTTGAATGCCCTTGTGGCTGAAAGGGTTGTCATTTTGAAGTTCCACACAATTTGTCAAAGAATTAAAATTATCAACCAAATGTCTGTAAATAAAGAGCTTAAACGAATAACCACGCACGTTGTTCGCGCTATGAAAGCGAACGGTGAAAAAATCAGCATGCTAACAGCCTACGATTATTCAATGGCTAAAATATTAGATGCCTCAGGAATTGATATCCTGTTAGTAGGTGATTCGGCCTCTAATGTTATGGCCGGGCATGAAACCACCTTACCCATCACTTTGGATCAAATGATATATCATGCTTCATCGGTGGTAAGAGCTGTGACGCGCTCATTAATAATTGTAGATCTTCCTTTTGGTTCCTACCAGGGCAACTCTAAAATTGCCTTAGAGTCAACGATTCGGATCATGAAAGAGTCCGGGGCACATGGTGTAAAATTAGAAGGTGGCCAGGAAATAGAAGAAAGCATTAAACGAATTTTATCGGCCGGAGTTCCTGTTATGGGGCACCTTGGATTGACCCCACAATCGATCTATAAATTTGGCACCTATTCCGTTAGAGCCAAAGAGGAAGAGGAAGCTCAAAAATTACGCAGTGATGCGCTTTTTCTCCAGGAAATGGGCTGTTTTAGTGTGGTACTCGAAAAAATACCGGCTAAACTCGCAGCAGAAGTATCTCAATCGCTGGAAATCCCTACGATTGGCATTGGTGCCGGCCCTGATACAGACGGTCAGGTTTTGGTTACGCATGACTTACTCGGGATTACGAAAGACTTCAAGCCGCGTTTCCTCAGAAGATATCTAAACCTGTTTGATGAAATAAAAAATGCCGCACAGCATTATATAAATGATGTGAAAAATGGAGACTTTCCAAATGAGAAGGAATCTTATTGAAAAAAACTCGTATATACATGCTTCGAAAAAGAATTACGCGAATAATCATTGTTTTAACCTTAGGAATAGCTGCACTATCCATTTACAAAGCATACCATTTTATTTATGGTAAAAACGTCCCGACTAAATTGGATAACCAGTTTGTAAAAATTCCGACTGGCAGTACCTTCGATGATTTAGTGGCGATTTTGAAAGAAGAAGGAATGATCAAAGACGAAGAGAGTTTTCGCAGCTTGGCTGCCTTGAAAAAATTTGACCAAAAGCCAGTGCGAACAGGGAGGTATAAAATCGAAGAAGGATGGAGCAATCAGGAACTCATTAATCATTTAAGAAGCGGTCCCCAGGCAACGGTAAAACTTATCATTCACAACGAACGCTTAATTTCGGACGTTGCCGGAAAAGCAGCTCAATATTTAGAATCTGATTCTCTTGAGATGCTAAAGGTTCTCACAGATGAAGCATTCCTAAAAGAACATAATTACACCTTAGATGATGTAATGACTGTTTTCATTCCCAATACATATGATTTTTACTGGAACACAAGTCCAAAAGGTTTTTTCAAACGCATGTTAAAAGAACACGATCGCTTTTGGAGTCAGAACAATCGGTTGGAAAAAGCGGAAGCTCTTGGAATGTCGCCCGGAGAAATTTATACCCTGGCTTCTATTGTAGAAAAAGAAACCCTTGCCAAATCTGAACGGCCCAGGGTTGCAGGCTTATACCTAAACCGTCTAAAAAAAGGAATCCGTTTACAAGCGGATCCCACGGCGGTCTTTGCCACCAGAGACTTTGACACCCGAAGAGTAACGAATAAACATATTCAATTTGATTCTCCCTACAACACCTATTTATATGCCGGCCTTCCGCCAGGCCCCATTTCAATGGCTTCGATTGTGAGTATTAATGCCGTTCTTAATGCAGAAAAACACAATTATCTATATATGTGTGCTAAACCGGATAATTCAGGCTTGCATGCATTTGCTAAAACCCTAAACGGCCATAATGAAAATGCCCGAAAATATCGGAAGTGGCTAAATTCAAGAGGAATTAGATAACTGGATTGGTTGGTTGTGGAGAAGTAGCAAACTGCCTCTCCACAGCTAACCAAACAGCTGTCTAAAGGAACTATTTCTGAGGATAACCTTCGAACTTTTCCAGCTTAAATTGAGTAGAATTGGTTCTGTACTTTCCCTTTCCTACCATTACGACTGCATCTTCCCCTCCAAACTGACATTCATAACCCAGCAATCTGGATTTATCATCGTCATAGATCATTTCCATGATAGCATCATCTTCTACAAAATGCCATCTTCCTGTTCTTTTTTCATCCCCCCATTGCCCGAAGCTAAAAGTCTTATCAGCATTAAACTTCAACCAACGGCCTTCCCCTTTTTGCATATTCACTTCCGCTTTCATATCAAGTATACCGCCATAATGCCAAACACCGTTTACGAATAAATCTATATAGCCTTGACTGATCGGAGCATCTGCCTTTGTGAAAGCAATTCCCTGTTCTGTTTTTTGCTGATCTGTTGCAATTTGATTTGAAGCTTCTGAAGTTGCCGGGGCCGGATCATTTTGTCCGGAAGATGAAGGTTGCTTACACGCGAAGGCCAATAAGCTCAATCCTAGAATTAAAGAAAGAAAAGTTTTTGTCATTTTTAACAAGAATTATGATGATATTAATAAGAATTTATTCTGAAATAATTTTCGAATTAGTTGCAAAAATAGTTTAAGTTTAGCAATAGGCTTTATTCTGAAAAAGTTTTATGTGCAAAAAAGGAAGGATTTTGCTTCCAATTAAGGAATGCCACAAACTGGTAGCCTGAGCTATTAAGACAAGGACAAGCCGCAGAGTGAAAACTAAAAACACTTTTTTGCCCTGTAACAGCCAAATTCCTTTTTGAGGGAGGCCGAAAGAAAATATCGCCGCGAAGCGGCCTAAAGTTGGTTTTGGATTTCCAAAACGAGAATTGCTGTTACTTATCAGAGTAATAAAGGCTAATTATGAATGAGCTCTTTAAAAAATACATCGGACAATATGATTGGAATTTGAGCCAATCAAGAACACTGCTTGCTGTGAGTGGAGGGATAGATTCCATTACGATGGCTGAGCTATTCTTCAAAGCAGGCTATACTTTTGCTATCGCTCATTGCAATTTTCAACTACGCGGAGAAGATTCAGATGGAGACCAGGATTTCGTTCAGGCGCTTGCTGAAAAATATAATGCCCCTTTTTACAGCATTCGATTTGAAACGACCATGGAAGCTCAGAAAATAAAAAAGTCCGTTCAGGAGACTGCCCGTGATCTAAGGTATAATTGGCTTGAAAAAGTGCGGAAAAACAATGGCTATGATTATATTGCAACGGCCCACCATTTAAACGATTCGGTTGAAACGCTTCTATTTAATTTATCGAGAGGTACGGGATTAAGAGGACTTACGGGAATTCCTGTTCAACAAGGATTTGTTATTCGCCCCATGATGGGGGTAAGCAGAACCCTTATTGAGCGTTATGTTTCGAAAAATAAGCTAAATTACAGAGAAGATATTTCTAATCAATCAGATAAATACAGCCGGAATTTTATCCGGCATCAAATCATTCCTTTGTTTGAAATGCTCAATCCTGATTTTATTCATTCTACCCAAAAGACATTATCTTTTTTAAACGCTTCAATGGAGCTTCTGTTGGCAGAGAGCGAGCGCCTACATGCTAAATTTATAGAATCGGCTAGGGATCAGACGAAGATTGACTACAAATCTTTACTAAAACAGCCAGGCCATTTATTTTTCCTGCACAATTATCTGCAAGCATTTGGATTCAACTCCTATCAAATCCAACATCTAAGTGAAAATACTATGTCATCAGGAGCACAGCTTTTTTCCCCAACCCACCGTCTGCTAGTAGATAGAGACCAATGGATTATAATGCCAAAAGTAAATAATGAAATAGAGGAAAGCATTCTTATTGAAGAGAATCGGACAAATGAAGTAATCCTTGCTAATGAGCAGATCACATTTGAATTACTCGAAGGAGAAGTAAAAATTCCCACAGATTCTAATAAAGCCCTTTTAGATTATGAAAAACTCCACTTCCCTCTAAAACTTAGAAAATGGAAACCCGGGGATCGTTTTGCTCCCCTGGGGATGGCTGGAAAAGAACAAAAAGTGAAGGACTTTTTTATCAATAATAAATTTTCTATTTTTCAAAAAGAAAATACGTGGTTACTCCTCAGCCAGGGTAATATTTGCTGGATAGTAGCTCACCGAATCAGTGAACACTTTAAGGCTACTCCAAACACAACGAAGTACTTATTGATAGAATGGAAAAAAATATAATAACGCGCCTACGGCGCGAAATTTCTTTACTGAGGGGGTCGAAAGGGCAATTTTGCTAATCAAAATTGCCCTTTCGACCCCCTCAAAAGAAAATATCGCCGCGAAGCGGCCTAAGTTTGGCTTTGGATTTCCAAAGCGAGAATTGTTGCATATAAGAGTGAAACATGAGTCATCCCTTAATTTTAAAGAACTTCGTGTTGTCACGGTGATTAAAAATAGGCACCTGTAAATGAATGCTTTAGGACCGGCCTTAGTATCCCCTCAAAACGTAGTGGCATTTAGCAATAAGCCA
>CAZHZT010000172.1:0-9487 GCA_964537285.1 uncultured Saprospiraceae bacterium | reverse complement strand
TTATAGCCCGGCACTTCAGTGCCGGGGGAATAGTTGTCAGATTGGGCTTTAGCCCCTTCGTTATTAATGGGCTAAAGCCCCGATAAATATTAACACTACACCTGGCGCTAAAGCGCCAGGCAAAGAAAAAGCATAAGTTGACGACATTAGCGGAAGCCCACAATACTGGAGCAATAGCCTATGATGTGCTTCCGCTACGCGGAAGTTGGTCTCTATACCTTATAACCCTGGGAGAACCCAGGGCTACGATCAGGCAGGCCTAACGGCCTGTTTTAAGGACTTCCCAAATTAATTTCGACCAAATGAAATCATCTAGAACCAATGAACTTTTTTTCTTAATTTTTATAATTTTTTCAGCTTTGCTGAATAGTTACATTAATTTTACAATTAAGAACTTGAGCACAAACCTTTAACAACTTCAATTCATAAACTTCACCATGCAAAAATTACTATTCCTTTCCCTTTCCTTACTACTCAGCATTGGCTGCAACAAAACCGTTAATGGCTTAAAATTGGGAGACACCCTTACCGTCAAGCATCAGAAAACCATTGAAATCCCTTCAGAAAAACTCAAAATTACCTTTTCCAAGGTTCAGGATAATCGTTGCCCAACCGGAACCAATTGCATCCGGGCCGGAGAAGCGAAAGCCAAACTATTAGTTGAAAAAGAAGGCGAATCTCAAACTGTTGAAATGATGAGTCAAGGACTGTGTTATGATGAATCTGGTGAATGCGGCAATGAAAGAAGTGCAATGGGGTATCGTTTTAAGCTGCTTTATGTGTATCCACATCCTAAAATGGATACGAAAATGAATTATGATGAGTATAATATGAAAATAGTTATCGCAAAGGCAGCTTCTAATTAATTTTAAAGTAAAAAATTTCAAATACGTAGCCACAAACAAGCCTAACACACTCTTTAAGTACTTGAAAATCAACAATTTACTTCAACTCCACGCTTCTTTGCGGCATATCCAGGGAATGGCTGTTATTTGGCTGCAAACATCATTTTTCCCCAATAAACAATAGATTTATTTTTGAAGCATCGGCCCTGCGGGAAGCCGATGCTTTTTTATTGTGGTTGTCACAGAACTAAAAAAATTTTGCTGCCCTAGTGCTTCAAGAACTAGGCAGAATATTTTTTTAGACAACCCCATCAATTAACTTGCAATTTATTGAATGTATATTTTTTTTATCACTTTGCCGTAGCTTCCTTCAAAGAATAATAAGTAAACTCCCGCTGGTAGATGACTGATACTTTTCTTAATAGAAGTACGCTCATTGGTTCCAAGGTTTATATTTTCTTCCCAAAGTTCTAGCTGCTTGCCCTGAGCATCCAGTAAATTTAAGCTTACTTCATCTGACATTTTTGAACGGATGCTTACATTTATTTCTTTGGATGCAGGATTTGGAAATACCTCTACACTAATATTATTTTTTGTAGTTATCGTATTTATAGCCGAGACGGTCTCAGGCCTTCTCCAATGATTATCTCCGTCCAAAACCACCAAACGCTCACCTGCATCTTCCATATCTGTCATTTCAAGGATTTCTGAGTACCAGAATTGGGCAGATGCGCTATCTGGCGTAATAGATAATTTCCCGTACCCGTGATCAATCACATCAATATATCGTTGATGTGGATTCCCTTGTTGACTGATAAGCTCTGCCAGTCCTTCAAGATCTCCAAAGCCTAATTCATCCAGATTGCCCCGGCTAATGCTTGTTGGTAAGAACTCAACAGCGATGGAACCTTCCCCCGTTTCAGGATTATAATTTGCCGGATCTAAAGGATCCAGAGCCAGGTCTGAAGCAATGGAGATATGGGCATCCCCACTAAGAACAATCGTGTTCTCGATGTTATTATCATCCAAAAACTCCATTAGGAGCATGCGCTCCGTCCCATATCCATCCCAGGCAGTTGAATCGTAAACCGGCCCATCTGTAGGAAAAATACCTTGAGGCACGTTAAGCGCAGACCACAGACCAAACATTTTTTGATTTCCGATAACTTTCCATTGTGCCTCCGACTGCAACAATTGATCGATTAACCATTGGTATTGCTCCGCTCCTAATGCACTGTAAGCGCCATTAAACAGTGTATCTTTATCACGATGCAACAAGAAGTCCATCATGAAGATATCCAATAAATCACCAAAGGAGTAGGTGCGGTAAATTCGGGTTAAATCCATAGAGTCCGGACGGCGAGTAGGGGTCCATTCCCAAAATGCCTGAGCTCCGGCCTCTGGATTACTACGTTTTAAATCGTGATTATCCCATAAAATTACCCAAGGATGTTGCTGCTTTGCAGCTCTGAAGTCAGGATCAAGGGCATAATATTGATGCCGGTCCCTCCATTCGTCCAGGTTTTGAGGAACGGTGGGGTAAGGATCAGGCACACGAACCTGCTCATCTTCATCTACAAAGTCATAAAGATAATCTCCGAGATGAATAACCAAATTGAGTTCAGAGCGCTCGGAAATACGTTTATAAGCATTGAAATAACCGCTGTAAATGCTGCTACAAGACGCTATTGCTATGTTGAACTCATCAATTGCTCCTTCCGGAGCCGTCCGGGTACGGCCAATGGCAGAAAACTCGCTATCACTATTAGAAAAGCGATAAAAATAAGTAGTATTGGCAGCGAGGCCATCCACATCCACCTTAACCGTCCAGTCGCGATCGGCATTAGTGGTAAAGGTTCCGCTTGTAACCATACTGTTAAAAGCTTCATCCTCCGCCATTTCCCAATTGACCTCCTCGCTCATTGCTCCCGGGTCTGTGGGAGTGATATGCGTCCAGATAATTACTCTATTTGGAGTGGGATCACCAGAGGTAACTCCATAGAAAAAGGGAGCGTGTATGGTATCGGCGTACATGTTATCGGGTAAAGTGGTCTGAGCATGAAGGATGACAGGCAGAAAGAACACTAAAAGGAATAATTTTTTAAACATAACTTCATATTTTAATGGAAATTATGAACCATGAAGGTTTCTCTATTTCCGGTTTCTTAATCACACACAGGCAATTGACAAGCTCAAAATAATACTAGTCGTTTAACTTAGATTAAAGCGAATATTAAATTGATTTAAATTAAAGAGTACTATAGGCAGCGATTCTCGCTTTGAAAAATAAACGCGCCTACGGCGCGAAATTCCTTTGGAAGGGAGGCCGAAAGGGCTATTTTGCTTCGCAAAATAGCCCTTTCGGCCTCCCTTCCAAAGGAGAATTGCTGTACTTTAGGTGATAATATCACAGATTACACCGAGGACGCAGAAGAGTCCATGCTAACAAAAGAATCGGCCTCCGGCCGGTGAATGCTTATCACACTGGAGCGTAGCTCCACCCCATCTGCGTCCTCAGCGTAATCTGTGATCAAACACATCAGGCAGATGGAGCAGATGAAAGCCCGATTCCGTGAATGGCTAAAGTGCGCAAACTAATGTTTAGAATATTTGTTATTCTTTTCGTTATACCGATACTTTTAGATTTTTTCATTCTTTAATATAAATTGTGAAAAAATGGAACTTCAAAATGATAACCCTTTCAGCCACAAGGGCATTCAAGGGTTATCATTTTGAAGTTCCACACAATTTGTCAAAGAACTATTTTTCTATGCTATTGTGTACTTTAATAGAAGCCCCAGAGTGTGCAGCCGCAAACATTTTTAACTAACTTCCTGTTGCCAATCCCAAATTGACGAAAATTGTTACCTCAGTTTGCCTATCTTTGTGATATCCATTTCGCTAAAAATAAGCCTTTATTTATTTTTTCAATAGATTAAGCCATTGTCTACATTGGACAGATGGGACAGACATTTCTATTTTAGAAACCTAATCCAACTCATTATGAACCGAAAAGTTACTCTACACATTTTGACGATCTACCTGACTTTTTTGTCAATCTGCCTTACGACTGCTCACCTAGGGGCGATGGCAGAAAAAGATACTTACTTTGGTTCTTGGAGCACTGACCATTGTATGCACACTCTTAAACTTGAATCTACAGACACCTAGATATCAAAGAAACGGCCCTCATTGAATCGGCACAATCCGGAAGCTGGCAATCTGGAAGCACCTGGGTCGGAGGTGTTGTTCCTACCTCAAGCGATAATGTGATTATCAAATCAGGGCATACCGTTTCAACTTCAGTAGGTGTAAACGCTGTAGACCTGACCATCGAATCCGGTGCAACGATGGATTTTATTGATAATGGTGGTTTTTTGGGCACAGGGGGAATCACCAACAATGGTACGATAAACATGACCCAGCCATCCCCTGGGTTTCGTACGCACGTAATCAATAGTGATATCTCCAATAATGGAGCCATCAACTGGACGGGTGGAGGACTTAATTGCGGCAGCATTACAATAACCAATAATAATTTTAGCGCTTTCAGTATTACCGTGTCAAATGCTCAGTTTGACGGGGTGGATATTGTTAACGAAAGTGGAGGTAATATTAATTTGATTGGAACAGGCAACCAATTCTTCCCGGGAGTATTGACCAATAAAACCGGAGGTATGATAAGCATCGAAGAAGGAAAAACCTTTTCCTGCAATGGAAGCCTCGACAACCAGGGCGGTGATATTGACATTGCCGGAACCCTGGCACTTTCAAATGGTTCACATTCTTATGAAGGTGGGGATATTTCCGGCGCTGGCTTTTTGAATTTTGCAGGAAACCTTACCCTCACTTCAGTAAGCGGTTTTGAATCGACGGTAGATACGATTATTCACCAATCGGGTGCTACCATTAATGCAGGGGCAAACAGCTCTTTCACCGTTACACCCGGACAAGTATTCCAAAGCCAAAATAGCAATACGATCGGGGAATTTGACAGCTTCACCAATAATGGTACCATGAACCTGACCTTTATTTCTCCAGCTGTTATCACCCACGTTGTGAATTGTAATTTAATCAATAATGGAACATTAAACTGGTTGGTCGGATCGTTTAATTCAAACACAGGTGATACCCTTATTAATTACGGTAACTATGATATTTTTTCAACGAATTTTTCGAGTTCGATAAATGTTATCAACAAAAATGGAGGCTTAATTACCAAAAAAGGGACCAGCCAGGCAACTCTTTTGGGTGATGTAGTTAATGAAGCAGGGGGGGATAATACTAATAAATGACGGAACAGAGCTCAGGATTTCTGGAGGTTCTTTCCAAAACGATGGCGCATTAATCGTTGGCGAAGGCAGCACAGGGTTACTGCGAATAACTCCGGCAGGAACCCATGCGGGCACCTTCAATATAAAAAATGGGGCAGAAATAATCCTTAGCGGCATCAACACGATCACGAACCAATTTTTTACAAACAACGGTAAAGTAACCACATTTGGAAATGCGGCCCTGAATTTCGCAGGTAATGCACCGCAAAGCATTTTCGGTGACGGACTGATGGGATCTGTTACCATTAATAATCCTGATGATGTAGTCATAGAGGGCAGCCAGGGGCCAAACAGTACTGGTGTAAATACTTTGACCCTTACCGACGGTAATTTAATATTAAAAGATAGTGACTTCGAAGTTAATGCTGTTAATGGAGGTGGCGCCAATAGCTTTGTATTGACCTCCGGCGATGGCCAATTGGTTCAAACCTTTAATGTTCCCAGACTCTTCCCGGTTGGCCCAGCTGATGGCATCTATTGCCCAGCTACGATTCAACAGTTTGGTGCGCAATTAAAATTTGGTGTTCGTGTTAGCAATACCTTTGACGTCCCCACTAACGGATCAGATAGAGTAGAGGGCAATGGACCATTGATACCCTTAGTGCAGGCGTTCCAAATGCAACCGTTACCCTACAATGGAATTCTCCCTCTGATGAAGGCGGTAGCTTTGATCCAAATAACTGTCATATCTCCTACTTCGATCCAGCCACTTTCACCTGGACGGAATCAGCTGATGATGCAGCAACCTGTAATGGCGGTGTTTGTTCAAGGGCTGAAGGAGGTTTCAACTTCTTTGAAAATGCCATCTTCGGTATTGCCTCAGGCACAACTATGGAAGGTGTATCTGTCTGTAGTGATGTAGATAATGATGGTTTTAATAGCGCCGACTGCCCTGTAAACCCCGGCACCGATTGCGATGATGGAGACGACACTGTATTTCCTGGAGCCACTGAGCTTTGCGATGGTAAAGACAATGATTGCGATGGGATGATCGATGAAGGCTTTACAGATACGGATAATGATGGAATTGCAGACTGTGTGGATGACGATGATGACGATGATGGCATTATTGATGCCAATGATAATTGCCCGTTAATAGCCAACCCAACGCAATCCGATATGGATAATGATGGTATTGGAGACGTTTGTGATGACGGCGATGTAGTGAATTGCTATAATAACGCCCTCGATTTTGATGGCACGGATGATTATGTTGAATTACCTGATATCGCATCTACACTAAGTGATTTCACCTTCGAAGCTTGGTACTATTACGAAGATGATCAAATCTTTCAGCGAATTTTTGATTTTAATGATGGAACAACAACAACCTACATGTTCCTGACTCCTAGAACATTTGTCACCGGCACGCCTCGCTTTGCAATAACGGAGAACTTTATTCCAGGTGAACAAACCATCACTTCTCCGGATCCTTTGACTGTGGGACAGTGGTATCACTTTGCCGTTTCCTATAACAGTACAACGAATACGGGTACGCTGTATATTGATGGTGAAATGAAAGCTGAAAATCCTTCCATGACGCTTTCTCCAATGGATCTCAATAATTTAACCAACTTCTGGTTGGGTCGATCTGCTTTTCCAGATCCATACCTAATAGGTAAATTGGACGAAGTACGTCTTTGGAGTGTCACAAGAAGCGAAAGTGATATAAATAGTACAAAAGATGCAGAATTAACAGGTACAGAGGATGATCTGATAGCCTATTATGATTTCAATCAAGGCTTAGCTGGTGGTGACAATACTGGTTTAAGCACCTTGTTAGATGGTGTGGGTAATAATGATGGCACGTTAAATAACTTTGCCCTCAATGGCAGTACTAGTAACTGGGTAGATAGTGAGCTGAATTTTGATAATTGTGAGCCGGATACGGACGAAGACGGTGTTGCTGATGCCGATGACAACTGCCCAGATACCCCGAACCCAGGTCAGGAAGATGGCGATAATGATGACATTGGAGATGTGTGCGATGATACCAACGATTGTCTAAACAACGCCCTCAATTTTGATGGCAATGACGATGAAGTGGACTTTGGCGATGTGGATATAGTAGATTTTGGCACCGAGAACTTTGCGATCGAATTTTGGATCAACACGGACCTTAATTCCAGCACGGAAGCACCTATCATCAGTAAAACAGAAGCATGTGGCGATATTCAAAAAGGTTGGGAATTTTTCCTCGTGGATAACGCACCAAGATTCAGGCTATATCGCGATAATGGTTCACCACAGACGCTTACCCCCGGATCCCTTAACCCAGGTTGGAACCATATTGCTGTAACCAGAAGTATGAGTGGCAGTAACTTCACTTATTTATTTTACTTAAATGGTGACATAGCCGCTGGTGGTGGTGGGAGCATATCTTATGACTTGGATAACGGAGCATCCTTAAAATTGGGAACAGATATTTGTGTTAATGAGGGAAGTCGAATTAATTTCCAAGGAACTATTGATGAACTGCGTTTCTGGGATATTGAAAGAAGTGAAACAGATATTAATGATACCAAAGATAGCCAACTGGATGGTACTGAACCCAATCTAGTGGCGTATTATAATTTCAATCAAGGGGTAGCAGGAGGTGATAATACTGGTATTACAACATTATTGGATGGCGCTGGTAGCAATAATGGCACACTGAGCAACTTTACACTCAATGGCAGTACCAGTAACTGGATAGAGAATGAATTAGATCTACCTAATTGTGATACTACTGGTGACCTTGACTCCGATAACGATGGCATCGTTGATGCCGATGACAACTGCCCAACCATTCCGAACCCACTCCAAGAAGATGCTGACGGTGACGGTATTGGTGATGTATGTGATGCGGATGGCGGTTGTATTATCAACAACGCGCTCAGCTTTGATGGCGATGATGATTTTGTGGACTTCGGTGATGTGGAAGAACTGAATTTCGGTACCAGCGACTTTACCATGGAATGCTGGTTAAGAACAAATGTTTCCAATGAGATTTCAGCCATTATTGTTAAGGATCCGGAATGTACACTTCAGGTTCGTTATTGGAACCTCTTGATAAATGACGGCCGGGCTGTTTGGGAGATTGGAATTCCCGGTCAAAATGAAATGGTAGAATCTACGACTACCATTAATGACAATTTCTGGCATCATGTAGCTGCCGTTCGAAAAGCTGATTCTATTTTAGTCTATGTAGATGGTGTTTTGGAAGACCTTGTCACTACCGGTTCTGTATTTGATCTAACCAATGATGCTCCTGTTGAGTTAGGAACTAATGCCGCTTGTTTTGATTACCAAAATTACAAAGGCAGCATGGATGAATTACGCTTTTGGGATTATGCCAAGAGTGCAAGTGAGATCAATGCACTAAAAGATGTCGAATTAACGGGTGATGAAATGGGACTACTTGGTTACCACAACTTTAACCAGGGTGTACCTGGAGGCGATAATGCAACTGTAACGATGCTCAATGATATAGCTCTTGATAACGACGGAGAACTCCTTAATTTTGCCTTGATGGGAAATGAGAGTAACTGGGTTTTCAATAACAACCCACCATTCGCAATAGGTGTACCTCCAGCTACAGGTATCATTCCTGAATGTTCGTACAAAACTTGCTCTAAGGTAACAACTGCCGGTCAGGTACTCGCGGGTACATCCGTAACCATAGAAGCAGATACTTGCATCACCTTAACTGCGGGCTTTGTTGCCGAGCCGGGTTCCAATTTCACAGCTTCGATTGTACCTTGTCCAATATCACTTATTGGAGGCGACGTTGTTTATCGAGGAAATGGCGAAATGTATATTCCGGGCATGTATAGAAAAACAAGAAAGGAAGAAGTGGAAAAAACAACGGCCGAAGCTTCGGGCATAAAAGTATTCCCGAACCCATTCCAAAATCTGGTCACACTGGAATACATGCTCAATCAACCTGGGCTTGTATCCCTTCAGGTTTTTGATGGCCGCGGTAAATTGATGCATACTATTTATAGCGCCGAAAATCAGGACGCTGGCATCTATCGTGCTGAGCTCGATGGCTCCGGCCTTACACCAGGTATTTATTTCATAGTATTAAATACGCCTGAAGGCAGATATCAGCTGAAACTGGTGAAATCTAATAATTAGATTTATTCTGTAGATACTAACAGAAAGAAATTAGCATCTACAGGACAAGCCTAATAAAAATGAGTCATTCCGAAAATTCGGAATGACTCATTTTTCATAAAAAAAACCACACACTACTGTTAATCAATCTTTTACCTACTTTTTTCTTGATAAAAAAGTAGCAAAAAATCAAGGCTGTATTCAATTTTT
>CAZHZT010000171.1:0-9597 GCA_964537285.1 uncultured Saprospiraceae bacterium | reverse complement strand
GGCTTATCATTTTGAAGTTCCATTTTCCACAATTTATGTCAAAGAACTAAAATCTTTTTAATAGAATATTAAAACTTCACCTTTTTCTCCAAGGTCTCTTCCCCTCTCTTCACTACAATAGTCGTTTCATTTCCTGCCTCAAACTTTGAAAGGGCTTCCATGTAGGAGTAAATGTCTGAAACATCGTACTCTCCGATTTTTATCACAATATCGCCATCTTCTAAACCTGCATTCGCCGCAGTACGACCATCCAGTACGCCGTCAATTCGAAGGCCACCATCCTGATAAGTATAATCTGGAAGTACACCAAGCGTTACTTTAAAGCGAGGAGTACGCTCTCCTTCACTTTCGTCTTTGGTTTTAGTGAATTCAATCTTCCCGTCGTCATTGAGCTCCCGGGTTAGTTGGAAGATAAACTCCGAAACATCAAAGAGGCCTTGCCAATTGATCAGGTGGCTGTCATCAACAGGTTTGTGATAATCTTGATGCTGCCCTGTGAAAAAGTGTAGACAAGGAATGTCTTTTAAGTAAAAAGAAGTATGGTCAGAAGGGCCGATACCAGAATCGGATGTTTTGATTTGGATACCGCCTACCTTTACTTTATTCAAGGTTTCTTTCCAGACAGGAGATGTTCCTGCGGCATTAACTACCAGCGTTTTTTCTTCGTTCAGCCGGCCTACCATATCCATGTTCAGCATATAGTTTACGCTACTCAGATCAATCGTTGGGTTTTCTACGAAATGCTTAGAACCATGCAAGCCCATTTCTTCACCTGAGAAAGCTATGAAGAGGTAGTTATTTTTTTGTTTTTTCTCTTTAGATAATTTCTCTGCCAAATACAATAGAGAGGCTACGCCGCTTGCATTATCATCGGCTCCGTTATGCACAGCAGGATCGCCGGTGTGGCGAGAGCCAAATTCTCCATAGCCTAAGTGATCATAGTGAGCACCAATCACCACTGTTGATTTGGCTTTGTTGTTGATGTAGGCAATTACATTTTTACCAGGAATTTTCTTACCTCCACCAGCTGAATGTGGATTGCTCGTTTCCGTGAAGGTGAAATTCTGGAAATAGGAGCCATTACCTCCCTTGGGCAGCAAACCTATTTTTTGAAAACGATCAGCTATGTAAGCTGCGGCAAGTTCTTCGCCTTGCATTCCTGTGGCCCGGCCTTCCAAATAGTCAGATGCCAGATAGACCACATCCGTTCTTATTTGTTGAGGAATACTTTCCTGAGCTTTCAGTAATACAGTGGCTCCAAGGGTTAAAAATACAAAAGGTAGAAATCTTACTATTCTTTTCATTTTGCAATGATTTTTGATGTACATAATACATGTAATGCACTAATGTCAATTTTGATACGAAATCAATGCATTTTTGTACAATGACCAAGTAAAATTGACGAAGAGCTTGCAATTCCCTACCAAATAAGCTAGCTTTGAAAAACAAAGCACTCTAAATTCCATAAAATGTCAGCCAAAAACGATCATCTAGATACTCTAAAAGAGATTCGTAGTTTGATGGAACGCTCTGCACGTTTCATTTCCCTTAGCGGCCTTTCAGGAGTATTTGCAGGCTTATTCGCCTTAGGCGGAGCCGCATCGGTTTATCTTTATACGCACAAAGTCCCATTTGACGGGCAAGTCATCAATTATTATCCATACGATGGGGCTGAAAACTGGGGCCTGTCTTACCCTGTATTTTTTATTGTAGTTGCTTTGACTGTAATAGCCGGTGCCATTACTTCAGGAATATTCTTTACAACACGGAGAGCCAAAAAGAAAGGACTTAAATTTTGGGATAGATCTACTTACCGCTTAATAGTCAATGCAGCAATCCCCTTGATCGTAGGTGGCCTTTTTTGTATTGGCCTCATTACACATTTTGCCTTTGAGCTTGTTGCTCCTGCGACCTTGGTTTTTTATGGAATGGCGTTGCTGCATGCAAGTAAATACACATTGCCGGATATTCGTTATCTTGGTATGCTCGAAATGTTTCTTGGCCTTATTGGCATTTTTTTTACAGGATATGGACTTGAATTATGGGCATTAGGTTTTGGCGTTTTACATATTGTTTATGGCATTTGGATGTATTATAATTATGAACGTGGAAAGTGAAAAGTTAAACTTTTCAAGCTTCAAAACCTTCTCAAAGAGTATATCAACAAATACATTGGGTGAAAAAAAGTATTACAACAAAAATCAGTAAAATCTTTGATAGCAAAGTAAGGCTTGGTATCATGTCCATACTGATGGTTAATGAATGGATAGACTTTAATTCACTTAAGGAGATGCTGGACTTGTCGGACGGGCGTCTGGCGGGCCATCTTAGTGTACTGGAAAAAAATGAATACATTGAAATTAAGAAGCAATTTGTAGGGAGGAAACCACAGACAAGCTATAAAGCTACAGAAGCTGGAAAAAAAGCTTTTAGTGATCACCTTGACATTTTGGAACAATTGATAAAGAACCTTGGGTAAAGAGAAGTTTATGGTATGGAAAGATTTGCTTAGAGTAGCCGTAATTGGTGTTGATCGGGCGAAGCTAAATGAGGAAACGGCACAATTTTTAATTGAGAAAAAAATAATCAACCCTAAAAGTGAAGCGGGAGAGCAGCTACTCACCGCCGTGGCAGCCTGGAATAAGTTGAGAAAAGCAGGGTGTCAATTCACATCCTTCACCCGGGAAATTCCTCCCGCTGCACCTGCTGAAAGCAAGGCAACGGCCTATGTTGTAGCCCCTTTTCTTGAACAAATATTGAACGAAGAATATCCCGCAGCCTTAAAAGAATGCCTTGGGCTTTTAATCCAGAAAAAACAGCTTGTCCCTCCTCAGTTTTTAGTTGGCTTGATCGAAAAAACTTCCGGCAAGCCCGAGCTTTACAAGTTGCTTCAGCTTTGTGGAGGAGAACGCCTCAAGTGGTTAGAGAAATTGGTTTATGGAAAAGACCCAAGTACTTTAGAAAAGAAACATTTTGAAAAAGCTTTTTCTATACAAAGGCATCAAATATTTAATCAAAAAAGGGAGGTTCACCCTGAAGAGGCCTTAGATTGGCTTAAAGACTGTTGGAAAACGGAATCCAAAACAGAAAAGTGTTTTTTTCTCAATGCCTTGAAAGAGAATTTGAGCTCAAAAGATGAATCTTTTATTAATTCATGCCTAAATGATGCTTCGAAAGAAGTGCGCTTTATTGCGGCCGGTTTGCTTGCTCAATTGCCTGATAGCGAGTGGTTAAATGAAATGAGGCAAAATTTTAAGGAATGGGTAGAAGTCCGGGAAACTTCAGGCGGCAAAATAAAGCTAAAACTAGCTCTTCCGGAGAATGTAGGCGAGGTACTATCGGGAAAGGGCATAGACCCCGGTCGAAATCTTTCTGTGAAATCTATGAAAGTAAACAGTTTCGCTAAAGCTGCTTCCTGCATGCCGCCCAATTGGTGGAACAGTACTTTTAATCTGAGCGCTCAGGATTTTCTACCCCTTTTTGTTCGCCACGAGCACGGAGATACTTTGCTCCAGGCTATGATCGATGCCTCTTGCTTACACAAAGATGTTGCCTGGCAAATCGTACTAGTCGAATTTTGGTTAGAAAATTATCAAAAAGCGCGCTGGCAGCATTTATCTTATTCGGACTTGCTCAAGCAATTGCCTCGTTCAGTGCTTTGGAAAACAGCTCCTAATGCCCTGATGAAGATAAAATTTATTGAAGATGACAAAGAGCCGATAGCCCGTTTGCTTTTAGCCAAAGGTCACCTTTGGAATAAGGAACTTTCCACGGCATTCTTTGGCCATTTCCTGAATTGGCTCCGGCTGCACGGGCATAGCAGCTGGCAGGGCTGGGTGTACAAAAGGATAATTGATCGGGCATCCTATACCTGCCATTTAGAGTTATTCTCCATTCTGGAGAACGAATGGCCTTTCACTTTTTCAGGGCCCTGGGATGTTTTACGAACAAGCTTTTTTAGTAAATTGCGGTTCCGAATAGATCTTCACAAAACGATTAGCACGGATTGAGTATGAATCAAAATGATCAGCTGCTTAGGCCCCATGCCGAAGATGCATGCAAAGATGAACTGGAAGCTCTCGCTGCTTTCGATGATAAACCCAAGCCCGTAAACTGGAATCTTTCTCCTTGGGCGGTAACGACTTTTATTCTGGGTGGAAAACTACCTGATGGTCGCCAAATAAAACCCAAATATTTTGGAAGCAGACGCATTATCGAAATTGCAGTAGCTACTTTAGTCACTGACAGGGCACTGCTGCTTCTTGGTGTGCCGGGTACTGCGAAAACATGGGTTGCAGAACACCTTGCTGCGGCTATTTCGGGGAATTCTACTCTTCTCCTTCAAGGAACCGCAGGAATTAGTGAAGAAGCCATTCGCTATTCCTGGAATTATGCCCGATTATTATCGGAAGGACCTTCAGAGAAGGCATTGGTTCAGAGTCCGGTCATGAAGGCCATGAAAACAGGAAAAATTGCCCGGGTTGAGGAATTAACGCGAATGCCGTCTGATGTGCAGGATGTTCTTATATCTATTCTGTCAGAAAAAAGCTTGCCTGTACCTGAACTAGGTATGGAGGTACAAGCGCAAAAGGGATTCAACCTAATTGCTACTGCTAATGATCGAGATAAGGGGGTGAATGATTTATCCAGTGCATTAAGACGACGCTTTAATACGGTTGTGATGCCTTTGCCAAAGGGTTTGGAAGAAGAAGTAAGAATTGTCAAAGATCGGGTCGATGCGTTGAATGAGCGTTTGCAGCTTCCTGTTCAGGAAGCTCCTTTAGAAGAAATTAAACGCTTGGTTACCATATTTCGGGAACTTCGCTCAGGTACTAGCACGGATGGAAAAACAAAGCTAAAATCCCCTTCCAGTACGCTAAGCACTGCCGAGGCAGTATCTGTAATTAATAGTGGACAAGCACTGGCTGCACATTTTGGCGACGGCTTGCTCAAAGCTTCCGACCTCGCTGCAGGCTTAACCGGAGCCGTTATCAAAGATCCCGTGCATGACCGCAAAGTTTGGGATGAATACCTGGAAATTATCGTTAAGGAAAGAAGAGACTGGGGCGATCTATATCGCGCTTGCAAGGAGCTGATATGAATTTGAACGTTTATGGTATAAGACATCACGGGCCAGGATCTGCTAAGAGTCTTATTAAAGCTTTACGCGAACAATCTCCTGACCTCATTCTAATTGAAGCACCACAAGATGCCGAAAAGGCGCTTGTTCACACCCAAAATAAGGAATTGGTTCCTCCTGTTTCCTTGCTTATGTACGATCCTTCCGACTTAGGGAAGGCTAGCTTCTATCCATGTGCTGTTTTTTCCCCGGAGTGGCAAGCTATTCAGTATGCCCATAAAAATAAAGCAGAAATAGGCTTCATCGACCTTCCCGCCTATATTACCTTTTCGCTCCGGGATCAGGAAAACTCCAATGACCAACTGAGCCTGATTCCTCAGCAAACAAAGAAAGAGCCTTCTGAAATTGCAGAAGATCCGCTAGGCTATCTTGCTAAAATTGCTGGTTTTGAAGACAGGGAACGCTGGTGGGAATACACTTTCGAAAAAGTAGAGAATACACAAGCCGTTTTTCCATTAATTATTGAACTAATGGAAGGCCTCAGAGAAGAAAGTCAAGGATCGGAATCGAAAGAAACACTTTTAAGAGAGGCTTTCATGCGGAAAATGATTCGAAAATGGATTAAAGAAGGCTTCCAAAACATTGCCATCGTCTGTGGAGCCTGGCATGCCCCTGTTTTACAAAATCATGGTAATTACACCACCAAAGCTGACAATGCCCTGCTCAAAGGTTTCAAAAAGAAGAAAACTGCTTCCACCTGGGTTCCCTGGACTTACGAATTGCTGGCACGATCAAGTGGCTATGGCGCTGGTGTGCAGTCACCAGCCTGGTATGAGCTCTTATTTTCAAAAAGGAAAGATATTGCTATAAGGTGGATGGTAAAAGCTGCTCAGGTATTTAGAAAAAATAATGAAGACATCTCTCCTTCTCATGCTATAGAAGCTGCTAACCTCGCCAATACCTTAGCTATTATTCGAGGGCAAGCAATTCCGGGACTTAATGAATTAAGACAAGCAACCCTTTCCGTTTTTTGTCATGGGAGAGAGGAAAAACTTCAACAGGTTGACGCTAAAATAATCGTTGGCGATGCTTCGGGCAAAGTACCCAAAAACATTCCGGCGCTTCCGCTGCAAAAGGATATTGAAAAGCAAATAAAATCTTTTCGCCTAAGCAAGCTCTATCAAACAGCAGAAACTGCTGATAAAACCCTCGACCTAAGAAAGGAAAACCATTTAGCGAGCAGTCATTTTTTCCGAAGAATGAGCATTATCAACGTTCCCTGGGCTACCCTGAAAAAAGGCTCCAGTCGAAGACTGGGGGCTTTTAGTGAAATCTGGTGGCTAAAATGGAAGCCGGTTTTCTCACTTCGTATCATAGAAGCCAATGCCCTGGGCAACACACTGCCGGAAGCAGCTACCCGAACCGTCGTTAAAGCCGCTATTCAAACGGAATCTTTAGCTGAACTGACAGAAATAATTGACGATGCTTTGAATGCCAACCTGCCCGAAGCATTTCAGGTGCTTACAGCGCGTCTGGAGGAGTTATCTGCTCTTACAGAGGATATTCTTATCCTGCTAAAAAGTGTGCCTCCGTTGATTGAGGCAGTACGCTATGGAAGTACACGTCAATTAAATGTATCTTCTCTTGAAAAAGTCATTTTTCACATCCTTCCCAGAGTATTTACATCCCTGCCTCTTGCTTGCACTCAGATTGATGACCAAACAGCGGAAGAGTTTTATAGACACATTCTTTCCATTAATCACTATACCGGAATATTAAAAAACGAAGACTTTTACCATCAATTGGGTACATGCCTGACCAGAATTTCAGACAATTATCAATGCGCGCCTCTTTTAAGGGGTTTATCTGTAAGATTACTATTTGACAGGGAAATTATCGATGAGGAAAAAGCCGGGAAGTATTTGAGCTATGCTGTCTCGGATGTAACTGAAAATGCAGAGCAAGCCGCTTTTTGGTTGGAAGGATTTTTGAGAGATAGTGGTTTATTGCTCGTCTACGCTCCTGCCCTTTGGTCATTGATTAATGAATGGATCGATGCTTTATCGATGGAAAGCTTTCAGGCTTGTCTTCCAA
Source organism: uncultured Saprospiraceae bacterium (assembly GCA_964537285.1). Classification (GTDB taxonomy): domain Bacteria; phylum Bacteroidota; class Bacteroidia; order Chitinophagales; family Saprospiraceae; genus CAZHZT01. The sequence continues at coordinate 2,423 of CAZHZT010000171.1, read as the reverse complement.
TTCTTAGAAGGACTTTTTCTTCCTTTTCAGATTTGGAACGAAAACGCATTCTGGAAATTTCAAAAAGGGGAGTGAAAACTCCTGTTATAAAGGAAGAACAAGGCCAGTTAAATATGGATAATGTTGAAGAGTTGCTACCAAGCCTTTTAAAATGGATAGGGTAATATACTTGCTGTGCCGCTCGCGGCACAGCAAGTATATATATTAAATGCTAGAAAAGTACAGCTAACCTGATAGTAATAGATCCAATAGTTCCTCTAGAGTCTTCTTCAACCATCTCGGTTATGGCTCCTGACTCATCTCTAATGAATTGGAAGGAATTTTTATCCTTAGTAAAATCCAGGAAATAGCCATTGTAGAATATGCCTCCAAGTAAAGAAACAGAAGAATTGGTTATCAATTCCACACCTGCTCCTACTCCATAAGAAATATTGAAGCTATTAACGGCTTTATTGATATTTTCGTTTTCTGTTGGCTCGTCAACTCCTTCAATATCTCCTCTTGCTTGAGTTATGATACCCAAAGATACTCCCGGCTCAACATAAAAACGCATATTGTCTCTATTTTCGGCGGTACTCATGCGAAGTGCCAACGGAACTTCGAGGTATTGAAGGTTGTATTGAAGTTGAACTCCGTTGGCAAGGTCGCGATAACGATCGTCGCTTAATTCAGCATTTCCCCATAGGTTACCTCCAACTTCATGCATTAGAGTTCCTCCCTGATTTAAAGAAATACCTATACCACTTATGAAAGCGTAATTTTCGGCAAACTCATATTGATACAACAAACCGATTCTAATTCCCAGGTTTGTACCATCTGTTGCAATCGAGTTGTCATTGCTGTTGGCCCAGCTAAACGTCGGGCTCAATTGAAATCCAAATCGGCTTTTCGAACTTTGTGCTTCGAGATCAACAAAACCCATAACGGCTAAAAAAAGTAACCCTAAAACAATTTTTTTCATAGGTAGTTAGTTTTTGGTTTGTCTTTAAGTGATTCGCGAAATTAAGCTATCAAGCAATATGGTTCTGTGGTTTAATTCCGTGAACTACTCAAATAACTTCAATAAATAAAGTATCTATAATGATAAAAAATTTGATTTGTTCTCTGCTCTTAATTCTATTTATTGTTGCTAACTATAACTGCTCTCCAAACAAAGATAGGAATATTCCCGATGTTTCCCATTTGAATGTTGAAGTTAACTTACATCGGTTGGAAAAAGAACTATTTACTATCGATACCACACAAATAGCAGAAGGGCTCGCTCAATTTCAGCAGAATTATCCCCAAATAGTCGATTTTTACTTTTATAACCTATTGAACTTTCAGCCTCCAACCGATTCGACAGCCTCTTTAAACGAACAACTCAGGGGGCTTCTTACCTGGAAACCGCTGCGGCAGCTTTATGATACCTGCCAGATCGTTTTTGATGATATGACAAAGTTTGAGCGCGAAATGGAACAAGCTTTTAAGTTTTATAAATACTATTTTCCTGAAAAAAGCATTCCTAAACTGTACACCGTAATCACTGAATACTCCGCTGCCATTATCATTCCACCTGTGGACAGCTCAATTCTTATAGGGCTTGACTTGTTCATGGGGCCAAGTTATCAACAATATTACCATTCTCCTATACAATTGCCGAAATATCTTGTTCGAACCCTCACCAAAGAGCAGCTCCCTGTTAGAGTATTCGAGGGCATCGTTGAGGATATAACTCCCGGACCTCCAGGGGAACAGTTAATTGACTTTATGATCAACAACGGGAAAAAGCTGTATATTATGGATGCTTTATTCCCGTTTGCTCCGGATAGTGTTAAGCTAGGTTATACTGAAGCTCAAACCAAATGGTGTTATGAGAATGAATTTAATATTTGGCAGTATTTTATCACTGAAGATCTTCTTTACGAGACTGACTGGTTTAAAATTCGAAAGTATGTTACCGGCAGCCCGACCTCCCCTGGGATGCCTCCCGAAGCTCCGGGCAAAACTGCTAATTTTATTGGGTTTATGATCATAAAAAGCTATATGGAAAGATTTCCAAATACCAGCCTTCAGCGTTTAATGGAAGAAGAAAATAGCCAAAAGATTTTGGACGCTGCAAGATACAGGCCAAGTTAAGTAGTTCACGGAATTGGGCTACCAAACAGATGATAGCTATTTTGCGCTGAATCAAGGCGCGAGAACCGCGCTTAGCCCTTGTTAAGCAAGGCTTTGAGCAACGCAGAATCAGCGCAAAAGGGCATCATATGGTTATGTAGTTTAATTCCGTGAACTACTTAGGGAGGGAAATTGTTGAAAACATGATTCATCCCGAATTTTCGGGATGAATCACGTTTTGTAAAAATATCTGCAAAATGCTGTTAACCATTGTATTACCTACTTTTTTCTTGATAAAAAAGTAGCAAAAAATCAAGGCTGTATTC
>CAZHZT010000170.1:0-9821 GCA_964537285.1 uncultured Saprospiraceae bacterium | reverse complement strand
TGGCGAAGGCTACAGCCTTCGCCATTCTAAACGCAAAATCTGTTTTGCGGCCTTTTTAACACTTGCACTGTCTGGCGAAGGCTACAGCCTTCGCCATTCTAAACGCAAAATCTGTTTTGCGGCCTTTTTAACACTTGCACTGTCTGGCGAAGGCTGAAGGTTCGGCGAAGGCTATTGCCTTCGTCCACCATACGCAACATGCCTAACCAACAGGCAAGCGCAACCTAACGATTGTCCCACCAACCTCTCCATTCTCCTTCAACCATTCCTCAATAACAGGCCCCGCAGCACCGTTTCGCTTTTCATCCAACAGTTCAAGGCGCTCACTGATTACCTTAATTGCCGTAGATTCATGATATTGACGTTGAGCTTTTTCCAGGCTCTTAAAATAACCAATGCCATTATCTTTCACTTTACAGATAATATGATGATCCACTTCCTCAAATTCTAAAGTAATTTGACCTTTTTCTTTCAAAGGAGCCACCCCATGTACAATAGCATTCTCAACGAAAGGCTGAATCATCATTGGAGGAATTTTTACAGATTCGACGGGAATAAACTCATCCATTTCAATAGAAAAATCAAAGCTATTTCCACGACTAACCTTTTCCAAAGATAAGTAATTATGCAACAACTCCACCTCGTCGGCAAGGCTTACCTGGCTTTTCCTTGAGTGTTTCAAAATAGCCCGCATAAGCTGAGCAAACTGTTGCAAAAGTTTCCGGGCATTAACTTCATCGCGTTTTATTATAAAACCTTGAACAGAGTTCAGAGCATTAAATATAAAATGTGGATTCATTTGTAATTGCAAGGCTTTCTGCTCTAGCTGAAGCAACTGATTTTCCATCGATAATTGCTGATTCCTTCTTTTGGCCTTCCGTTTAATAATGCTTATTCGCCAGCCAATAAAAGCTCCGACTAATAAAATAGCGGCAACAATTGATGCTGCTTTGAACCAAGGCTTTTGCCAATATGGCGTTTTGATCGTAAATGCAAATTGTATCGGATTAGAACTTAATTGATGCTTCACATCCAAAGCTTTAGCTTCAAATTGATAACTCCCCGGATCGAGATTCGCGTAGGTAACTTGAGTCCGCTGAGCTATCGGCGACCAATTTTCCTCCAGCCCCAACAACCTCCATTGATATCGAACACTCTCAGGATTGGATTGATGGATGCCTTTAAACTCGAATTGTAAATGATTATCTCTATGAGAAAACTCCAGGCTTTTTAATGGAGAAAAGTCATTTGTAATTAAGGTGTCGTAATCAGACCGCTTCAGCGATTCGTAAAAAAGACTGATATCAGAAAAATGCAACTTGGGTGGCGTATTTCTTAATTCCATTTGCTGAGGGCTGTATTCCGTGAGCCCTCTCATTGTACCGAACCACAAGTGGCCTTCCTCGTCCTTCCAATAAGCATCCTGGCAGGTTTCAATCCCTTTAAAGCCTTCGGCACGGCCATAATGCTCTAACTCCAACACCTCGAGCTCTTCATTTAACCTTATTTTATCTACGCCAAGGTTACTGCCTGCCCACAGCTTACCTTCTTCATCAAAAACGAGCAAGTAAATATTATTTGAGGTTAATGCTTTTAACCTTCTTACATCAAAGGTATCTCTATTTAATTGAATTCTAAGAATACCCTCGCCAGCTGTACCCGCCCAGATAGCACCATCCGGATCTTGAATCAAACACCTAATTCGATCATCAATATCCGGGATATTAAAAACTTTATTGTTTTTTATGAAGCCCCCGCCTTTATTGGAAGCGAACCAAACACGCCCTTCTTTATCGATCAAAAGATCATTTACCCGGTATACCTTCAAGCCATCCGAAACATTGAAGTTTTTGATCAAAAAACGAGCGTAATTGCTGTCTGGCATAACCCGGCTAATCCCTGCATCTGCAGTCGCTATCCACATAACCCCCTGAGTATCCTGAGCAATCGATTTTACCCAATTCCCTTCAATACCATCATCTGCTTTAAGTTGAGTCCAGGTACTATCCCCTTGAATAAAAACACCTTTTCCATCCGTCCCCAACCACAATCGATGCTCATCGTCCTTGAAAATAGCTCTTGTTTTTACTCTGAGTTCCGGGCCTCCTTCAAGTTGAAAACTAGTATCAGTAAGGCTTGCCAGCCCATTTCGACCAACTGACAACCACCATTTACCCGAAGTATCCCGATTCATAGCATATACAGCCTGCCCTCTAAGCAATGATTGCTGCCCAAAATGCCTAAACTGTTGTCCCAGATATTTACTTACTCCTCCCCCGGAAGTTCCAAACCATAAGTTATTCCAGTCATCCTTCAATATAGTGCGTACATGATTATTGCTAAAACCTACTTTTTCATCCAGAATAAACTGACTCCCCTTTGAAGGATGCCAAACTTGTACTCCGGCATTCTGGGTAGCTAACCAGAGATTGCCCTTTTCATCAAAATGGATATCATAGGTGAAAAGACTTGTCAGCCCTTCATTAAGCCCGTAAGCCCCTACACTATCCGTAGTGATATGAAAGAGAGCTTTGCCAAATACGGAAACCCAAATAGTGCTATCCGGAGCTCTTTTTATGCTTTGAACAATGGAATTCTCTATTTCTATTGCAGGATGTGGAGCCCACTTATTTTTCTTTTTTATCCATAGCCCCGCAGAGCTCCCAAACCAGTTTTCTTCTTTGGAAATGGACAAACAATCCCATACATTTCCTCCCGGGAAACTCTTAACTTCTTCAATTTCATCTCCTTTTTTATGAAAAAGCCCTCCTTTAGTTCCGACCCAGAAGCCTCCTTTTTGATCTTCACAAAAACAATTAACAGGCTTTGACATATTTTCAGGCAATGGAATGACTTTGAAATATTTCCCATTCTGAAATGCAATACCTTTAGAAGTTCCTACCCAAAGCTGCCCATCCCCGTCTTCAAAAAAAGTATTGATATAGCTGCTGGGAAGGCCGTCTTTGGGCGTATACAACTTCAGCTCCGTTCCGTCAAATCGATTAATTCCTCCGCCTTGTGTTCCCATCCAGATGTAGCCTTTACTATCCTGAAAGAGCGCATAGACCTGCGATTGTGCCAATCCTTCGGCAAGCGAATAATATTGAAAATTGAATTGTTGCGCTGAGATTTTCAGCGAGAGGAGGAGCAAAACAAGCCAAATAACGTTTTTTTGAGGTAGAGAAAGATTTTTCATTAAAAATTTTAATTTAACGTCACTTCAACATATTATCATCCAAAATAACTATTTTTATCAAAAATTGTATTTGAAAATGCTCGTTTGCTCTAATCCGAAAATACTATTGCCCCTTGGAAACTCCATCCATTCCATCAAAGTGGGTTTAATACTAGCCCTTCTGTTACCAGGAGGTCTCTTCGCTCAAGAATTCCTGGATCTTAAACTAACCAACTCTTGCAACTACTACGGAGAAATCGATGAGGAACTTTTTGCCTTTCGCCCCAACATTTTATTTATGGAAAAAGTAGAAGAAGTACTGCAGGCTGCCGGCCAGAAGCAGAATTTCGAGCTTTATGAAGCTAATGTAGAAAGTATTGTTGCTGTTGTAGAAGATGATAAAAGATATTTGCTTTACAATATGAACTTTTTTAATAACCTAAAGTACAAATGGGTCGCTTACGGCATGCTGGCACATGAGATTGGGCATCACGCCAACGAGCATACCTTGTCACCTGAATTTATGGAAAGTGAAGAGGCCGAAGCAGATGAATTTATGGGATATGTTTTGAGCAAGCTCTCTGCTGGTTTGCAACAATCCATTGATGTAACGGAAATTCAGGAGTTTAATAAAGAAATTGCGGCATCTGACAGAGCTAAAGCCATCACAAAAGGCTGGAAAAGAGCGGATGCTATGATTAGAGTACAGGAAAGCCTGGCCTATTTCACCGATGATCGGGGTCAGTTCAATCCGCCTATTCCAAGGCTTGACTGGCCGCCGCCAACCCCTTCCTCAAAATACCTTTTACCGGATGCCCTTTTTAACAATCAGCGCTATTTAAGAGATATCGACAAACAACTTTCTGGAGCGCTCGACCAATGTGGCTACCATGATAAAAGCTACTACTATATTCCCGGTGGTTTTGCCCTGATAACTCGCTTGGAACAATTTAATAGGGATGGTACCCCGAAATCTTCCAGTGCCCGTTGGTCCACCAAGCCCATTGGTGAAGAACGCTTTTCTTTAACGAATTACTTGCGTTCGCTATTTGTTTCAGAGCCCGGATACTTTAGAATATTTGTAATGATAGTTTCGAATAAAGCATTTAACACTAGCGGAGAAACCGTTAGCCGTCAGGAAGCTATTGCATGGCTCAGTAAAGGGGCCAATGTGCTACCCGAGCAAATCGGTAGTCTTTCTTTTAATCCTCAATATAAAGTAACGACTTTGGTGTATGAGTTTAAAGTTCCTGAAAGTGACCGCAAGCCTGTGCAAAATCAACCAAGCTTGCTCAGCGCTAAGGAACATTTACAAAGAGCTGCACTCATGGACGCTATGAAATAAAAATTTTTAATTGATCTCAATTTCACAATATGAAACTTCTCGTTGGCCAAGCACGCCAAAAATTAATCCGTGCCTGGAGTATTTTTTTCCCTATCATCTTCATGTGGATACTGGGACAACTTATTTTTGGGAAGTTCGCTGGTTATGAATTGCACCTGTTACTTTGGTTCAGTGTTCTTGTTTTACTCCCATTTTTGCTGCTGTTTCTAGGGGGGATAATTGAAAAATACCCCAATCGACTGATCAATAGGGGAGCCTATTTACTATTGTGGTATGTGTCTTTATTGTATTTACTTTTAGTTTTATTAACAAAATTCGCTGAAGGTTTAGCGCTTCAATACAATGCTTCATTTGGAGATACTGGTGGCTCCGGATTAATCGGTTACCTCAACCTTTCATATATTTGGCTTTTACCCTTTGACCTCCTGCTGGTTGTAGGATTTTATTTCTACTTATATTACGACAACCAAAACGCCCAATCTAAAGAACAAGCATATAAAACGATCGCAAAAGCAAATGCCGTAAAATGGCAGGCTAAGGGAAATGAAGATAAAAAACGATGGGGTGAACTAATAGCTAAAGGGCAGCTAGAAAAAGCTCTTGAAGAAATAACTGGTTTTCTCAAAACGCATAATTCAAGTTATTACGATCAGGTTTTATTGATTAAAAACCGTTTACATACATTGCAAATGGATACCCTTGGAGAGCGTATTTCCTATGAAGATGCTACTGTTTCCCGAAATAAAATCATTGCGAATATCCTGTATATCCTTGATAAAGCTTAAAATTAGCCTTAATTTACATATATTTTGTAATCTGCAAAGTTATTTGCCTTTTAAAAACTGATACCATGAAATCTAAATTGACCTGGCTTATCCTGTTGTTCACGCTTTCAAACCTTCTTCTCGAAGGCCAGGAATATCTCCATATCGAAAACAGTTGTAACTTCTTCGGCGAAGAATCCGGAACAGATCACTTCCAATTCAACCCCACCTCAGAAGCTCAACAAATCGTCCAGAAAATTCTGGATGCTGCAGGAGCACTTGACGAAAACTCCTTTGTACTAAAAGAGTCCGATGTTAAAAATGCATTGGCAACCGAACTCAACAACAAAAGATACATTCTTTATAGCACTGATTTTCTAGAAAAATTTAAAGCGGATGCCAAAACCAAGTGGGCGGCTTATGGCGTTCTGGCCCACGAAATTGGCCACCACCTCAATAATCACCAATTCAGCGAAAAAGATAAACGCAAACGCCAAAGCATGGAACTGCGAGCAGACATGTTCGCCGGCAGCGTCCTACGAACACTGGGTGCTTCCCTTGAACAAGCCCAATCTTGCGCCAAAACCATCCCTCTCGAAGGAGAAACAGAAACCCATCCGCCCCGAAAAGCCCGCATAACAGCAATCACCAATGCTTGGAAACGAAAAGACGAAATCCTGGGAGGCAGCGGAAGTAACAATAATTCCAACTCGGATAACGGTTCTTCTTCTGGTTCTGAAAAAGAAAAAACCAGCAGCCTTAACGATGATAAAAGTGGCAAAACCAATGAACAGGAAATAGATTTCTCCGAGTGGTCCAACAAAACGACCAATGACGACCCGCCTCCTCAACCTAGATTTGGTAACATTACTATAGTTTACAACGGAGATCCTTACGGATGCTCCCTAACCATGAGCATCAATATCGGAGGATACACTTTCCAACCTTCAGGAACCTCTTTTACTGTTAGTAATATTCCCCTTGGATATCAGAACTACTCCATTGTAGGCCAAATCAATTGTGGAATGTATGGATTTTGTAACCTCAATAGCACCGGTAGCCTGAACGTTCAGTCCGGTGGTTACTACTACGTTAATTGGCAAAATACAGCTGTTGGGTATTGCGACGTTTGGCTAGCTGATCAATAAACTTCCCTTTGTCCTGGGTAGGGAAATTTTGTTTGTAGAGATGCCTTCTTTTGAAGTTTTTTTCTAAAAACTTCAAAAGAAGGCATCTCTACAATAAAAAATATAGTTCTTTGACATAAATTGTGAAAAAATGGAACTTCAAAATGATAACCCTTTCAGCCACAAGGGCATTCAATGGGTATCATTTTGAAGTTCCACACAATTTGTCAAAGAACGAAAAAATATTTCTGCCAAGAGCAAAGAGCCACTCATTGGCCTCTTCTGTTTCTACTACTTCTCTAAAAACTCATCGGTAAAATGCCCCCTCGATTGTTCCTGATTGAATTTATCTGCATTGAATTGCTTCGATTGATTCTTAGGAATGGAAAGGCTCGTCCATTCATCTTTTTTGATCATTTTTCCTAAAAAGACCATCTGCCCAACATGATATGCATAGTGATTCATCTGACGATTAATGGCTTCCACGACCGTATGGCCTTGATTACGGATATATACGATTTGGCCCAGGTGTTCATCATTCAAGCTATTCAATGTATCAAACACTACTTTCCAGCCTTCTTCCCATTTTTGCATAATTTCTTCGCGCGTACTTAAGCTTCCCTCAAATTCTCCGTCCCGGTCGCGGGTTTCCTTTTCTCCATCGGTGGTCAGGAAATCGGTCCACCGGGAAAGCATATTCCCGTGAAGATGTTTTACGATCACCGAGATAGAATTAATGTCCTTCACAGGCTCAAAAGTGAGTTCTTCTTCCGAAAGCTGATCCATGGTTTTTCGCCCCAGGCTTTCGTAATATTGAAATTGTTTGATAGCTGATTCCAGGTAGTTCATATAAGTATGTTTTTAATAATCTTCATATTCCTCATCTTCATAATCCGGGTATTGCTCAGGAGCTTCTCCTTCCGACTCAATTATTTCAGGAGAGCCATTTGACTCTTTTCCTTCATCAATTTTTTCCAAAAGAATATTAAAAAGCCATTCGTCACCATAGTCGAAGAGATAAAGCATCCTTTGCCCTTCCCTTAAATAAAGTTCTCCAATAGTTATTTCGTCAGCATAGGGACTCATCCCCCCCTCGGGATGATGGTAGGCTATTTTGGACCTGTACCTCCCATCAGGGAAAAAGGAATAAAAGATGATCATTGTCAAACTTAAAGCTTCTCTGAATGATCCGGTGCAAATCGTCCAGATCGTGTTCTTCTGAAAGCCGAACTCTTCTCCAAACTTTAGGCATATTTTCTATCCATACTTTAAAGATATATTCTCCGGTAATGATGGGTCGAAAAGATTTTACTGTAATTTCGCCTAAGGTGCCTTCCTGGAAAAGGGGCCTGAACGCGTCTTCAAAAGCACCTTCTTTTATTTCGGTTTCGTCTTCTTCCTCCTCCGTATCTTCAAGTATTTTTTTATCATTAAGTTCAGAAAAAAACATCATTGGAATCAATGGGTCATCTTCCTCTTCTTGAACACACTCATTCCAAATGCTTAGTGGCCTGGATTCAAGTAATATTTTACACATTTCAACTCCAAACAAAGTCGAACGCAACTGGGCGACGGGAAAGAAGCCTCTTGATGCATAGTAGTTCTCCTCATTCGAAGCTACAAATGAACAGAGGCCAAAATAACCTAGATATCGGATAAAAAAACCAACCTGATTAAAAACCATTGGCAATAGGCTTTGCTCTTTCTCAATCCATTTATTGGGTGAGTTCGATGCTAATAACCCAAGAATGTTTTCAACAATCATAAGACCAAGAGAGCCACTTTTTTCACCCGGCCTGGCATCTTCCAAATCGCAATATTGGAAAAAGGTTTTGAATAAGTAGAAGTACTGCTCAGTAGGATTAAGGTTTCTAAAGTAGACAAACTTCTCGGTATCCAGATCCAGTTTCACGGATGTCCTCTTGGAGTTATCAATACTTGCAAAGGCGCCATTTATCAATAAAAGATAAAACAAATGCAACATGGGATATTTATGCTGATCGCTTCTTTCGTTTACATCCTCTTGAGGCTCAGTCATAAGCTGGTTCAGCTGAAATAGGTTTTTCCTGGAGAGTTCTCTCCTTGACTTGGTGAGCTTAAGATCGCTTTTTTCCAAATAATTTAGAAAAACATTGAAATCTGCAATCAAGCTACTCGGAAAGGTTTCTGAAATATCAAATTTCACGATTAAACTTTATTTAATTAATTATTTTCTTTTTTTACGCCATTTATCCGCCTTTTTACGCCAAGGCTTGACAAGTTATCATTAATAATATACATTTGAACCGAATTTAAATATACGGCAGCAATTCTCACTTTGAAAAAAAACGTGCCTATGCCGCGATATAAATTTGGGTTTGAATTTCCAAAGCGAGAACTGCCGAATATACGAAGTAATTATCGATTAATTTTGTTCTAGAAATAAAGAATCGGATATGAATGTCTACAGAAATACTGTTTCAAGTAAAGCCCCTGCTCCTAAGCCTCGAAATAACATTGGAGCTGCATTAGTTGGAACAATATTGATGGTGATAATGGGATTATTAATTTTCTTTCAATATAAAGGAGTAGATTTTCTTGAGAAAGCTCCAGACGGAAGCCCAAGATTATCTCCAAAGAGGTCAGCTAAATTAAAAAAGGAATTGGATGAATTGGATGAAGCTGAGCAATATGTTCTTCTAGCAGAAATAAATGGTGAATATCCTTGTTTTAGCTGCCCCAGCTTGTCGAGCATATATCTTCAAAAAGGTGAAGTTTGGAAGTATGGAGTAACTCAAAAACCGGGTGGAGCTAGATATTCATCAAAATATTTGACTAACATGTATTTGTTCTACGAAACTCAATTTGTGGGAACTATTCAAAAATGCCTAAAAGAAGAAAAGCGAAAAATTTACTATTATGCCGTTAGGCCAGAGAACTTGAAAAGGAAAATACCATTAATCAGGCCGCCAGATAATAAACAAGATAATTAAAATGAGAAGCCCGTTTGTAGTCACAGGAAAAACTTGGAAGGAAATCACGGCTAAAGTTTTTGATCCCATCACAAAGCTGGATCGTTCATTGTATAAACAGTTCAATCTACAGGATTATGGCTCGGGGGTTAACGGAATAGCAGTCATTTTTGTAATTGTGAAATATAATAAAAGTCTTCACAAAGATTTTACCGAATGGGATCAGGGAACAATGGAACTAATCATACAGCATAATTTGGATTATGATTATATGTGGAACTTGGATGAAGCGCTTATTACTCCAGAATTGGTAGGCGCTTATATCAATTGCCTGGAAAAAGCCCTTGCTGAGACGGTAATCGAAAACTTCGATTACCTACAACTATTAAATGATTTAAAAACGTATTTTTTGAAACCATACAAAACTAATAAAGACGAAGTTCTTTGAAAATTTGGAAA
>CAZHZT010000169.1:0-10120 GCA_964537285.1 uncultured Saprospiraceae bacterium | reverse complement strand
CTTTGAATCTTTATATGATAAAAAGTTATCTTGATGCGTATGCGCTTCGCGGAAGCACATCATTGGTTATTGCTCTTGTGTTACAGGCTACCGCTCAATGTAGTCAACTCAAGCTTTTTCTTTGCCTGGCGCTTTAGCGCCAGGTATAGTGTTAGATTTATCGGGGCTTTAGCCCATTAATAACGAAGGGGCTAAAGCCCAATATAACAACTATCCCCCCCGGCACTGAAGTGCCGGGCTATAAAGAGCTTAAGTCGACGACATTAATGCTAGCACTACTCGGAAGAAATTGGATAGAATAACGTTTTCCCCAGGAAGACCTTGGGAAAGGATTTACACCTAATTTCTTCCGCTGGCGGAAGCACATTGCAAAAGAGCAATGGGCTATGATGCGCTTCCGCTACGCGGAAGTTGGTCTCTATATCTTATAACCCTGGGAGAACCCAGGGCTACGATCAGGCAGGCCTAACGGCCTGCTTTAAGGACTTCACAAATTAATTTCGACCAAATGAAATCATCTAGAGCCTATAAATTAAAGTCTAGTCTAAAAGTAAAACTTCGTGGTGATTCAAATATTCCCGGACGACGGGTGTATTCTTCATTCAGAGCGTTTTGAATAAGTAAAGACAGCCTTATTTGATCCGTAAACTTGTAGGCCGTCCGAATATCAAGTGTACGGAAGCCGTCTTGGTTTCTTTCGCGATAATCTCCGATACCGCCTAATAATTCCAGGAAAGTATCGATTGCTTCCTGATGGCTCCCATAATTTCCGGTAAATCCGAGCAACCATTTTTTGTAAAGAAATTCAATATCGAATTTCGCATTATGCCGCCTTCGATATTTCAGAATATTCTCATCTGAGGATGAATTTATCGCATTAATCTGGCCTTCAGTAGCATCGTCCAGGCTGCTGGGACGTTCTGTATCAAACTCCTGGAATTGCGGATCAATATAATTGTACCCACCAATAAGATTGACAGTCACCTCTCCTATACTTCCCCTACCTGCAATGGTAAAGTCAATACCCTTGATTACCGTAGCACCAACATTTTTTGCCTGGAATGCAAAGAATTCATTACTAAAAGAAAATTCAATCATATCCTGATATTCCATCCAGAAACCTGCCACATCGACAAACCCTTCCCAGTTTTTAATTCTGAATCCTTGCTTGAGCCCGATTTCAGCACTCCAACCTGTTTCGGAGGTCAGTTCCGGATTGGGAACAACGACCAAGCCCCCGGCATTGGTACGAATAAATTTTTCAGCAATAGTTGGAAAGCGGTAACCTTGTCCCCAGGAAGCTCTCATAAAAGTTCCTTCCGCCAAACGATAGTTGGTACCAACTCTGAATACAGGCTTACTTTCTTCGCTAGCACCAAAAGAAAACTTTTCACCTCCCTCCAAAACGGATAAAGAATCCGGGCTATCAATGCGATTATTTTCAAACCGGAAACCAGCAGAAAAGGTCAGTCGGTCAAAAAATTTCTTTTCTACCTGAGCATAAGTGGCATAATTGGTAATACTGTAAGTAGTATCTCCAAATAATTGGGATTCTGAATCAGTATACATGCCAACGGCCCCTAAAGATAATAAGATGCCACTCTCTTCAAACCGGCGCTGGAACTGATATTCGCCATAGTAGAGTTGAGATTTCTGCGCCTGATTATTGTTTGAGCGGTTGTTTACGAAGTAATATCGGCTAAGCAATTTGTGTTGATTTCCGGCACCATCAAAAAAAGTGACTGTGGGATCTACGAAATAGCGTGTACGGTTGGTCTCTGAGAGAGCTGTTGAATCGCCGTCATAAAATCCTACGAGCCCCAGAGAATCTTCTTCAGGCGTAGGATTTCGCCAGTAAAAATAGTCAACTGTATGGCCAACATTGAAATTAGCTCTGAGCCCGATTGTCAAATTGTCAGCTACCCGGTATCGAACGTTGCCATTCCAGCGGCTGTATTGATCTTCAAAGCCTCGGTTAAAGCCTTCGCGTTCGAATTGGTAACCACCAAGGACGAGGTCAACCTTCCCTAATTTTTGAGCATGTGAAAAGCTCACGCCCAATTCCCGCGGAGCATTGGACTTATCCCACCACTTTTTTTCTTCAATTTTAGGCCCATCCACATGGGTATAAAAAGTAGAAATTTTAGTAATGGGCTCCGATTTTGCATAAGCGGTACGAATATTGATAATACCATTCAGGGCGGAGCTACCGTAAAGTGCTGACGCAGCACCTTTGATAACTTCGATCTGAGCAATATTTTCAACAGGAAGATCATCCCAGAGTGCGATTCCGACATCCGGCTGAAGTGCCGGAACATCATCAACAAGAAGCAGGACGCGGCTTCCGGCACCAAAAGCCCAGCCGGAACCACCGCGAATATCCGCCTGACCTTCAGAGATGGTTAAACCCGGAACTTTTTCTAAAACTTCGTCGGGAGATGTCGCATTTGTATTTTCTATCAATCTGGGTTTTAAAACTTCCAAAGAAACCGTAACTTCGCCCAACGGTTTTTCATAACGGCTACTAGTTACGGTGGCTGTTTGAAGAATGCTGGATTCCAACTCTAAATTAATATCGAGTTGCAGCGTTTGGCCTTCTTTAACCGTTATAGCTTCCGAGAATTGAGCATATCCGATGTAATTACATTGCACTGTGTAATCACCCGCCTTTATTTGAATGGAGAAAACCCCGTCAAGATCAGTTACGGCGTTTTCGTTTCCGATTGAAACAAGCGCACTAATAAGTGGATCGCCGGTTTCGTCTAGTACAGTACCTGTAACGGTAGCGGGCTGCGCCCATACCGATAAAGCAGGCAGGAGAAATAGAAGGATTAAAAGTACACGTTGATGTTTCGTCATTTGTTTAAAGTGTTGTTAGAGATTAATCGATTTTAGAGATTAACTAAAAAAATTACTTGGGCAAAAACGTCGAAAAATCGGAATTTAGTTTGTCTTTTACAAAATTCATTTATACAAATATCATTTATTACTCTGTAACCTAATTTAATGAATATTTTGAACGAGGAGATTTTTTTCTTCAACAAGGCAAAAAACGCAGGCATAACTTGTCCCGAATGCCTTCGGGAACCTTAGTTACGGCGAGGCTTTTTAACGAAGTTGAAGGAAAAAAGAACCCTTCAAAATGTTTATTAACTTAGGTTACAGAGTATTTAACTAATTTTTTTAACAAAAACCTTTATCATGAAGAGAGCAAGTATACTTATCGCTTTCGCCCTTGTATGTTTTGCCGGTCAGTTGATGGGCCAATGTACACCTAACCCTATTTACCAAGATTCATCCGTAGGGGTATACCCACCACCTATTTCAGCGGAAACGCCTAATGGTGGTATTAATATCCCTGCTTGTGTTAATGAGCCTTACGCCTTTACGCTTACGTTTAAAGTACCGCCTACATTTGAATTCGGAGGAACTGAGCTGGAACTTTTTTCTGTAACTGTGCCAACTACCGGAGCAGTATCACCACTACCTGAGGGGTTGACTTACGCTTGCAATCCTCCTAGCTGTGAATTTACACCTGATGGAGGGTTGGGTTGCCTGATCATTCAAGGTACTCCAACCGCCAATAACGAAATAAAGGAATACGATCTGATGATTACGGATGTTGTTATCGATAATACTATTGGCCCCCTTACCTTTAACTTTCCAAACGAAATCATTCCGGGAGCAGACGGACAGTACTTGCTGGATCTTAGAGAACAAGGTAATTGTGTGACCAGTACCGAAAACGTACTTGAAACATTTGTGCAGGTAAGCATGGCTCCGAACCCAGCTACAGATTGGACAAATTTGACCATCAACTCTGACATCGAAGGAACTTTCCAACTAGAAGTAAATAACTTCACTGGCCAAAGAATAGCTAATCGCGAAATCCGCCTTATCCAAGGAGAGAACCGCTTTGAGCTAAATACCGCTGAATACGCCGAGGGCTTATACCATGTAACGATTCAGAATAATGAAGGAGCAATTTCTAAGAAATTATTGATTGTAAGATAGATTTTTTCCCTTTAGTAACAGCCAAAAAATAAGTTTTTAGCTGTTCCAGAGTACTAAGCATGAGTTATCCCAAAATTTGGGATAACTCATGTTAAATACTAAAAAATAAACCTCTACTTATGAATAGGAATTTTTTACCCAAAATAGTTTTGTTTGTTTTCCTAACGAGCTTTTTTTCACTAACTCTTAATGCTCAAACCGGATGCCCGGGTTGTATTATAGAATTGCCCGTATTACCAGAAGATACTTTGTATGTAGACTCCATTCCTGACGGAATCCTTGGTGCTGCATACGACGAAGACATGAGCTTCAGGTTTCCAGTTTCAACTACCCCCGTTCACGATATTGATCCAAGCATTCCACCAGGTTTGGATATAGACGAAATTACGATAACTTCCCTTTCTGGGCTCCCCGCCGGCCTTTCGTATGAATTTAATGAGACACTCTTCGACCCTTCTTTAGAAACGGATGGCTGTATAAAGCTGTGTGGTACGCCCCTGCAAACAGGATTATTCCTGGTCAACATCAATGTAGATGCTAAAATATCCATTCTTACTCAATCGGCATCCTTCAGTTTGCCCATTTTCATTCAACCTCCAAGTAGTACTAATGATGGCTTTTCCATGACCAATAACATTGGATGTGAAGAGGTTAGCGTTTCTTTTCAAAATAATGTACCTAGTAACGGACAGGATGGCTTTTCTTACTTCTGGGATTTTGACAATGGCAATACCAGCCTGGATGAAAACCCCGGCCCGCAAACTTATGACGCCCCGGGAACTTACATCGTTTCCTTTGAAGCCAATATTGACACGACAGGTTTCTTACTCAACAGCGTAACCATCATTGAAAAAGCCTGCGATGATATTATTGGTGGTGCCGATTTGTTTGTTCGCCTTTTTGACCCTGGCGGGGCCCTTCTTTTTGAAAGCGGGGTAACCAACGATGCCAACCTGCCACTTAGTATTGGTATAGGAAATATTGAAATTGAGCAAGGCAATTATTCCCTTGAAGTTTGGGACAAGGATTCTGGCCTTGAAGGTGCCGATGACCTTTGTGGAATCATTACGATCAACCAACTGAGCAGCGGTATGACAACTACAGGTGACTTGACCGTCGATTTAAATATCGCTCATCCGGTATTCACTATCGAATCTTCCGATACAGTTACTGTTTATCCAAACCCTACTCCACCAGAATTAGCGTTGATCTTCGGAAGTCTGGATCTTTGCCCCGAAGAAAAAGCGATTCTGGAATCTTCTATTGAAGAAGGTAATCAGTGGTTTATAGACACCGCAGCAGTTCCCGGAGCTGTTTTCCAAACGTTCAATATAGAGAGCGCAGGTAATTATTTTGTAGAGTACACCGATTCTAACGGCTGTTCGTCTTTTTCAGACACCATTACAGCAACTGAAATTCCCGGCGCACCTCTGCCAATTTACTTTAATGATGATAACTACCTCGAATTGGATGAGACCGTTGATTTGCCGGATGAATACAGCTTGCAATGGTATTTGGATGAAGAACCTATTGAAGGCGCTACTGACGCGAGTTATTGCATAGAAGAATCGGGCGATTACGGCCTTGAAATCATTGATGAACAAACAGGTTGTTCTGAAACATTCGTTTTGACCCTTATCTATAATGCGGATGGAATGAATGAGAACTGCGTCGTAATCAATACAGAACAAGCAGAAACGGCTTTCGAAATACGATTATTTCCTAATCCGTTTTCTGGTCAGATACAAATCAATTATACCCATTACAATGGACCGGTAAATATCAATATCAAAGATATCAACGGCCGTTCCGTTCATCAGGAAAACATATTAAACAGCGGAAGTCAGTCTATTTCCACCTGGGACTGGCCATCCGGGATGTATATTGTAGAAATTGAGCAGGAAGGAAAAGTTAGGGTGGAGAAATTAGTTAAGCAATAAACGCGCCTACGGCGTGATGTTTTCTTAGTTCTTTGACAGAAATTGTGAAAGAACGATTTTTCCTTTTTGAGGAGAGCCGAAAGGGCCATTTTGCTTTGCAAAATGGCCCTTTCGGCTCTCCTCAAAAGAAAATAAGGTAAAAAGATTAATCAATAGGATTAATCATGTGAAGATCCATCACTTCTTTTTCGGCTTTAGAAACGCTGCCGATACCGAAAACACCACCAGAAGCTTTAGCCACGTGCAAAGCAAAAGATTTTAATTCATCGTAGAAGTGCTTTGCCATAAAGTGCTCTACCTTAGGAAGAATATCATTCAATTGAGCGAGTTTAGCTTCTACAGCTTTTTGACGCTCGGCAGCATCTTGAGGTAGTGCCTCCATTAAAGCATTAAACCTATCGGTATAGGTGCTATCCAGTTTTTCAAAATACTCCTTCAGCGAATCACTGTGCGTATAACTTCTGATATGCGTAATTTTTGCAGCCCAGTCCTTTTCTTTTTCATCAATAACTCCATCTGCACCTGCTACTAGAATAGTAACCAGAGGAATAGCATCATACATTAGTGCTTTTTCTTCCTCATTGAGTTTATTAAATTCTTCGATCATGAGCAATTGGTTTTAAACAATTATGATTAACAATTTTAGTTCTTTGACATAAATTGTGGATAATGGAACTTCAAAATGATCATCCTTTCAGCCACAAGGGCATTCAAGGCTTATCATTTTGAAGTTCCACACAATTTGTCAAAGAACGACAATTTTTGCAAATAAATTCAAATATGGTCTTTCGCCGCAAAAGTAGCTAAAAAGAAGGTTTTATTGAAGCTGTTTGAAGTATTTATTATTAATCTCTCCATCTCCTAAAGCGCTCGCTCTCTTCCTCTTCTTCAGGGGCTTTGCCCGTTCCGAAATTGCGGATCTTGTAGGAAAAGGTAAGCATCACGTATTGTTGCAATACCTGTGTTTCAACATCTTCGATGTAAGTTTCTGTAACATTTCTGCGGATACTGGTATTTTGCTTCAGGAGATCGAAAACGGAAAGATTGATTTCTCCCAGGTCGTTTTTAAATAATTTTTTACCAATATTAGCATTCCACAGCCAAAAATTTTGGTCTAAACCTGCTGAAAAGCCTTCATAAACATTGCTGATCAGGCTCGTGCGGAACACAAAGCCTTTTCCAAAGAGTAAAGTGATGGTTGCATCATTGACTAAATTAAAAAACTGGGTGTTCTGGCCGGTACTCAAGCTATTTTGCACATCATTAAAATTAGTGCGAGAAGATAGACGGAAATCGACCTTTTCACTGATATTGCTAGCCAGCGTTACTCCCAGACCAATATTTAAATTATTGGAAAAATTCTTTACTTCATTAACCAAACCTGGTTGGCGCTGAAAGTTGGCCGAAAAGTCAAGGTTCAAATTGGATTTGATTTTAGACACAGGTATTCCATAGGTCAAGTAAGTTCTTAAACTGTACTGACCATCTAAATTAACCGGCTGAATAAATTGTCCGCCTCTTTGGAGCAGCACCCCTTCCGCAATCAATGTATCAGAGGAAACAGTGGTATTACTGTTGCCAACATAATTGTCGGCATAACTCCCTCCGATTAAAGCAAAGAAAACCGTGGAGTTCTGTGTATTCGTAGCGGAATAGCGCATAAACAGATTGTGCTGATAAGTCTGCTTCAAGTCACTGTTCCCGGTAGATAACTGAAGGGGATTGGAATTATCAATTACTTCTTGCAACTGGCTCACAGAAGGAGGGTTAGTATTGGTTCTGTAGAAAACGCGCAAACTTTTCTGGCGTGTAAAATTGTATCGAAGCATGGCAAAGGGCAATAAATTATTAAAAGTACGCTCCAACTGCCCGGCACTTGGAAAAACTTGTTCATTTGATAGTTTCGCCCATTGGTAGTAGAGGCGAGCAAATAAAACCACCCCACCCCGCTCGCGGAAACGATAACCAACCCCGCCGCGTTGAGTCTGGTAATTAGAAGTAAACACATTGGAGAGGCTCGCATTTTGATCAGAATAAGCTTGATCGCCTTCATTGAAATCAAAAGTTTCCCTATCGGAATCATCTTCCTTCCAACTGGTAGAGTAAGTGAATTGCAACTGGCTTCTTTCGCCAATAGGCTCAGAGTAGCTTGCAGAGCCGGATAATTGCCAACCATCACTTTGTAAATCACTAAATTGATCAGTAACGGCAGTATCTACGTTGATGTCATTCTGAGACAGCAAGAAGCTTTCCCCATTATTCTCGTTGTAATCCGTATTTAACCGGATGTAAAGGGTTCTCCCTCTTTTAGCAAAACGATGCCCGTAATTGATGGAATTAGAAAAACTTAGCGCCTGAAGATCCGAAGCGAAAGCATAATTATTTTGACTTAGCAATCGCTGGCCACCCAAATTGCTACCGATGGTCGACTCTTCACCATTGTTAATTTGAGCGCTTAAGCGCGGACGTATAGTAAGAGTATTATTATCGTCGATATCATAATCAAAACGCGCATTAAAACGGTGGTTTATATTTTCGCTAAAGCTAGTGGTTGTTTCTTGATAGAAACGAGAAAAGTCTGCATCTTCACTAATAAACTGTTGATTTACAAACTGGTCAGCAACATTATCATTCCAGTTGAAAAAATAACTCCCTGTAAACTTCATCTTCTTCCCCCATTCATCGGAATAGTTGAGCCCTGCGGCATGCGTTTGCGAGATACCGGTTTGTTGATTCACGAGGAAATCGCTAGCACTGACGCCTCCCCCGCCCCGGCCTCCACGACCTCTTCCTCTTCCGCCTCTGCGGCCACCGCCAGAACTTCCAAGGATGCCTGCCAGGTCTTCGGTAGAGAAGTTTTGTTGATTGATATTATTAGATTGGGCAATAATAGAGAGGCGTTGATCTCCATTGAAATAATTGATAATTCCACCTGCTTGATAGCGTTCATCGCCCCAGTTTTCGATATCTTCCACACCGATTCCACCAAATATATTTCCAAACTGGCCGTTGCGCATATCCGGGCGGGTAATGATGTTCATTGTTTTGGTGGTTTCCCCGTCATCGAAACCGGAGAACTGGGCTTGCTGGCTCTTTTGGTCAAAAATTTCGATTTTCTGTATCACTTCGGCGGGTAAGTTCTTAAGAGCTGCATTGGGATCATTGCCAAAGAAAGGTTTTCCATCGACGAGTACTTCTTGCACATCTTCACCTTGCGCCTGTACTTTTCCATTCTGCATAGAAACGCCCGGCATTTTGCGAACCAGGTCTTCGGCACTGGCATCCGGATTAGTTTTGAAAGCACTCGCATTGTAGGCCGTCGTATCTCCTCTTTGGACAGCCTGCGGTACTTTTTCAGTTACGTTTACTTCATCGAGTTCTACGGATTCGGCCTGCAATTGGATTCTTCCCAGGCGAACCTGTTGATCATTAATCGTAACGACTGTTTCATAATTTTGGTAGCCCAGGAAGGAAATTTGGATGTTGTAAGCGCCTTTTTCCAGGTTTTGAAGTCGGAAACGACCTTCTTCATTCGTTAGGGTTTCTTTTTTTTCGCCACTTTTTTGATTCGTAGCTTCAATAAACGCCCCGGTTAGGGGCTCGTTATCTTCTGTTCCCATTACCAAACCCGAAATAGTAAGGTTTTGAGCTTGGGTACTTAAAGAGATTAAGATAAACGCCAGGATTAAGGTATTCTTCATGTTGATGTTATTTTCTGGGGTTAGACCAAGGGAAGGGAGGATTTTTTCCTGAAGGAGCTACTATAATTTTGAAAAGTTTTTGAGCGAAAGGGAATTTTCTGTTTTTTCTGTTTTGAGATTACTTTTCCCGCAAAATTGTGGAAGCCTCCGCCGAACTGGGGGTTGGTTCCGAGATGACCTCGGAACCAGCGGGGAGCCTTATTGTCCTCAACTTTAGCTTTTTCTTTGCCTGGCGCTTTAGCGTCAGGTGTAGTATTAAGTTATCGTGGCTTTAGCCCATTAATAGCAAAGGGGCTAAAGCCCACGCTGACAATCCCCCCCAGCACTGAAGTGCCGGGCTATGATGAGCTTAAGTTGGCGCCACTTAGGAATAACTTGTCCCGCAAACTTGCGGGAGCCTAAGCCGAACGGGGAACATAGCCAAAGTTACGTGACCGATGAGCAACGAAGTAGGCCGCCAAAAGA
>CAZHZT010000168.1:0-10329 GCA_964537285.1 uncultured Saprospiraceae bacterium | reverse complement strand
TTTTAACGGCTGCCAGCCTTTCAAAAAGCTAAATTGAATAAGGCCGGTCCTAAGATATTGATTACTACACTTTTTTTTAATTGCAGTGACAAAATGAAATTCCTGAAAATCCGAGATGACTCATTTTTTGTTCTTAAAATGTTTACCAAATGAAATCATCTAGCAGCCGAATAAAAAGAACAAGCATAAAAAAAAGAGACTGCCTCACAGATAGGTTCGTTTGGCTCGGGAGGAGTATTTTCTATTGAGAGGCGTTCTTTTTCAAAATTTTCACTAAAAATTTTGAAAAAGAACGCCTCTCAAAAAAGAAAATTTCCTGCCAAGCGCAACGAACCTATCTGTGAGGCAGCCTCTTTTTTATTTTATCTTAGGATCGTTATATCTCCTCTGAAGATATTCCCTTCAGGAACATTTAATCTTAAAATATAGTAATACGTTCCTTGCGGAAGCGGATCGCCACTGGAAGAAGTACCATCCCAATCATTCTGGTAAGGACGAGCTTCAAAAAGCGTTTCACCCCATCTGCTGAAAATGATTAACTCAACGTCAGGGAACTGATCCGCATTGTTCTCAAGAAACTCAAAAACCAATTGGTCATTTAACCCGTCACCATTAGGTGTTAAAGTATTCACCAGATTCGTAATACTATCCGGATTTACTTCTGGTCTTTCTTGTACTACAAAGGTAATGCTTGCCTCGCTGCACAAATCCGGGCATAGATCGCTTTCGTTACAAATTTCATAGAAGAAAGTCACTACTCCGGAGAAGCCCTCTGGAACATTATAAGTAATGAAGCCATCACCATTATTATTCACAGAACCGAAAGGCGGATTATCTACCTGTATAGTCCAGGCACCCACTCCATCCAGAATATCGTTACTACTGATATCTATGCGATGAGCAGCCTCCCCGAAAGGAACCGTCAGGCCATCATCGTTAGCGATAGGTGAAGTTTCTACGAAATAGCTAACCGTATCTTGATCATAAGATGGACAGTTAGTAGTGGACAGCGTCCAGATGAAAATATTTTCACCTGTTTGAAGGCCAGAAGTTACTTCTGCACTTGGTGAGGTAGCATCATTAAATGTTGCACCGGTAGGGGATGTCCAGAACCCTGTTGAAGAGGGAACTCCCGAAGCATTTAAGACGACAGCTGAACCGCTATTGTCGCATAAGATATCATCCTCGCCTGCGAGCGCCTCCTCAAGCGTTTCACTTTGAATAACATCAATAGAAGCAGTAGAGGTACAACCATTTTCCTCATTCGTTACCAATAGCTCATATGTTCCCGGGCCATCAATAAGAGGAGAAGTAGAAGCTTCACCTTGAAGGATTGTACCATTTACGGTGGTCCATTGATAAAGGATGTCCGGTCCGGAAGAAGAATTACCTCCATCCAGGTTAACAGGATCCGACTCACATAAAAGGTCAAAATCAATTCCTGCATCTGCCTGAGGGGTGATCGTATCCGATTGTACTTCAACAGTATCCGTAATTACACAGCCATTATTACCATTAGAAATGGTCAATTGGTATTGACCAGCTGCATTTACGGAAGTAAGCAGTTGATCCGTAGGACCTGTAATGTTTCCAAGGTCAACTACTGCCCACGCATAAGTAAACTCAGGCCCCGTAGAAGAGCCACTGGCATCAACATCTACTTCGATTTCTATACAATCAATAGTATCAGGCTCTGCAAAATCGATTTCAGGAAAGTCAAAATCATCGGTAATGGCCACTACAGCAGTATCCGAGCAACCATTTATGGTATCGATTACGATAAAGTTGTATTCACCAGGCTGGTCAACATCTATGGATATTTCATTTGGATCCGTAGTTATGTTCCCATTACTCGTTTCCCAAACAAAATTGTATTGCGGCTCGATTACGGTACTGCTTGCATCCACAGAAAGAGAAGGCTCCATGCAGGTCAATACACTGTCTGCTAGTGCTCCTGCAAACGCTTCGGGCTCTTCTGTATCTTCCTGGATTTGCACGGCTTCGGTAGCGGTACAACCGTTTTGGGTATCAGTAACCAGTACTTCATAAACACCCGCAGTATTTACTGAAGGAGCTGCTGTTTGGGGATCAGTGATGGGACTTCCGTCAACTGAAGTCCATTCAAAATCATAGGACCCGGTGCTGCTCAATTCCAGATCAATCGTTACGGCATCATTTACACAATTAAGAATGCCAAAAGAGACCGTATCAATTTGAGGAGGAATCGTGTCAACAACAATGACTATAGAATCTTCAGTAAAACATTCAGTAGTGGTATTTACAACGGCTAAAGTATAAACGCCAGGAGCAACAATAACCGGGTTAAGGGTTTCCTCACCTGAAACGATTCCACCCGGAGGGTTAGAACTCCAGAAATAAACAATATTATTGCCGGAATCAGATCCAGCACCACTCAGAGTAAGGGTATCTGCTACACAAGTGAAGCTACTATCGTTACCTGCCTGAGAGGTTGGGAAGTCTACTATAGAAATCACCTCCACTTCATCAGTACTTGTACAGCCTGTTGAAACATCTGTCACTTCCAAAGTATAAGTTCCGATGGCATTTACACTCGGGAAAATAGTGGTATCTCCTGCAACGATATTGCCATCGTCCGTTGTCCATTGATAATCAAAGCCGCTGCCCTGAGAAGAATTGGAACCATTTAGTACCGGAGCTAGATTGATACAAGTGATCTCTTCAGTAGCACCTGCCTCTGCAACAGGAGGTATGGTATCGTAAAACACAGCTACAGTATCCATTTTCACACAACCACTTTGCACATCGGTAATCATCAGGAAATAATTACCATCATCATTAATGAGAGGGTTTGGGGTGTTCTGACCAGTTACTATAGTACCATCATTGGTAGACCAGTTGTAAACATAAGTATCGCCTGGTGGAGCAGATGATGCCGAAAGCTGTAATTGATCTAGTACACAAGTAAGTGAAGTGTCATTACCTGCACCTCCTGCGGGAATATCCAGATCTGCAATGACGGTAACAGTATCTTCAGCAACACAACCATTAATGGAATTTTCTACTCTAAGGCGATACACTCCTTCTTCCTTTACAAGAGGCGTCAGGATAGTATCAGAAGAAGATATTCCGTTGCCTGTTCCGCCACTGATATGCGCCCATTTATAATTGTATTGTATACCTATAGAAGAACCCGCACCGTTCAGTGTTTTTGCCATGGTGTTGCAGTCAAGTTCGGCCAATGGCCCGGCATTAGCAATAGGCGGTACAGTATCATAAGTCACTTCCAGGCAAGAAGTATCTGCACAACCATTTTCGATATTGAATACTACCATGCAATAAGTACCTGGTTGATTGATTTCTGGTTGTAAAGTAGTGGAACCGGAAAGAATATTTCCATCGGTTGTATACCATTGCTGATTGAAGGCAAAGCCAGCAGAAGCAGAAGCATTGAGATTGATTATAGTGTCTGAACAAGTTAGTGTGGTATCTCCACCAGCATCGCCTTCAGCAGTAAGGAAATTATTCACGACCATCACTTGGTCCACATCAGAGCAACCATTCGTGGTATCTGTTACGGTGAGGGTAAATTGCCCTGCCACATCGATAAGAGGCGTCAATGTAGTTTCACCTGATTGAATATTCCCTCCCATTGATGCTTCCCAAAGGTAAATGAAATTCGCCCCTGAGGAAGAATTCGAACCATCTAACAGTGCCACTGTATTAGCGCAGCTTATTTCTTTTTGAGAACCGGCATCTGCGTTCGGAAAATTAAGCGTACCTGTTACAATTAAACTATCACTGGCGGCACAACCGTTTGTAGTGTCTTCAATGATAAACACATAAACACCTGGCAAGCTTACAAATACTTCAAATTGGTTATTGGTAGAGTCGATGTCACCATTATTCGTTTCCCAACGATATTCGTAGGGCCCATCAGCAGAACCATCCCCGGTTAAATACAACGGTAAGTTCAAACAATCGATCAAGGTATCTGGTCCGGCATTCACATCAGGAACATCAAAATTGCCGGGAATAGTAAAGTTTGCTAGTAAAGTATTATCCTCGGCATCCTTGATTAAAACCGAAAAATTACCATTAAACTTGCCACTGATATCCTGGGTTGTTTCGCCTGTATTCCATTGATAAGTATATGGCTCAACGCCTCCAAATACTGAAATATCAATAGCTCCGGTATCCGGGAAGTTACAATTCACAGGATTGATGAGAGTGTCTATAATTTTTATAACACTGGTTAGCTTTACTAAACCATCAATGCTGGCAAGACCAATGCTATTATCTCCAATATCAATAACCTCTCTTGGAGTTGGTTCATCTACTACTGCAATGGGCGAACAATCTCCAACCCCTCCAACAGCATCAAAACAAAGCCTAAACAAAGTAGAGCTATCTGCAAGGGTTTCTCCACTAAAATCAAAATCAAACCAGGAAACCGTTAATACTCCCGGTTCTATATTGAACTGATTGAGTTCTAACCATTGCAAATTGAGATTATTGATCGTATCTAATTGAATAATTGATGTATCCCAAACAATCGTATATTGGAACGACTGTATATCTGTAAAGTCGATCACGTCCACATCAATACAAAAAGATGAATTGATCTCCGTCTCTAAATAACCCATATATAGAGTTAGTGGCGTAGAAATACGCACAGAACCATCGAAATTAACCACCTCGACAAGTGGTACAGAAGTACTCGAAGCCGAGGTCTGGTCGGGATCAAAAGAGACATCAGTGAAATCTCCAAGGGTTCCAACCGCTGTAAAACAAAGAGTGAAAATAACAGAACCGTCCGCAAGGGTAATTCCTCCGGAATTACTATTCCACTCAAACGATATCTCACCCGCAACTGTATTTGAGAGATCAAAATCACCGATATCCAAATCAGTGAGATTAAGCCCAACGATGGAATCAAATTGCACTACTGCCGTGTCCCATTCAATAACGCCCCTCAAAGTGTCCATATCATCGAAAAAATTGACACTCACATCCAGGCAAACGGATTCATCTTCCTCTGCGAATTCTTCTTCAGCCGCTAATTGAACAATAGTAGGCCCGCCAACAGTGACGTTTCCCCCCTTTTGAACTAAGCCAATATCTATCCCTGCAATAGATTGAATGATTTCTATTGGCACAGGGTTGTTAGTAAAAGCCACATTAGTTCCATCGCCTGAATTACCTATAACGGTAAAACATAATTGATATATGGATGTACCTCCAATTATAGTAACTGCGCTCGCCGAGAAGTCAAACCACGAGAAGGTGATGGTACCGTCGGCCACGAAAGCGGTTCCAAAGTTTCCGGAAGCAAGGCTACTGAGATTAAAATTAGTTACTTCCTCGAATTCTAATACTTCAGGATCCCAATTAATTGAATACTGCATTCCCAGCACATCGATGGTTTCACAAGCTACCGCATCCAGGCAAATTTCCGCTCCCGGGGTAGTAATGGTGTCTGGCAGAGCCATTTGAATTTGGGCTTGCCCTATTTGGATAAAAGACAAGCAAAAGGTGACAATAAAAAAGCCGAATCTGTACATGATATAACCGGATTTATATATGTTGGAGAAATCCTTTTAGGATTAATACTTTTTGATGAACAAATTAATTTCCAATTGAATACGCCAAGTTGATCTCGTGGGTAGTGCCCACAAATGGGCCGAAAGAAGTAAATGCATGGTCAAAACCATAACCGATGCGGAAATTACCGCCATAGCCTCGGTCATCACCAAGCAAAACGCCTGTTTCCAGGTGAATCGTATTAGCTGAAGAGTAGCCTGCTCCTACCCAAAAGTGATAGGATACCTGATAACGTAGATTAGCATCTACATGTACAGGAGCTCCTTCTGTATATTTTATCCAGGCAGATGGTTCGATGAAAGAAGTCTTTCCCGTATTTTTAATCATACCTACTAAACCATAAAAATGCGGAACACGGTCCATGAAAAAACTATCATCAACATCCTCAAATTCTACTTCCATTCCTAAGGATTGAGGTACTGAAACCCCCGCATAGATAACATCTTCATCCCAAGCTCTTCCAAACAAACGCTTGTAAGCAAATATTCCGGCTCCAATGTCTGGCCGGATACTTTGCTGATTTTCTGCCGTTACAATATCTCCCGGATCACGCAGGATTAATTCCGAGGCTTTAACCCGGTACTGCACTGCTCCGGCTGAAAAACCAAGAACGAAACCATAATCATAAGGTTCATCTGACAAAAGGCCGGCAATCCGACCATAAACTCCGGTAAATCCTGTCGGCCCTG
The DNA here is from genome assembly GCA_964537285.1 of uncultured Saprospiraceae bacterium. Taxonomy (GTDB): domain Bacteria; phylum Bacteroidota; class Bacteroidia; order Chitinophagales; family Saprospiraceae; genus CAZHZT01. The sequence continues at coordinate 4,057 of CAZHZT010000168.1, read as the reverse complement.
TTTGATCATTAATTATATGACCGCCAAGAATTAAATTTACCGGGCTGTAATCCGTAGACATGTACTCCCCTCTTATCGTTTGAGTTCGGGGAGCTGAATCTAAACCCTCCCATTGAACCCTACCAGATAACCCAAAGGACACATTGTGCTCGTAAAGTAGATAAGAATAACTTACTGCCGCAGGATTGATCACCGACACATTCTCTCTGTATTGAGTGAAAAGAGGTAATTGCTGGGCATGAATTGCGGAAAAAGAAAAAACCACTGCGCATAGTAATAAAAATCGCTTCATGGGACAGTTTTTTTATCATTAATGGATGCAAGGTAACATAGTGTGTTATTACCCAATTTTTAACTAGCGGTAAAAATAAAGAAATTTAGAGGATATGCGCATATAAGAAAATGTTTTATTTTGTGTCTTTAACATTTTTAGTTAAATAGTGGAAATCAGCTACTTACACAAAATTTGCTTCTTTTTTAGCAAATGGTTTTAACTAAAAAAAGAGCGGTATCTATTTGATAAAAAGCGGCTTTAGCCATTTCTCACCAAAAAACATATTAAAGTAAAAAAAATAGGTTTATCAGTCAGTAAAAAGGGAGTTCTTTGACATAAATTGTGTAGAGGTTAAAAATTAGCCGAACGTAAACCCTCTAAAATTCGTTCAGCTTCGGATAGTCAACCTGCTATTTCCTCTTGTATTTATGGGAAGGAAAAATACGCGAGAGGAAATAACCTAAATTTAATAGCTTCTTAACTTAAAGCATCCTATCTTTGCGCATTCGTTTCTCGGTGAGGGCTTTAAAGGCCAAAAAACACCTATAAGAATCGCTTTTTTTAATAGACTTTTACTGCGGCTGATTAATGGGTTTGAATTATCAAACCCATTAATCAGCCGCAGTAAAAGTCTAATAATTTTTTTTATGAAAGATATCAGAAATATCGCGATTATCGCCCACGTTGACCACGGCAAGACCACACTGGTCGACAAAATTCTCTACCAATGCCAGCTTTTTGCTGAACACGAAGAGAAACAAGAACTTATCCTGGATAATAACGACCTGGAGCGTGAACGCGGAATCACCATTGTATCCAAAAATGTTTCGGTTGAATACAAAGGTGTTAAAATTAATATTATTGACACTCCTGGTCACGCCGATTTCGGTGGAGAAGTAGAACGTGTACTCAACATGGCCGATGGTGTTTTAATCCTGGTAGATGCCTTTGAAGGCCCCATGCCACAAACCCGTTATGTGCTGGGAAAAGCTATTCAACTCGGCCATAAACCTATCCTGGTGATCAATAAAGTGGACAAGGAGAACTGCCGGCCGGAAGAAGTTCATGAAATGGTATTCGAACTAATGTTCAATCTGGAAGCGACAGAAGAACAGCTAGACTTCCCTACCGTTTATGGCTCCGCTAAATTCGGTTGGATGTCCGAGGATTGGAAGAAGCAAACAGAGGACGTTACCTACCTGCTCGATCAAGTACTGGAACACATTCCTTCCCCGGAGCGCCGGGAAGGAACGCTCCAAATGCAGATTACGACCATTGATTATTCCAAATACATTGGCCGTATCGCCATAGGCCGTGTCCATAGAGGCTCTATTAAGGAAAACCAGCCAATCGCTCTGATAAAAAGAGATGGTACCAAAGAACAGTCCCGGGTAAAAGAATTATTTACCTTTTCAGGGCTAGGGCGCACAAAAATTGGAGAAGTTTTCTCCGGAGACCTCTGCGCCATAAGCGGTCTGGACTCCTTTGATATTGGCGATACTATAGCAGACTTTGAAACTCCGGAAGCGCTCCCGGCTATAGCTATCGATGAGCCCACCATGAGCATGTATTTCACCGTTAACAATTCTCCTTTCTTTGGAAAAGAAGGAGACTTTGTAACTTCCCGCCACTTACGCGATCGCCTGATCAAGGAAACAGAGAAAAACCTGGCTCTTAAAATTGAAGAAACCCCTTCACCGGACGCATTTATTGTCTATGGCCGGGGCATACTACACCTATCTGTACTTATTGAAACCATGCGCCGAGAGGGTTATGAACTACAAGTTGGTAAACCAAGAGTAATCATTAAGGAAATAGATGGAGCCAAGCATGAGCCAATAGAACTTTTGATCATTGATGTACCTGAACCTGCATCAGGCAAGGTGATCGAATTGACTACCCAACGCAAAGGGGAAATGACCAGTATGGAGCCTAAAGGCGACTTGATGCACCTGGAATTCGAGATCCCGTCCAGAGGTATTATTGGCCTGAGAAATGGTATTTTAAATGCCACCGCCGGTGAAGCGATCATGTCTCACCGATTCCTTCGTTTCGACAAATGGAAAGGTGAAATCCCGTCTCGCACCAAAGGCGTTCTCATTGTACATGAACCAGGTACTTCTATTGCATTTGCATTGAATAAACTCCAGGACAGAGGCAAGTTCTTCATACCTCCGGGCAGTGAGGTCTATGAAGGCCAAATCGTAGGAGAACACACCCGGGAAAACGATTTGGTGATAAACGTTACCAAAACAAAAAAACTAACCAATATGCGTTCTTCCGGCGCTGACGACAAAGTGAAGCTGGCTCCCCCTACTATTTTCTCGCTCGAAGAATCACTGGAATACATTGATGAAGACGAGTACGTAGAAATTACTCCAAAGAATATTCGCTTACGCAAAATATTCTTAAAAGAACACGAACGCAAACGTCTGGGAAATAAAAGCCTAGCCATGTAATTCCTCTCTTCGATTAAACGGACAACGGTCAACGGAAAACGGTAGAAATTCTATCGTTCCCCGTTCCCCGTTAACCGTTGACCGCTATCCGTTTCCCGTTTTATTGAAACCTAATTGGATTAATTTAGAAATAGTATTTAAAAAAACTCTTTTTTAAATACTATTGCAAACCTCCTATCCGTTAGCCTCACAAAAGCCATTTTAAAATTAAACCAACTTAAATATTCATGAGCGACAAGAATCAAAGAAATCTTATTATTTCAGGCGTCATTATCGCTATTTTACTTATTGTCATTGCTTTCTTAGTAATCAATAACTACAGCAAAGGGCGCGAAAATGAAGTGCTCACCGTAGAACTCGATGAAGCGCAAAAGCTCAACCAGGAACTGGAAACAGAATACCAAAATGCTCTGGATGAACTGGAACAACTAAAAGGAGATAATGAACAGCTCAATCTCGTGATTGAACAACAGCAAGAAGAAATAACTGCTCAAAAAGAACGAATCGCTCGCCTGATTTCTGAAAGTAATAAACTTAAAGAAGCCAAAGCTGAATTGCAAAAGCTAAGAGTACAAAGAGAACAATATGTGGCCGAAATCGAACGCCTCAAAGAAGAAAACGAACAACTACAACAGGCAAACGAAGAACTTACTCAAGCTAAAACGAATTTAGAAGAACAAGTCGCAAGCTCTGAAGAAGAAAAACAACAACTATCCAGAGCAAAAGCTGAACTTACTACCGAAAAAGAAAAACTTGAGTCTGAAAAAGAAGCCTTAACTAAAAAAGTCACCTTCGCCTCCACAATTAAAGTGAGTAATATCGAAGTATCTCCTGAAATGGATAAAGGCGACGGAAAATATAAAGAACGGCGAAAAGCAGACAAAGTCGACCGCCTCAAAATCTGCTTCGATGTTGGTGCCAACAAGGTAGCTGAAAAAGGTAGTGAGCAGTTCTATCTGCGCATTATCAATCCGCAAGGACAAACACTGGCTATCGAAGAATTAGGCTCCGGAGTAATGACAAATAAAGCTACTCAGCAAAAAGTGCGTTACACATCCATCAAAGAAGTAAATTACAACCAGGAGGAAGCTAATACTTGTACCGTATGGTCTCCCAATGTTCCTTTCCAAGAAGGAAAATACGATATAGAAGTCTATAACAAAGGGTACCTGGCAGGGCGTACGGCTATTGAACTGAAGTAAGAAAATAAAAATAAGTCATCCCGAAAATTCGGGATGACTTATTTTTATTTGGTTCTAGATGATTTGGTTTGGTAAACGTTTTAAGAACAAAAAGCAGGCCGTTAGGTCTGCCTGATCGTAGC
>CAZHZT010000167.1:0-10720 GCA_964537285.1 uncultured Saprospiraceae bacterium | reverse complement strand
CCTTTTTTTAATTGCAGGGACAACATGAAGTTCCTGAAAATCCGGGATGACTCATTTTTTTGTTCTTAAAATGTTACCAAATGAAATCATCTAGAGCCTTAAAAAAAATGTTTTAATAATATTTCAGTCACCAAAGAAAAAATCGAAATCATGACGGCTAATTTAAATGAACCAACAAAAAACAGGGTGCTAAGTACTTATGAACAGATTGTTCAGGACAGTCTGCAAAAAGGGGAACAAAAAGGGGAGCAAAAAGGGGATGATAGAAGAGCCATCTTTGTGATAAAAAGTTTGGAAGAAGAAGGCTTCAGCATTGATAAAATCGTTAAGTTAACGGGAAAGAGCGAAGCATTCGTAACGCAAGTACTCGAAGGAAAAATTCAGGATGGTGAAAAGTGAATGAAAGGATAAGCTCTCAGCGATTCTCGCTTTGGAAAATAAACGCGCCTACGGCGCGATATTTCTTTATTGAGGGGGGCGAAAGGGCAATTTTACTTCGCAAAATTGCCCTTTCGCCCCCCTCAATAAAGAAATATCGCCGCGAAGCGGCGTATGCTTGGCTTTGGATTTCCAAAGCGAGAACTGCTGATAAGCGTTGGTTCGAATATGACTTCATTGTATTTGAACCAGCTGAAGTGAATGAATTATACTTAATCTTTCAGCCAAACTTTTTGCATAAACACCTCCCCTTCAACGAACAGCTTCACCAAGTAAACACCCGACTGATTGTTCAAATCAACCTTATGCAGGGTAACACTTTGCTCACCAGCTCCCAAACTAAGCTCCTTAGTCCACACTAATCGTCCCTGAAGATCAAAAATCCGAATTGTCACATCTTCTTGTTTTTCCAATTCAAAGACCAGGTGTGTTTGTGTATCAAAAGGATTTGGCATAGCCGAAAATTGCTGCCCATCATTGAGCACTTCTATATTAGCATTGGCAACATCTTGAAAAAGATCAAGCGACATTTCTTCGCCTTCTACAGAAAAGGCTTTTGAAGCCGTAGGCCTTGACTTTATATTAACATCCGCCAAGAATGCATCCATAGCCGATTTGCTTTTAAAACGAGCTTCAAATAGAGGCTCATTGGTATTCAAACCGTTGCCAAGGCCGCCTGCTACATCCCACCAAAGGAAAGAAAACAATTCATCAGTGGCATTGAAATAAAAGCCTTCAGTATCAGAGTGAAATTCAACATCCTGATTGGATCCAAACCCTAAGGTTCCCTGAAAAGAAGCCAGGTCACTTCTATCTTCCAGGTAAAAAGCTACCCGGAAATTTCGGCGATCCTCAAAAGTTTTCATATATAACTTCAAACGTTCCCCCTCAGTCACTAAAGTTGTATTAGCATCCAGGGTCACATCCCCGACTTTGATAGCTACAAAGTTTAAATTTCCATTTAAATCATCGTAATCCTCAATAGTGATCATCTCAGGGAAGTTCTCAATCAAAGGCTTATCAGGATTATCAAACTGATATTCTTCAGCCACAAACCGCCAGGATTCATTATTAGGGAAGGAATTGGATATAAACAAAATTACCAGACGGATCAGGGTCAAGTCAAAGGTAGTAATAACGCCATTGTTATCAACATCCGCGGCGATATGTTTGTAGGGGGAATCCAAAAGTTCAATAAACAACAAATGGCGCTGAATCTTGAACATATCAAAGGTGGTCACTCCATTGGAAATAAACACATCTTTCCAGGGATCTATAGTAAAAGGTAAAGCCTGGTTAGGGCTGAATGCCAGCCGGTAACTTCCATCAGAAATGGTGGTATCAGGTGCTTGAATATCCGTGAAAACTATAGCATTATTGAGGGGATCACCGTTTTCCCCGGCGATCTTCCCACTGAATAAATCAGCTAAACAAACCTCTCCGAAAGTAAAACTCAGGGTAGTTTTTACAATCTCTCCATCCAGAAAACGCACTACTTCAAAAGGGGTTGGATTTTGAGATAAAAACACCTCAGCACATCCGCTAAAACTGGAATCGGATTCTAAAAGCAATTCAAAGATTACCGTAGAATCAGGCAATGTCTGTCCGCTGATTGTCGGATCAGCCCAGGAGCAGGTAATGAGGCTGTCCTGAATATCGAAATTAGCTCCGGAGAGCCCGGTGAGAGCGAAGTTCTCCAAGCCAACAAAGTGTAATTCAGAACTATTTTTTTGGATAGTAAACTGAAAGCCTACAATTTCCAAAAATTCCCTTACCCGAAAGGGGATACGAATCAGACCATCTACGAGTACGCCATCTCCAATATCAAAGATCACCCGATCAAATTGGGCAAAAACAGCTGTTTTCTTGCATATTGTATCATTTTGGCAGCCGCCCTCTGCAATCAGGCAAACATCATACAAACCCGTTGTATCATAAACATGTGTTGGAGACTCTTCGGTACTCACTGATCCATCACCGAACGTCCATTGGTAATTCGTCGCTCCAAGGCTAATATTATTAAAGTTGGTAATCAGGTTATTCGATTCAACTAAAAATTGAGCGGTCGAAGCCAGGTCTACATTCTCGACTTCAAAAGTCTCCGTTAAAGAACAATTGAAGTTATCTGTTACCTTGATTGTATGGGTACCAGAGGAAAGGTTCTTTAATAAATCAACTCCAACATTTTGGCCATCCAGTTCGTAAATCAGCGTATCCCCGCTGCCTGAAACAGCTAATGTTAATGCTCCCAAATTAGAAAAGCAAGTATCATTGCCCACAATGAATTCATCGATAGATAAGTCGCAAATAAAATTAACTTGATAGCAATTACTATATGCAGAGGTATTGTTAAGGGTATCGGTAGCCGTTGCTAATACCAGATCATCTTGTAACAAACCTATGCTATCTGCAAATGGGGCATCAATATGCCAGGAACTATCGTTGGCTACAAAAGTATTTCCAAGGAAATAGCGCCCCTGACAAGGACTGCTTTCACATCCTGAAGTATCTACCAGAAAGACTTCTACCCAATCTCCGGGAATGCCTTTTCCACCGATATGTAGATTAGAAGCCGTATCTATTTCAGGACTAGTTTTATTGAAATTCGCTCCATTTCTAAGTACAATGCCTGCTGTATCATTACACACCAGGCTGTTGTTTTGAAGGCGCACGCTGAAGGCTTCGTTGTCAATTAAAATACCACTGGCATTATAAAAAACTAAATTCCCTTCATTTGGACCCGGACCTCCAATTAAATGACCTTGACCTTCACTCTGGACAATAATTCCACAGAATTCATTGCCTCCATCCAGGTTTTGTAAATAATTTGTACCAACTATATTGGATTGAACGACGCAGTTGCGCGTTCCGTTTTTAAGTACAATACCACAACCTTCCCAAGGCCCAGTATTCGGCAAGCCGGGGAAGAAGTCTACCGGAGAACCACAGTAATAAATAACATTGCCTTTTTCCGGAGCTCCAATTATACAGTTCTCGGCTCCGGTGATATCTATTCCGTCATCCGGAAAATTCCGGATTTCCAAGCCATACACCTCACAGTCATCTCCTAAGATCAAAATAGCATTATCAGGACTATCCCAATTGTTTAGCAAGCCGTCCAGAACGATCATTGGCTGAAAGTTCTCATCTTCACCAAAACCATTTTGCGTGGTAGCGTCGATTACGGTACCATCATCCGTTAATAATGGTAGAGGATCTCCGGTTTGAGTCCCCACAAAAACAGCATGAGGTCCTTGTCCTGAAATATTAAAATAAATATTATTGGGTCCGGCAAGGGCATTGGCACAGAGGATGGCTTGTCTCAGAGAACCCGGCCCCTCATCATTGGTATTGGTAACATAGATGATGCCATCAGGCTGTGTACAACTGGCCAAATCAAGTACCGACGCACAGTTCGCAAATTCAGATGTGTTATCGATAAAGTCCGTGGCAGTAGCCGTAACGTAATCTCCTTCATTCAAGTTGTTCCCATTGTCAAAAGGACCGCTAATGGTCCAGCTGCCGTCGCCGTCGGCGACGGCTGTCCCGAGATATACTTTACCTTGACAATCTGCACCTGTACAAGACACATCCGAATCCAAGAATAGCTCTACAATATCATTGGGAGAAGCCGTACCAGAGACTTCCTCCGGGGAGGCGAGTAAAATTTGAGGGGCTGTTTTAGAAAAGTTTCCACCGTCGGTTAATTCTATTCCTTTACCATTACAATAAATACTGTTTCGACGAACTTCCACGCTGTAGCCCCCTGAAATTAAGACTCCATATGGGTTACCGGTAATAATGTTGCCGCCACTTGTAGATGTGGCTCCAATAATAGTATTCAATGAAGCTCCAAGGTTGAGAATACCACAAAATTCATTTCCAAGGCCGACTGTGCCATTTTCATCTGTACCAATGATGTTGGCTTCTACGGTACAGTTGTTAGAATTATTCTTTATTACAATTCCACACCCTTGCCAGGGGCCAGTGCCTGGAGCGCCAGGGAAAAAATCCTGCTCCCAGCCGCAATCATAGATGATATTGTATTTGGCAACTCCACCGATTTGAACATTATTAGCGTTATTGACATCAATTCCATCATCGGGCCAATGGCGAATTTCAAGGCCGAAAACAGCGCAATTAGCTCCCTGAATAAACAACGCATTGATAGGCACGGTCCAATTCACCAAACTCCCGTCAAGAATAATTCGAGGTGAAAAATCACCAGCGACCCCATGCCCCGGCTGAGTGGTTCCATCAATGATGGTTGCTTGATCAGTTAATGCAGGCAGGGGTTCCCCCGTTTCGGCTCCCACGTAAATGATCTGATCCTGAAAACCAGGAATATTGAAGTAAATATTATTGACTCCCGGAGTAGCATTGGCACAATCTATGGCCTCTCTTAAGGAACCTGGTCCGCTATCAGCCGTAGAAGTTACAAAAATGATGTTTCCTATCAGGTTGCATTGAGCATTGAGGCTGTGAAGAGAAACATTTAAAACCAGCGAACTAACTACGCAAAGGCAGTATAGTTTTCTCATAATATGTTTATTTTATAGTATGATTCGATTCATTTCCCATGTTACTGCCTTTGGCGGGAAATTGAATCAATAGTACAACTTCCATAAGTATGCCAAAAAGACAAATGCATTCAAATATTATTTTTCGTAATAAATAAACGAAAGCTTTTGAATAATTTTATCGATATTGTGAATTCAAATATTTGCTGAGGGAAGTGAAATGAGCAGCAGCGTATTTCACTCCTCTCAGCAAATATTAAGGCTAAACATCTTCCGTTTACTGCCCATAATCCCCGTTTAAATACCGGATGTTCAACGATTATTAATTTACTAATAATTCTTAGCATTATATTAATAGATTTGCAGATAATTTAAAAAATCGAGCAGTTAATTACGCATCCCATGAAACGACCGGTACTTATTACTTGTGTTATCCTTTTCTCTTTTGGCTTATTGCTATTTCATCAGATTTCTGCTCAGAAAACCAATAGCACCTTTGCGAACTTTTTCTCTCCATTCATTCCAAATCAGGCTTCTAACGCTATCATGTGTGATAGAACTACTGACTCACTTGCTTTGGTTGCCTTATATAACAGTACGAATGGACTCTTGTGGAGCACTCAATGGAACTTGAATCAGCCCATGGATACCTGGTTTGGCATTACATTATACCCTGAAGGCTGTGTTCGGATAGTTAACCTTGAAAATAACAACCTGGACGGCACTATTCCAAATGAACTGACTACGCTGACCAACGTTGAGGTGCTTGATTTAAGTTCTAATAATACCTTAACGGGAAACATTCCAGTGAATATAAGCAATTTATTCACTTTGGAGGAACTCAATTTTGGAGGCTGTTCACTTGATGGAAGCATCCCGGCCTCCATTGGAAACCTTGTGAACCTTGAAACAACGCTCAACCTTAGAAGTAACAGTCTCTCCGGCCCCATTCCATCTTCTATCGGCAATCTGGTTAACCTTTTTGAAATAGATTTCGGAAACAATCAATTATCTGGCAACTTACCTCCAGAAATAGGAAATTGTGCCAGCTTGTTTTTCCTTTACCTCGATAATAATCAACTGGATGGTGACATCCCATCAGAGCTTGGAAATGCTACCAATCTGGTTAGGTTATGGCTCGATGACAATCAATTCACAGGAGAAATTCCCCTTTCCTTTGGGAACCTCACGCTTTTACAAGTGCTTTGGGTGAGTAATAACAATCTGGAAGGCCCCATCCCGGATACATTTCAAAACATGAGTTCTCTCAACCATTTCGAAATACAGGGCAACAGTTTCAACTACTTACCGGATCTGTCCATGCTCCCCATCGAAGAACAAATCAATAAACTTCGAATCCAGGAAAATAATTTCACCTTCGATGATATTCTCCCCAATTTCGGGCCTCAACTAGGGAATTTCTACTTTCCACAAGATTCCGTCGGAATGGAAGAAACCTTAATCGCCTGCCTCGATCAATCCTTTGCTATTGACCTGGGAATAGATTCTGGTATTCTAAGCAATGAATACGAATGGTTCAAAAATGGTGTGTTCTTTACGGCTGTAACAGGTAACAACCAACTGGAGTTCCCCAATATAGGGCCTGGTGATGTAGGGGTTTATACCTGTACCATCACTAATCCTAATGCTCCATTGCTCACGCTAAACAGCCGCCCCGTAACAATAACCGTCGAATGTTGTGACGTTGAAGTAGATATTGACTCAACTCTTTGTTCCGGAGGCACGCTTGTCGTCAATGGAACGACTTATGGCCAGCCGCCAGCTTTCCCTAGCTTCGGTATCGAAGTGCTTCCCGACGCTACTTCATGCGGAGCCGACTCTTTGATTATCGTCAATCTTACCTTCTTCGATTCCGCCCTTTTAAAAATAGATTCTTTGCTTTGTGCTGAAGGCAGTATCAATATCAATGGAACAGAATATGACCAGGACAACCCTAATGGAATGGAAATTCTGCCTGGTGCTAGCGTTAATGGATGTGACTCCTTTATCATGGTGCAGTTGAGCTTTTCGTCTGAAGTTGAAACTACATTATCCCCTACCCTTTGCCCGGGTGACACACTATTTGTAAATGGCGTTGCTTATTTTGATCAAAATCCTACTGGTACCGAAGTAATTATGAATGGAGCAGCAGAAGGATGCGACTCAACAATAACAATAGATCTAAGTTTTTTCGATTCAGTAATTACAAATATTGACAACACTATTTGCCCTGATGATACTATTTTCGTCAATAATGTGGCCTATTATGATGGCAATTCCAGTGGTACGGAAATCATGCAGGCAGTAACGGGCTGTGATTCAATCATTCAAATTCAGTTAAGCTTCTTCCCGATCACCTATGATACCATTTCTTTCGAGATTTGTGAAGGGGAAAGTTTTGATTTCGCCGGAAAAACTCTAACTCAATCCGGTTTATTCCCTGACACCTTGAGTTCAATCAATGGCTGCGATAGCGTCATCGTCCTCGACCTTCTGGTTAATGATACCGCTCAAACCACTATCCAAGGCACCATTTGCGCGGGAGATAGCTTATTTTTTAACAATAACTTCCTGACCCAGCCTGGTCAATACAGGGATACTTTAAGCACAACAACGAACTGCGACAGCTTCGTAATACTTGAGCTTATCGTCAACGATACTTTCCAAACCATTATAAACCAATCCATCTGCCGCGGAGATCAAACAGATTTCTTTGGAAACTCAATTAGTACCGCCGGGCTTTATGAAGAAGTGCTGATTGCTCAAAATGGCTGTGACAGTACCGTCATTTTAAACCTAAGCATCCTCGACACTTTCCAAACCCAGATAGATACGGCTATCTGCCTGGGTGAAAGTACTGAATTTAACAACCGAAACCTCATTAATCAAGGAACTTACCGAGACACATTAACAGCGCAGAACGGCTGCGATAGCTTTATCGTCTTGAATCTAAATATCCTAGATACCTTCCAAACCATTCTTTCGCCCTCGATTTGCAAGGGAGACACCCTGCTTTTTAATGATATGCTACTGACCTCAGAAGGTAGCTACCGAGATACATTGATCGCCATAAATGGCTGCGATAGCTTTATCATTCTAAACCTAAGCATTAACCCAACTTTTGAAACCAACCTCTTTGAATCGATCTGTGAAAATGAGTTCCTTCTTTTTGGAGGAGACACCTTGAACGCAGCAGGAATTTATCGAGATACTTTTTCAGTGACAGGTGGCTGCGATAGTGTGGTCATTCTTGACCTGGAGGTTCGGGATACGTTTATTACCCACCTTTTCCCAAGCTTATGCGCAGGAGAGTGTCTTACGGTTGGAAATGCAGATTACTGTAGTGATACGCTTATTCAAGAAAATCTAACTGCTCAAAATGGGTGCGATAGTACCGTCTTCTATAACTTGAGTATAAGGGATACCTTTCAAACTATTTTAAATCCAAGCATTTGTGCCGGAGAGTCTTTTATTTATTTAAATGATACGCTTTCTGCACAAGGCGTGTACGAATATACATTGAATGCAGGGAACGGCTGTGACAGCAACATTATTTTACAATTAGAAATCAGAGACACCGTCCAAACATTACTTTTTGAAAGTATTTGTAGCGGGTCGATTTTTGACTTTTTAGGCAGCCCTGTTTTTGAAAGTGGTACTTATGATAGTGTGTTAGTAGCTGAAAATGGTTGCGACAATACGGTTATCTTACAACTCACGGTGCAGGACACCTTTCAGACGATCCTTTTTGATACCCTTTGCAAAGGTGAAACTTATAATTTTCTGGGGGACATTATCAGTACTTCCGGACAATATGAAAAAACGCTCATGGCCAATAACGGCTGCGATAGCAACCTGATACTCAATTTAGTTTTTAAAGATACTTTTTACACTATTATACAGGACTCTATTTGCCCCGGAGATACTTTTGACTTCCTGGGTAACCTTTTACCCTTACCGGGCCTGTATCATCAAACGCTTATTGCCCAAAATGGCTGTGACAGTACCATTGCTCTTAACCTGAATATTCGCGACACTTTTGACACCTTCATTTTTGACACGATTTGCGCGGGAGAAACCTATTCTTACCTGGGTGATGATCTTTTCAACACTGGCCTTTACACATACCATTTAATCGCCGATAATGATTGTGACAGTACGATTTGGATTGATTTGACAGTTTTGGATACTTTCCAAACCAATATCCAGGCCTTTATCTGTCCGGATGAGATATATGACTTTATAGGTACTCCTCTTAGTGATGCTGGTGTCTATGAAAAGACTTTAATGGCTAGTAATGGTTGCGATAGCACTATTATTCTGGATTTAGTTGTAAAAGACACTTTTTACACGACTTTATCAGATACTATTTGCCAGGGAGAAACTTTATTGTTTATCGACACTTTGGTGTCCCATACAGGTTTGTATGAAAGCGTTTTAGTCGCCTCAAATGGTTGTGATAGCACAGTAGCACTCAACCTTTTGGTGAAAGACACCTCTCAGCTATTTTTTGATGTAGAGATATGTGCAGGGGAAACCTATTTCTTCAACGATCAAGCACTTTTCCAGGAAGGTATTTATCGAGATACATTAATCGCAGCCAATGGTTGTGACAGCTTTGCTATGCTAAACCTGATCATTAAAGATACCATAGTGAATATCTTAACTGAAGAAATTTGTAATGGCGAAACATTCATCATGAATAACCTTCCATTTACCGCCACCGGTGTTTATACTGAAAAAATTTCCCAGGGAGCTGCCAATGGTTGTGATAGTACGATTATCCTTAACCTTACTGTAGTTGATGGCGCTTCTTATGGTTTTGCAGATGCCGGTCCAGATTTTACAGCTTGTCAGGACACTGTGGCTTTATCGGCTTCTCTCCCTGTAAACACTAGCGGTGAATGGTTGATGAATCCAGCCAATGGTACAACTTTTTCTTCTCCGGATAGCAACCAAACACTCTTATTTCAACTGGAAGACGGATCGAATCAAGTCATCTGGACCCTGTCCACAGCTCTCTGCCCGGATTATGATACAGACACTTTAGTGATATCAAAGGCCGTCCAGCCATTAACCTTTGATGATCTTATTCCAATTACAGATACTCCCCAAAGCTACGAATTCTCCGTCATTGATAATGACTTACTAATAGATGTATCCGATTGGTCAATTGATGTTACCGAGCCTATTGAACAAGGGATATTGACTAATGAATTCAACGGAATATTCTCATATACATCAGATGTAATATCGTTCCCCTTCGAAGTGGAGTTTTTCTATGAAATTTGTAATGAAGAATGCCCTAACCTTTGCAGCGAATCCAAGGTCGTTCTTCAGTTAATGCCTGCGCCAGAACCAAAAGATAGCATTTTTATTCCCAATACAATCACCCCAAATGGAGACGGATTTAACGATTACTTTGAGATCGGGCACCTTGAAAATCTGATCGATAAATACCCTAGGAATGAAATGATAATTTTCAATAGATGGGGCGATATCCACTTCCGCCAAAGTCCTTATCAAAATCGCTGGGATGGAACGGAGAAAAGTACCGGACGACAATTACCCGATGGCACTTATTACTACCTATTTCGCTTAAACGCCGATTCCGGAGAGGTTTATAAAGGTTCTATTTCTATTTTCAGGTAGAATAAAAGGTTCTAGATGATTTCATTTGGTCGAAATTAATTTGGGAAATCCTTAGACAAGAGTCATCCCGAATTTTCGGAATGGCTCATTTTTTGTAAAACCTTTGCAAG
>CAZHZT010000166.1:0-10901 GCA_964537285.1 uncultured Saprospiraceae bacterium | reverse complement strand
GGCTGCCAGCCTGTCAAAAAGCTAAATTGAATAAGGCCGGTCCTAAAACATTGATTTACAGCACCTATTTTTAATCACTGTGACAACATGAATTTCCTTAAAGTTAAGGGATGAATCACGTTTATGCGTCCCTGTTTTTGGGATAATTATTTCAGATGTGCTCTTAACATCCAGGCGGCTTTTTCGTGTGCTTCCATCAAGCCTGTAAGGAAGTCGCTGGTGCCAGCGTCGTTGTATTTGATGGTATCTTCTACGTTTTGGCGCAGTACCTGGATGATGAACTCATTGTCTGCCAAAAGATTTTGCAGCATTTTACGAGCATTCCCATTAAGGTGATCGGTTTCTTTCAGGCGTGTAATTGATCGATAAGCTTCCATAGAAGCGGGAGCGTATGCTCCAATGCTCCGAATACGTTCAGCGATATCATCGATATGTTCGGCCAGTTCAGTGTACTGTTCTTCAAACAGTGCATGCAATGGGCCGAACTCAATACCTTCTACATTCCAGTGGTAGTTGCGTAATTTGATGTAGAGAACGTGTTCGTCGGCGAGTAGATACGACAGTAACTCGGCTACTTTTTCGCGATCTTGTGCATTGATACCGATGCTAATATTCTGATCTTCCTCTTTGATTTTTTCCTTGATGTCCATAGTTAAAAATTTTAATTTTATGTAAATTAAATAATGCAAGTCGATTCATTGAAATGAGGCTAAATAGTTGGTTATTTGTTTCAGAGGTCGCTTCTCAGCTCCATTTTCACGAATTCCTCCTGATTGCCCCCATTCATCACAACTTGGATTAATTAGTAAATGTTCCTTGCCTTTTTGTAGTAAAGAGCCAAGCAATTTTATAAAAATACAGTTTTATTGGTAATTTAATGTCACAGTTATATTAGACTTTTGCAAAAATGGATATTCTCGACTCAGGGATTCTCGCTTTGGAAAATAAACGCGCCTACGGCGCGAAATTTCTTTTTTGAGGGGTTGCGAAAGGGCCATTTTGCTTCGCAAAATGGCCCTTTCGCAACCCCTCAAAAAAGAAAATATGGTCGCGTAGCGGCGAAAATTTGGTTTTGGATTTCCAAAGCGAGAATTGCTGTTATCGACTAATTGCTTTGTTGTTTGATGGTGGGAGGAGGTTAATGAGTTTTGATTTAGGAATTAGGTGCATAAGAAGGGGCGTCTATTGCTTAAGTGGATTGAGGCGCTCTTTTATGGCTTCCTTGACTTTTTCAAAGTCATTTTCGGAAAGCAAGGAAGTTTTACTGGCATTAATATCGATGAGCCAGTCCGACAGTTTAGAAAAGTTTTGATGGATTTCTTTTACATTTTCAAAGCGTTTTCCTTGCTCTGAGGAAAGCTGACTAGCCACGGCTTTGTACAGATCCACCCACTCCTGAGTTTTTTGTTCCCAATACCGAATGGATTCCAGCAATACTTTTGGCTGATCAAACCGAATAACCTCAAGGGGAACAGGTAGGATGCGTTGTGTAAAGGCAGCTTTATCCCATTTGGAATTGCGTGCAATTTCGAGTAATTCGAACATGCAATACTCGGATTCAACGTAGTTTTTTCCGGTAAAGACCACAATAAGATCTCCTTCCCCCATTTTTTTCATGAATTCGCTGATCAAGCCCCCGTAGGCTATGTTGATGTTGTCGCGAAGTACCTGAAAGCCCTCCTTTTGTAGTGAATTGTATAGCTTATCGACTATATTTTCCGTTTCATCGGTTTGATCACCCCAGGCGTACGAGAAATAGATTTTTGCTTTTTCATAGACTTGTTGGCCCTTTTTCTCTTCGATTTTTTCTTTAGAAAAACCTTGAATATCTGAACCGGCTGAATCGCCTGATGATTTCAAATCGCTTACAAGAGATGTGAGAGCCACCGTGATTTTTGCTTTTTGGCGGGCGTATTCGTCATAGCTTAGAATACCCATAAAATTATTGGTTTTTAATTCAGAAAACCGTTGGCGGAGCTGTGTAAGCATACTTTCGCGATCAGCGGGTATAATTTGCGCTAAGTGTTCAAAAGCTTTAGGTAGTTGATCATTTTCTATAGCCTTAATAACGCTATTGGTGGTTGGAACGCTTTTCATGTGTTTTGATTTTTCTAAATGCTCAAATTCATCCCTTGCGCCGGAGATGTTCTGTTTGGATTTTCCAAGAAATACATTTAAACTTGTTACGGGTACTACACTTTTATTATCAAAAGTAGGAATAAAGCTTTTTTCCCAATCCTTCAACTTATCCATTTCTACAAAATGCTCTCCGTCAGTACTAATCAGTTCCTGTACTTTGCCTCCTTGCAACTCCTCGAGCAGATTGCGGGTTTTATTCATCAACTTTTACCTTCAGCCGGAACTTGCACCTGAATGGTTTTTTCTTTAACCTCGATCAAGGCATATACCCCATCTTCCAGGATGAGGATACCGTTCCGCCAAATATCATTAACTTCTGCTAAGTACTGGGTGCGAAAGATAAAGCTTTGTATAATACCGAAATGCAGAAACTCATGCCGGTACTGAATATACAACATATTTTTTTCGTATTTATTGAAGTGTTTTTTAGTTACTTCAATACTAGGGGGCGGATCAACAGGTAATAGTTGGGGAGCGATAAACAAACGTTCTTCAAAAGTCTTTCGATCTTCTTTTTGACCAGTTTCGATTTCAAAACAAATTTCACAGGATAGCATAAAGCTCAGAAAAAGCTCCCGCTCTTCCTGATTATGGCCTCTCCAAATCCTCACCAAGTTTTTTCCGGTGAAGCGCCCTTTTTGATTTTCGATTTTAAAGCAATACCCTTGGTCCCGGTCAAAAAGGGTGTAAATGGCCCGGATAGCCCAGGCTTGATCCAAAATAATGGCATCGTGAAACAAGCCTTTGCGATAAAAAACCACCCCTGAGGGAACGAGCCAATTCGTTAAGCGGTCTAAGGGATGTTCGATACCTAATTGGGAAGCCATCTTTTCATAGGCTTGGAGGGAAAGTGTTTTTTCACCCTTTGCCTGTAAGTTCCGCAATTCTTGGCGAAGATTCCCCCAGTTTTTAGGCAATTCTTCTTCGCGTTCCAATACATCGATAGCATCTTCCAGGAATCTTATTAAGCGTTTAAAACCGTTTTTCTTCCAATCGTCTTCCTTTGAGTCCACTTGATGGAAATCCAAGCTCTTGAAAGCATCTGAATCAAAAAATTTAGCTCTTAATTGACTTTGTTGAGGATGATCGCTGCGATCTTGCAACATTTTCGTCTTAGTAACGATCACGGGGGATTTCCGCCCTGATTTTTGATGTAATCCAACCAATACTGTAAGGAGTAATTTTCATATTTTCGAAGCTCGCCTCCCTCTTCCCGCTCGGTATATTCATGCTTTAAGCCCTCCATATCCCAGAGTGCCAGATAAATGGCGCTTGACTGCATAAAGAGCCGGTGCGTAGCGTGATAGATATCCTGACCGCCAAAATCCCAAAGGTTTAGAATGTAGGGTAATTTTTTAGGGTCATTGAGTTGTCGCAGTTCAATGCCGTGCGTAGAATCCCACTCAGGTTTAAAGCAATCATCTACAAGGCGATGCACCATGCAGGTTTTACCCACTTTGCCATTTCCCACCAGAAGTACTTTATATTCATCGTTTTTGATGCCTCCTTCTTTCGCTATTGCCTGGTAAAACTCCTGCATGAAAGGCAGGCAATTGGCTTGATTCTCTGCTTCTGTACGTTTGGATTCTGGTAGTGGATTGCCTTTGAGGTAAAGGCGTTTAAGCTTTGGCAGGCGAGGTATCCATTCTGCCGGGAAGTTCTTCAGCTGGTTGTCACTCAGGTCCAGATGCACGAGTTCAGGCAAGTCTCCACTCCATTCGAACTTTTGCAACTTATTGCGACTGGCATCCAGCCACCGCAGGGATTGAAGCGCTTCCGGCAATTCCAACTCCAATAATTGAGCATCGCTGATATCCAAATGTTCAAGATCGGGCATGCTCATGCTCTTGTCAAATTGTAGCTGCTTCAGCTTTTTATTATCGCTTAGGTTGAGGTATTGGAGGTTCTTCAGGAAAGCGGGAATGCTCAGGCTTGTCCATTCATTTTCACAAGCACAAAGGCCAAGGATGACGCCTTTTTCTTCGTAAAAGGCGTTATTGACGTGGAACTGGCGCAGGGCTACCAGGCTCGCTTGTGGCTTGAAGCTTACTCCAAAGTGTTGTTCTAGTTGTTCTTTGTTGGTCATTGCGTGCCGGGTTTTAGTTTTTCAAAGTTAGGTTATTTTGACTCGGGTTTAAAATATTTATGCTTGCTATTTAGACGTGTTTTTTGTCAGAATCAGGATTCACAGGATTAAAGGATTTACAGGATTAGAGCATCGCGAAATCTCCACGCTGTAGGTGATTGGTCTTCGACCCGATACCCCGCATAGAGCGAGTCTCCTGACTCGCGAAAGACAAGTAAAGGCTTTTTAAAGTCAGTGCATGAAATTGAAAATACTCGACTTAATTAAGGCTCAATGTCTTCAGCTTAAGCTCTTTATATCTTTATAGCCCGGCACTTCAGTGCCGGGGAAAATAACGATCAGATTGGGCTTTAGCCCCTTTCTTATTAATGGGCTAAAGCCCCGATAAATCTTAACACTACTCCCGGCGCTAAAGCGCCAGGCTAAGAAAGAGTTTAAGTTGACGACATTGAGCTAAGGCTCCCGAACGTATTCGGGACAAGCTATGCCTGCGTTTTTCGCCTTGTCTAAAATAAAATTTGGCTAATTACGCTCCGCGATCATCCACAGAACAAGTCTAACTTACTAAAGTACGAAGGCTACGAGTCAGGAGACTCGCGCTATGTGGGGTATCGGGTCAGAGACCGCTCACCTGTAAATAATAATCATGTAAATCCTAAAATCCTATGAATCCTGATTCTGACAAAAAAAAGCCCAACAATACTGAACAGGGAAAAAGAGTTAATACCGGGCCAAACGAAAACCGAAATTGTTGATACGGCCAACTGTAAGATTCCTGACGCGAAGCGATACGCGGCAACTGCTACCATTGCTGCCCCAAGACCCGCCACGAACCACTCGGAGAGATTGGTCTCCGCCTTTCATCCAGGGTTCACCATCTTTTGGAGCCCCCTTATAATCATCATGCCACACATCTTCGCACCATTCCCATACATTTCCGCTCATATCGTGAATCCCAAGCTCATTGGGTAATTTTAACCCCACCTGCTTCATTTCTGCATGACTATTTAAATTATACCAACCCACTTCTTTCAATTTATTGCTCCCAGCGTATTTAAAACCATTGCTATACTTTCCTCCACGAGCTGCATATTCCCATTCCGCTTCACTAGGTAGGCGATAGTTCTTTCCAGTTTGCTGGTTAAGCCAATGGCAGAAGGCTTTGGCATTGTCCCAACTTATCCCGACAATGGGGGAATCATCTGCAAAAAGTGAAGTGCCAAATTTTTTATAATAATTATCGGTCCCAGTATAGATGTTATATTCATTTCCTTCCTCCATCCATTCGGGCGCATTCGATTGAGTCCCGTTTGCGAAGCTTAAGTAGGTTTTCACGGTAACGGGATACTGGGCTAAAAGAAAATCTGTTACGCTTACTTTATGAACAGGTTGTTCATTATCGTATTCGTTGCTTCCCATTAGAAACGAACCGCCTTCTATTTTAATAAACTTTAAAGAAGAACCAACCGGAAAGCTGTCGGTGATCACTTCTGCTTTTGATTTCAGTAAAATATTCATTTCGTTTTTGTTGAAAAAAGCGAATGGGCTAAGCCTCAGTCATTTTGCAAAATAAGAATTTTTCACTTTAAAGCAAGAATCTTTTTGGATGCATGCTTGTAATCTTACAGCCTGTTGAAGTTGAAGATTTGGGCATTGAACTATTGTTTTTTTTTGTCAGAATCAGGATTCACAGGATTAAAGGATTTACATGATTAGAGCATCGCGAAATCTCCACACTGTAGGTGAGCGGTCGTCGACCCGACACCCCACATAGAGGGAGTCTCCTGACTCGCGAAAGACAAGTAAAGGCTTTTTAAAGTCAGTGCATGAAATTGAAAATACTCGACTTAATTAAGGCTCAATGTCTTCAGCTTAAGCTCTTTATATCTTTATAGCCCGGCACTTCAGTGCCGGGGAAAATAACGATCAGATTGGGCTTTAGCCCCTTTCTTATTAATGGGCTAAAGCCCCGATAAATCTTAACACTACACCCGGCGCTAAAGCGCCAGGCTAAGAAAGAGTTTAAGCTGACGACATTGAGCTAAGGCTCCCGAAAGTATTCGGGGCAAGTTATGCCTGCGTTTTTCGCCTTGTTTAAAATAAAATTTGGCTAATTACGCTCCGCCATCATCCACAGAACAAGTCTACTTACTAAAGTACGATGGCTGCGAGTCAGGAGACTCGCCCTATGTGGGGTATCGGGTCAGAGACCACTCACCTACAAATAATAATCATGTAAATCCTTTAATCCTGGGAATCCTGATTCTGACAAAAAAAGCCCAACAATACTGAACAGGGAAAAAGAGTTAATACCGGGCCAAACGAAAACCGAAATTGTTGATACGGCCAACTGTAAGATTCCTGACGCGAAGCGATACGCGGCAACTGCTACCATTGCTGCCCCAAGACCCGCCACGAACCACTCGGAGAGATTGGTCTCCGCCTTTCATCCAGGGTTCACCATCTTTTGGAGCCCCCTTATAATCATCATGCCACACATCTTCGCACCATTCCCATACATTCCCGCTCATATCGAAAATACCCAGTTCATTGGCTTTTTTTAAACCAACGGGCTTTGTTTCCATGTGACTGTTTTGACCAAACCAGCCCACTTCCTTTAGTTTATTACTACCCGCATATTCAAAACCAAGGCTGTGTTTGCCTCCCCTTGCAGCATATTCCCACCTTACCTCACTAGGCAGGCAATAGTTTTTACCCTTCTTCCGACTCAGCCATTGACAAAATGCATTGGCTCCGTACCAGGATACTCTAATGGCTGGATGACACTCGTATTCCGGCAGAAAAGACCAATTAGCGCCTTTTTTTTGCATACTCCAATTATGCTCACGGATCATTTTTTCCCCGGCATATTCACCGGTCTTCACTTCATCGCTGCCATAATCGTTCAAAAAGGCGGCATATTGGGCATTTGTAATGGGGTACTTGCCGATGTAAAAGTCGGGAATATCCTTGCCGAAGGCAAAGCCGGGTATTTCTGCGCCGCCTTGTACGAAGATGAGTTCGAGAGGCGTGCCGTCGGGGAGGGTTTCGATGATGGATTGTATGGAGTTGGTTGCTTGGTTCATGGGGGGTAAGGTAAAAAAAAATAATTTTAAATTCTTGCGAATTTTACTGAGAATGATTTGCAAGAATACGTTTTGTACGTTATTTTTGGCTGTACGCGGGCGGCGTTTAAGTGAAAATAACGTACAAATGAATAGTCAGTTATTGTTAGACACGTTGAAAACATTAAATGATGTCCTTCCTGATGCATGGGAATGGAGAGAACAATTTTATGTTCATGAAAGAATAAATGGAGTATTATTTCTTGAAGTGGGAAAAAATAAACAAAGCCTAGCAGTCGAAATACGTCATGATTTACGCGGGCACCAATTGTCCCAAATACTTCGATTAAAAAATGAATTAACCGGAGAACAGCTATTACTTTTGGCAGAGCGAATAACTCAAAAACAAAAAGAATGGCTTAAAACCCATTCGATCAATCATATTGATGGAGCGGGAAATATCTGGCTTAAGGTCGAAGGACTAATTTTAATCGTTGAAGGGAAGAAAAAAGAAGTCTTAGGAAAATCCATCATTGGTAGAGCTTTTACCAAGAGTGGATTGAAGGTAGTTTTTGTATTATTGGCATTTCCGGCTGTTATTCAAAAGTCTTATCGAGAAATAGCTGCTTTGGCTGGAGTCAGTATAGATACTGTTTCAAAAGTTTTCAAAAGCTTGGATCAAAATGGGTATATTGTCCGAGTGGATGAGCAGACTAGAAGACTATCCAAAAAAGAAGTATTGTTAAATCATTGGATCATTCAATATGGACAAAGATTAAGACCGAACTTAATAAAAGGACGTTTCAAAGCTATTTCTAATCGTTCCATTGATCAACAGATAAAAACCTTGAATGCTTCTGAATCTTTTTGGGGAGGAGAAGTCGCTGCTGATATATTAACAAATTATTTAAGGCCTGAAGAATTTGTCCTTTATACGAAGGAAAGCTTAAATGAGCTTCTTTTTAGATTGAAATTAGTGCCATCATCAGATGGAAATATTTGGATTTATGAAAAATTCTGGACGTGGCCTTCAAAGATAACGAACCCTAAAACTGTTCCCCCTATATTAGTGTATGCCGACTTAATGCTCACAGAAGACCCAAGAAATGAAGAGGCTGCTCAATTGATTTATGATGAATATATCCAGAAAAAACTTTAAAGATTTCCAAAAACAAGTTCTATCTCCATTATTTCTCGAATTAGAAGCAGAAATGAAGCTCTTTTTGATAGAGTAACTACATTCTTAAAGCATGAACTGAATAAACAAGTAAGCCCTCTTTTTGATCGTCTGTCTATTCAAAAAGATATCAACTATCGATCCGTAGAGCGGCACTTTAAGGCCTTGTTAAATGGTATGGAAAAGAACGTGACAAGGATTTGAATGAATGAAAACCTCCAAAAACACAGCTATTTTGCAAAGGCTTAGGTTTTCGGTACTGTCTTTGCAAAATACTGTTTAAAGACATTTTTAAACAGTATTGCTCTGGTTGTAATGAAAGTCGTAACATTTTTTACAACTTATTTATGCTAATCATAACACTTTTTGCAACTTATTTTTGTTATGAATAACATTTTTTGTAACTTGTTTTTGTTGTTGTTTGCTGATTAAAGTAAGCCTACGTCTTTTGGAAAAAATTAATTGAAGTATTTTTTATGAAAAGAAAACTATATTCTTCTCTTTTATCATGGAAAAGCAGCAAACGCCGAAAGCCGCTGCTGCTTCAAGGTGCACGTCAGGTTGGAAAAACGTGGTTGATCAATGAGTTTGGGCAGCAAGAATACCAACATTATGTATACTTAAACTTTGAGCAAAGCCCAGACCTGAGGTCACTTTTTTCGGGTTCCCTAAAACCTGCTGATATAATAAAAAGTGTAGGCTTATATATTGGGAAAAAGATAGAAGTGGAAAATACATTGATCTGTTTTGATGAAGTTCAAGTTGCTCCTGAGGCTATAACCAGCCTGAAATATTTTCAAGAACAGGCTCCCGAATACCATTTAATTGCGGCGGGATCATTGCTTGGGGTACATGTAGCTAAGCCCGGAAGCTTTCCTGTAGGCAAAGTAAATTTCTTAACACTTTATCCCATGAGCTTTGAAGAGTTTGCGGAAGCAATGGGAGAAAAGGAGTTAATTGACAACTTAGAGGAGAATACAATGCTAAGCCCTATTCCCGAATTATTGCATCAAAAGTTGCTTAAGTTATTAAAACTTTATTTTTTTATTGGTGGAATGCCTGAAGCAGTAAAGGATTACGTGTATAATCAGGATATAAGCGGAGTGCGAGAAATACAACTGGAAATCCTTAAAGCATATGAACGTGACTTTTCGAAGTACACGGAGCCTTCGCAAGTTGTTAAGACATCGGAATTGTGGCAATCTGTGCCCTTCCAGCTATCCCGCGAAAACAAAAAATTCAAATACAGTGACGTTCGCAAAAAAGGTAGGGCTTCCATGTTTGAGCAGACTATAGAATGGCTCAGGCAAACAGGGCTTATTCATCTTGCGTATTTACTTCGAACCCCAAAATTGCCGATAGCTGGCTATGCTGATTATGCTAAATTTAAAATATATTTACTTGATACAGGTCTTTTAGGAGCAATGTTGAGGCTGTCTTCCGAAATCATTTTGCAACCTACCCAACTATTCGTTGAATACAACGGGGCTTTTACCGAAAATTTTGTCGCTCATGAGCTGGTTAAAGCGCATGAAAAGGAGTTGTATTATTGGAATTCTCCTGGTACTGCGGAAGTCGATTTTATTCTTTCTCTTGAAAATGAACTTTTTCCGGTAGAAGTTAAGAGTGGCAGCAGCAGGAATACCCGAAGTTTGCGGAGTTATGCCGATAAATACCAGCCATCAAAAGTCATTCGGCTTTCTCCCCGAAATTTTATGCAGGATGGTTTTTTCATTAATCTCCCCTTGTATGCCACTTCTTTACTACCGAAAATTTTAGAGAACTAATTCCCTTTTTGGAATGGCTCAATTGAATCCAGAGTACTAGCTAAAGTGGCCTAAAGTATACTATCTCCTAATTTTATTTTGCCGGCCAAGCTCTTCATTAAATGCCTCACTGGCATTGTTTATCAACCACTCACATGCCTCTGCGGGGGTTAAGAATACATCGATCAAATCTATAGCTGGCGGCCAACTAATTTGAAAAACATCAGGCAGATATTCCTTTCCTCTAGTAGTACAAATAAATACACGTTTTTTTTGTTCAATAGCCCACGCTATTTCAAAAATTATTCTATCATCGAAGTTATCATACAATAAGAAAATCATTATTTCGCATTCTATTATTAGGTTATAAACCTTTTTGTAAGAAATGAACCTCTGGCTATCCGAAGCACCTACAACTTGCGGATACGATACAACTTCAAATGCTAATTCCTTTTCCAGAAAGTTTTTTAGTTTCATTGACGGTTCAACATACCGTTCGAATTGCTTTTGGGGTATTGAGTGTTTGGGGGCGGAAATAAGTACCTTAAAGGCCCGATTAAGTTTTATATCCCTAGGAGCTGATCTAACTTTAGATTTATATTTTTTTATAAATTTTTTGGTAATGGGTCCAATCCGTTGATCAGGCCCTAAAGGCATTACTGAATTGG
>CAZHZT010000165.1:0-10924 GCA_964537285.1 uncultured Saprospiraceae bacterium | reverse complement strand
ACACAAGAGCAATAACCAATGATGTGCTTCCGCTACGCGGAAGTTGGTCTCTATACCTTATAACCCTGGGAGAACCCAGGGCTACGATCAGGCAGGCCTAAAGGCCTGCTTTAAGGACTTCCCAAATTAATTTCGACCAAATGAAATCATCTGGAACCAAAATTTTTAATTATACTCCATTTTGTTCACCTGCTTAAGCTATTTTTAGTAATTTAACAGTGTAAGTGGTTTACAAGATACTCTATTCATCATCACCTTTCATTACTTTTAAAACCGACAGCCTTAAGCTTCAGACTAAGGAATGCCAAAAAGTAATCGAAAGGCCAAACCTTTCATTATGAAAATAAGATTTACTTTCATTTCTCTTCTTTGTCTAAGCTTATTGTGTTTTTGGACACAAAATGCCCAGGCACAAACAAAGTTTATCAACCCCGTGCCGATTCCATACCCGGTTGAAGGCCCGGATTGGCGCTTGGACATTATCGATACCGTGCACAATTTTGACCCCAACGGAGCGGTGGATATGGTGATAGATCAAAGTAATGGGGATCGCTTTTTTTTAACTTAGATACCTTGATACAGGCTTTTGCCTACAATAACCCGGACAGTACCAATGTGCCGGGCGCGATGACCTACAGCGGGCCAACGTTTATTGTTAACAGGACAAACGATTGGATTGATTTTCCCATCACCAATAAAGCAGCTCCTGTTACTACCCTCCATTGGCAAGCTTTAAATTTACCCGCCGAATCAGACGGCGGCCCTCATCAAAGAATTAATGATGATCAGACATGGCATTCCGTTTTCCCAATTATTGACGAAGTTCAAACGGCCTGGTATCACAGCCATTTGATGGATTTGACAACGGATCAGGTCACGCGTGGAATGGCAGGTATGATGTATATTCAAGATCCGGATAATGATCCTTTATATGCACAACTGCCAAATGAATATGGCGTAAATGACATCCCTTTAAATATTCAGGCTAAAAATTTTAATTACGACCCAAACAACAAAGCGACTTCCATTAAAGCTGGTGAAAAACCGGGTCCCGGTAGTTGGGGTATGGTGAATGGAGTAGTTGCCGGGGTGCTGAATGTTCCCAATTCAATGGTTCGGTTGCGGATGTTGAACGGGGCAACGATTAAAATATTCAATATTGGATTGACCAGGGAATTGCTTTATAATCACACCACAAAGAATGATTCTGTACATTTTGATACCATGTATATGATTGCGACAGGAGGAGGCTATTTGGATTATCCTCGTCCAACGCTTAATAATTTATTATCCCTCGGAGATCGAAGGGAATTTGTTGTTGACTTTGGTCAATATGAGCACGGAGATACCTTATATCTGACGCATTTTGATAATAAGTTGCCCACCGATGCAAAATATTCAAAAAACTGGTATAGTTCTGCCATGATGGCTTTTGTAGTTGATACTACTATCCAACCAATTAGTCCCGTCACTTCTTTACCGGCCACCTTAAAGACCTATGAAATCGCCCCCGGACCAATATTTAAAACCAGAATCAAAAACTTACTGGGTAGTGGAGGGTCAGGAGGCCATTGGACTATTGACGGTGAACCAATGATAATGAACGTGATCAACGACACGGTGCTTGTCAATACCAAGGAAAAATGGGTTATTAATAATACCACCACTAATGCTCACCCTTGGCACATACATAAAGTTCAGTTCCAGGTAGTTGAATATATTGGCAATGTTGGATTTCCAGATGGCAAAGGAGGGTATACAGATCAACCAGCGATCTACACTTATCCAGATCTACCAGATGAACTCATGGGATGGAAAGATGTACAGTTGATTCGAGGAGGAGCTGAAATGTCATACGTAGCGCGCTTCGACAGCTTTCCGAGCCCGTATGACATGGACAGTCTCTTTACACATGGTTTTATGTATCATTGCCACATCCTTTCGCATGAGGATAACAGTATGATGCACCAGTTCGTAGTGGTAGATTCATTAGTAACGATCACGAAAACCAAAGAATTGGAAGCGCCGAAAACACTTACGCTATTCCCAAATCCGGCTAATACTTCGATTAACTTTAAAGGAGACTTTACGGATGCTGGTGTATTGCGCTTTTATGATGTAAATGGAAAACTACTGGATGAAAAGGATATGCAATCCTTACCCGGCTCAAACGTTCCCACCGCTCATCTGCCGAGGGGATTGATAATTGTAGAGTATGTTTCGGGTAATCTTCGATTTGTAGAAAATTTAATGCTTCAATAGCAATCTGGGTAATGCTGTTAATACATGCAATTGGGCTACCAAACAGATCATAGCCCAATTGCATGTATTACGTAAACAAGGTAAAAAGCTCCTCGGATGACTTGGGTACCAGATGTACAAAAAAGCGTATTTGGAAATGGGGAGTTGGTATTTGAACTTAGTAAGTGGGATAATCGATTGGTTATGAGGGGGGGGATAGGTGTGTGCAAATGTGATTCTAGATTATTTCATTTGGTCAAAATTAATTTAGGAACCCTTTAAAGCTGGCGGTTAGGCCTGCCTGATCGTAGCCCTCTGGTTTTCCCGTAAGTATAAGCTATAGAGATCAACTTCTGCTTAGCGGAAGCCCATTATAGGCTATTCTTCTTGTGTTGTAGGCACCACTCAATGCCCTCAAATTAAGCTTTTTCTTTGCCTGGCGCTTTAGCGCCCGGTTGTAGTGTTAAAATTTATCAGGGCTTTAGCCCATTAATAACAAAGTGGCTAAAGCCTAATCTGACCATTATTTCTCCCGGCACTGAAGTGCCGGGCTATAAAGAACTTAAGTTGACGATATTAATACTGCTGCTACTCGGAATAAATTAGATAGAATAACCTTTTACTAGGGCTACGATCAGGCAGGCCTAACGGCCAGCATTTTGTTCTCAAAACGGTAACCAAATGAAATCATCTAGAACCGCAAACTTCATTAAAAATGACAAAAGCGATAATTAAAATATTCATAGGTATTACTTTGTTATCATTCGTTGGAATCAAATATGACACTGAATTTTATGAACCCGAATTTTTCGTTAAACATAAACCAAGTTTTAAAATTGAATACTACAGTCCAATAGGAGAATCTGATTTGACATTAAATGATTTATACGGAGATAAAAGGGAGCAAGAAATTGTATATCGTGATTCCGTGGGCAATTACTATGACAGAGATTTTTTAGACAATCTCTCTTTTTTAATAATTCCACTAATAAGTTTTCTTATTCTGACAGTTATAGCTCAAATAATCGGAGTCATTGATAAGAAAACTCAATTAAATGAATTCATATTTGGATATTTGAGCAACCTGATCTGGCTGTTTGTAACATTTGCCATTTATTGGAATACAAATTTAAATGGACTCCTAATGACAATTATCTATTGGATTTTAAGTCTACTTAGTATAATTCTGATAAATAGGAAAATAAAAATAACGAAAGCACACGTCGAGTAGGCGCCCCTGACCAATAACCGGCCAAGTTGCACCTCTCACACCACCGGACCTTCGAATCGCGAATACGCCGATTCGAAGATATTAATGAGCACGAAAAAGGTACCACTCCAAATTATTAAACTCGACCATTTCCACTGTTTCCAAATGCAATACCTTAGGCAGTCAAGTATCCAACCGTCCAATTCTTTAAGCTTTTGGAAGCCTGTGGAAGGATGGGGTTAGCTTGCCCAAAACAACAGAAAAGGCCACAAAAGTTGGATTGAAAAACTTGAACTTCTGAAAAATAAGCCGGATATTGAGAAAACAAGCCCTAAAAAGCCTTTTGGAGAGGAAGAAACCTGTCGATACTTTTACCATACGGGTTGAGCTTGGAGCGACATCCCGCAACAAGTGCGGGACTAAGTTTTATCTGCCACAGGAGTCGCTTTGAGTAGATCATTTGGGCAGAAACTTGGATGATGCGGAGGCATTGTTGATTGGGGAGAAGGATAAAATTCTTAAATGTTGTGTGCAATCTGTGAGCCAATGATAAATCTAGATATAAAGACAAATCCTGAAGTTGAATTGACTTTCGCGAACTATCCTGATTCTGTTCGAAGGAAATTGTTTGAACTAAGAGAGTTGATCATTGAGACAGCTAAAGAAATAGATGGCCTGACAAACCTAGAAGAAACCTTAAAATGGGGGGAGCCAAGTTATATTACCAAACATGGGAGTACCCTGAGAATGGACTGGAAGTCAAAAAAGCCGGATCAATATGCCATGTACTTCAAATGTACCAGCAGACTTGTTGACACTTTCAGAGCAGTATTTAAGAACGTATTTAATTTTGAGGGAAACCGGGCCATCGTTTTTCAACTGAAAGACCAAATCCCAAAGAAAGAGTTGAAAGAATGCATCAAAGCGACATTAACCTATCACAAAGTAAAACAACTGCCTACATTGGGAATATTAAATGAATAAGAACTACACACAACATTAAAACAGCGATGGTCCTAGATTTGCTTGAACAAATAGAATCGGTAAATGAAATGACTTCCTTACATTCAGACGATGAATTCATGCAAAAGCAGTATAAGTACCGTAGAAGCGAATTTGTAAAAGAACTCGCCAAATATCTAAGTGAATGTAAAATCCAACCCGGAGTATTTAGCTGCATAACACAAATAGGGCGGCATCTAACACAAGCTACCTGATCACATCCGTGGTGCTTTGTCTCGGCCACGCCAGGTAGCCCCTACACTTGGGGCAGCATCGCTCAATTAGATTTCGTTCTTTGACAAATTGTGTGGAACTTTAAATTTTATGTATCAGCAAAAAAATGAAAATAGAATACCTAAATAAAGAAAGAGCTGAAAAGGCAAAATTGGCTAAAAAGTACTATGAAGTATTGGCATATGGTCAACAAAATTCGTCATTAAAAACATTCCTATTTCCAAATGACGAATTGGAAATCTATGACATGGACCAATCATCAGTAAAAATAATTGATAAAAATTTAAGTGAATACAAAAGAATAGACGAACTCAACGGAGGAAGAGAATTATATGTCAAATCAGACCTAATTAAATATTTATCTGAATTCAAAAGCATTTATGAAATTAAGTCTGCTCATTTATGGAACAAAAGTAAAATAGCTGAATATTTCGTGTCTAAAAATTATGAAATTCCTAAAGCATATAGAGATTCCGTTTTGAATGAAACCTATAAACTCAACTTAATTCAAGGGTTTTTAAAATGCGTAAATCAGCTGTTAATCTATAAAAACGGAGAATCAAACCTCTGGGAAGAATTCTATTTCTCAATTTCGGATACAGAATTGGGATATTTAAGAGCTAAGCCAAAATTTGAAACTCAACAGGAAATAATTTCGATAAAGGAATTAGAATCCACAATCGTTAAATTTGCTAAAGATGTAATCCCAGAGGCTGAAGAAAAAATTTCTGATGAATTGTTCAAATTGATTGACTCAATCTTCATGAAGGAGATAAAAAGTCTAAAGAAAATTTATAATTGGTCCGAAGAAGTGATATGTGTTGGATATGGAAGGAAATATTATTCACTTAGAAAATTTAGAGGAAGCTAAAAAAAGAAGCCGAATACGTAATTGAGAATGCAGCCCTGACCAATTCGCCAAGGTGCACCGCTCACACAACTTTACCTTCGGATCGCGAATAAGCCGGTTCGAAGAACAGCCTTAGGTTTTAGCATATTTGACCTGGAGGTGGTATTCCGGAAACGGAACATATCCTCTTTGGCGAAGGAAGGCTTCTGGTACAGCCATTTTCATGACTGGACTGCAAGACAGCAGCTGCCGGGAGGAGGCTCTACAATTGCCATGGCTAAGTAGACACCAAATAGGACGAGAAAAATGAATATTCAATCAGCAAATCTTAATATTCGATATGACTGGCCCGTATGGGATTATCGAGTCAATGTGATCTACTCAAAAACTGAAGGATGGATAGAAGGCACAAATAGATGGTTCAACCTTACTGATGAAGGAAAGTATATCTCTTCATCAGTTGAACCCGCAGGCTTATGCTTTTACGGAAGAATGGAAGACGATAAATGGCAACAATGGCTTCTTAGTATTAAAAAAGTAGCAACCGAAATTCTAGGAATAAAAGTTGGAGAAATTGAACTCGGGGAAGTTGGAAATGAATCATGGCATGATAAAGGCCTCCAGGTATTTGGTGAATATTCAAAGATTTACAAATCCAAAGACCATGGTGCCATCGAAGAATTCTACACCAAGCCTAAACCAAGTCTTTCAGAATTAGATGAAATTGAAATAGAAAAATGGCTCTTTAGAGGAGATTGGCATAATCTACATGATTGGATTGCTGCAAGTTTCCAGGAAAGAAGACATCCATCAACAGCCAAATTTATTTACAATCAGATTGTCAATTCTAAAATACCTGAGCCCGACTATAAACCTGTAACACGGAGGTTAACGTGGGCATTAGCTGATATTGGAACTGAAGAGTCAAAAGAGTATCTCAAAGCTTTAACTAAATCAAAAGACCCTCTACTGAAAGAATTCGCTGAAAAAAGAATAAATAGGTGGGATAAAGAATTATCAAGAAAATGCAGGATGATTCATTCATATCCACGCCATATAGATAGAATAAAACTGCAATATTATTCCGATTCTGAAAAGATCCTTCCCCAAACTGGAAATTGTATATCAGCATTTCAATTCGATGATTCAATAATCGTCTATCAGGCCTATAAACCATCAATAGCAAACTTTGCTAAAGAAAACAACAAATTTGGTGGAACTGATTTCAGTTTTAACAGAATGACATGGATAAAGCCAAATTATTTATGGATGATGTATAGAAGTGGTTGGGCAACAAAGGTGAATCAAGAAAGAATCCTTGCAATCAGAATATCGCGAATAGGTTGGGAAGAACTTTTAAGTAAAGCTACAATTTCCTCATTCAAACCGGAATACCACAAAAACGAAGAAGAGTGGAAAAGCAAATTGAATGATAGTGAAGTAAGGCTACAATGGGATCCCAACCATGATCCCTATGGGAATAAGAAAGAAAGAAAAGCCATTCAAATAGGTATTAAAGGAGATATGTTGGTCAAATTCAACAATGAAATGATTCTTGAAATTTCTGACATAACAAGATTCGTGTCTAAACAAAGAATCTATGTTCAACACAAACAATTGCAACATCTTGAAGTACCAATTGAAACTGTGTACGAACCTAAAAGAACAGATTTAAAGATAGGAATAACTGCCTACAGTCAATTTGGCGGCCCTGACCAATAAATGGCCGGGGTGCACCTAAATTATCAAGGTTTTGACAAAGAAGAAGTGGATCGGTTAATAAAGGAAATAGATATTCAAGAACCGATAGAGGAACTGCTCAAAATGGTCTAAATTTGATTAGATGAATTACTTCTTTGATACTAATGCCGTTCGACCTTCAGCACATCACGGCTACCCCCCTACAGTCGCTGCTCACAACATACACTTAATAAATCAGGTTTATGAACTGCTCTTAAAAAACAAGTTCAGTTCACCTCTCAAAATGTTCAATTCACTTCTTTATCCAAAAGGAACTGGATCAACCAGCCTTAACTTTGACTGTGTATATGAAAAATCAATTTTGTAACCTAAGACTAGCGTTTCAGGAACTAGTGCTTCAAGAACTAGCGTAAAGTCTATTAAAAGAAAAAAAATGAAAAATTTATTCACGCTATGCCTATCACTCATTATTTCGGCAGGATTATATGCGCAAGAATGTGATAATCAACGTTATTATGACGAAATTTTTAACCTCAATGTAACTACTAATGTAAAATTTGGCGAAGCGCCACAACCTACGCTACTTGATTCGAACAACATCCAGGAGCTCTTCATGGATGTCTACCAACCCGAGGGTGACACACTAAGTGCCCGGCCATTGATTATTTGGGCTTTCGGAGGTGGATTTATAGCTGGGAATAAAAGAACCAAGGACATAGTTACGTTAAGCAGTTCATTTGCCAAAAGAGGTTATGTTACGGCTGCAATCGACTACCGTCTGTCAATAGATCTCATAGTCAACAGTGACTTTTCTAACGTTTATGAAGCAGTACTAAAAGCGACACATGACATGGCTGCTTCAATTCGCTATTTTTATAAAGATGCGGCCACAATTAATAATTACAAAATAGATACAACGAGGATTTATATAGGTGGCGTTTCTGCGGGAGCCATAACCGCTTTACAGATAGCTCATTTTGATGAGCCAGGTGAAGTGCCCATAGAAATTGACTCGCTATTTCAAGCTACCGGTGGTTTTACAGGGAATAGTGGAAATGATGGCTATTCTCAAGATATTGCAGGCGTAATTAGCCTCTGTGGTGCTATACTTGATACAGCCTGGATTAATCCTAGTGTAACTACTCCTATCGTGAGTATGCATGGTACCAACGACAGTATTGTTCCTTATGGATCCGACACCTTAACCATTTTAAACATTGCCGTAGATGTTGATGGAAGCGCTTCGATTCATTCCAAATTGGATCAGCATGGAATTATAAATGATTTTTACACATGGCAAGGTGCAAACCACACGCCTTTCATACTTAACCCGGCCCCTGAGGCAGAGGTCTATATGGATACCACAATTTGGTTTGTTCGGGATTTCCTCTATGACTTGGTGTGTGAAGGTGTTACATCTATAAATGAAACTACTGAAGTTGAAAGTTCGTCTTTTGGTATTTTTCCGAATCCCAATACCGGAAACTTTTTTATTCAATTGGATTTAGATGAAAACTTTAGCATTACAGTTTTTGATAATCTCGGCAGAAAAATCTATTTCAACACAGAGATCCAGCAAGGTTTAAATCATTTGGATCTCAATTTGCCACAGGGAATTTACACGGTTCATGCGCATTCTAAAAAATTGAATAAAATATTTTCTGAAAAACTCATTGTCACTAGATAAAATAAATGCTTGCATATCAAACCTGCTTAACAGACTTGTTCCGTAGCGGATTAAGCGCTCCCTTTCTAAAGTCTTGCACCCTCTGAATAAATTAACTATCTTTCGCCCAGGCTGGCCCAGCACTATAAATAAACGGTCAGGCAAAATACAATGGAAGACAAATTATAAAATTCCAGTAATTAACCAGGTTGTAGCAAAGGGGAAAATTAACACATGGAAACCTTTAAGCGAAACTTGTAACAGCCAAAAAATATTATTTTGACGAATCCAGTAACATATTTATCGCTTGTAATAGTCCTGATCATAGCAGGTTGTTCTTCAAAGGAGCATCCAAAAGATTCAATTAAATCTTCGGATGTGGTTCTGGGTAAATTGGAACACGGTTTTACACTTAGTCCTGCCACTCAGGAAAAATTTGATGAAGGCTTATTGCTTTTACACAATTTTGAATATGAAGATGCCTTGAAAGCATTTGAGGAAGCCACTGCTTTGGATAGCACAGAAGTATTAACGCATTGGGGGGAAGCGATGTGCCATTACAAGGCATTGTGGAAATTGCAAAATACGGATAAAGGCAAAGCAATAGTAGCCCGGTTAGGAAATACCAAAGAAGAGCGTTTAGCCTCCATAGACGATCCATTAGAAAAAGCAATGTGGGAACTGGTAGAAATCATGTATGGAGAAGGTGATTTTGAAGATAGAAATAACTTGATCAAAGATCACTTGGCGGCCATGCATAAGAAATTTCCAAACCATCAGGAAATAGCGGCGTTCTATGCCTTGTCTCTAGTCTGGTCAACAGAAACATACGGGGATGGCAGCGATGATCTAAGGTTAGCTGCTTCCATCGCGGATAGCATCATCAAAGTAAATCCTTTTCATCCAGGGGCATTGCATTATAAGATACATGCCTTAGATGGCCCTACCTCTGCAAAGGAGGCCCTGGATGCCGCCGATGCTTACGCTAAAGTAGCTCCTGATGCAGCACATGCTCTACATATGCCTTCACATATCTATCTAGCTCTCGGGGAATGGAATGGAGTGGTTAACTCTAATCAGGAATCCTACGATGCCAGCGTTAAGCGAATGGTACAACAGGAATTGAACGACGGTGCCAGAGGGTATCACTCTTTGGCGTGGTGGCATTATGGCCTTTTACAACAAGGAAAGTACGCAATGGCTGAAGAAATCTTAAACGATATGCTAGCTCATGTTCCAAAGGATCCGACCAAAGGAGCAAGAGGATACTTACTTGGCATGCAAAGCAGACAACTAGCCGAAAGTGGCAAAGTGAATGAGCAAACACAGCTTGATGTGGATGTCAAAGTCGATGACATCGGTATAGTTGCAAAATCCGTCCGCAGCTTACTGAGAGCTCAAGTTGCTTTCCAAAACAAGGAACTCGAAACAATAAATGAGGAAATTGATTGGCTTTCCACTAAAATATATATGGACTCCCTGCAAATTAAAGATTCCGGTATTGCTATGTGTGCTGCCGGAATTAGTAGATATGCGCCAACAGAAAATGCTATAAAAACCGCCCGGGTCATCAAAACTCAAATGGAAGGACTGAAAGCTCTCCTGGAAGACGATGAGCAATTATTCGAAATAAAGATGAAGAAGGCCATTGAGCTGGAGGATCTTACCAGATTCCCAACCGGCCCACCAAGTATCGCAAAACCTTCGTTCGAACAATATGGCGAATGGTTATTGGAAAAAGGTCGATATGAAGAAGCAAGAGAACAATTTCATAAAGCCTTGTTGCGCATGCCGAAAAGATCTAAATCGCTTAAAGGAAAATTCATAGCTCTCAAGGCACTTAACCAATCGAACGAAGCCGTGAAAGTTCAAAATGAACTACAATCTATCTATGCACAAGCCGATGCAGGAGTAAAGAAATTCTTGGAGGAATAAAGCTTAAATACTCCAAAGCCTTTGATTAAAAGGTTCTAGATGATTTCATTTGGTAAATATTTTAAGAACAAAAGGCAGGCCTAAT
>CAZHZT010000164.1:0-10942 GCA_964537285.1 uncultured Saprospiraceae bacterium | reverse complement strand
GCCTGCTTTAGAGGCTTTCTAAATTAACTCCGACCAAATGGAATCATCTAGAGCCTTTCTAAACATGCTGGCATGCGGCAATATCCTAAGAAAACGTTAATTCTTACATAAAGTACGAAAACTTTCTTACTAAAACTTGTTTTTACGAAAAACTTCGTATACCTTCGTACTACGAAAGCATTCGTAAACGGATTTACTATAAAAAATGGACAGATAAAGAAGTTATGAGCAAATACAAAGAAATAAAACCCACAGAATCAGAGCTGGAAATACTCCAGATCTTATGGGAGCATGGTCCATCACCTGTTCGATTGGTAAATGATAAGTTAAATGAAAAAAGGCGGAAGGGAGAAAAAGAGGTTGGATACACCACTACCTTAAAGCTCATGCAAATAATGGTAGATAAAGAGCTGGCGACCAGAAACACAGAAACCAGAACGCACATTTACCATGCAAAAGTCAGCGAAAGCGCCACTCAAAAAACCTTGCTAAAGAAATTTGTAGATTCTACTTTCCGGGGTTCTGCCATGAAACTTGTTGTTCAGGCATTGGGTAATCACCAGGCATCCACAGAAGAACTAGAAGAAATTAAGGCTTTAATTAAAAAGATAGAGAAAGAGTAAAATTTCAGTTATGGAATGGATTAATTTACTAACAATCCCTGAAGAAATTATTAGTGCCCTGGGCTGGACAGTATTGCATTCTACCTGGGAAGCAGGAGCCATCGGAATCATTTTGGCTTTAATTCTTTCTCAATCGCAAGGGAAATCGGCAAACTGGAGATATACACTTTCTCTATCGGCCCTGGCATTCATTCTTATCGCCTCTGTTGTTACATTTTTTATCTGCTACAGTATACCGGGGCAATCAAAAGAAACCATTAATCAATCAACTTATTTACTGGAAGGCCATTCAGAAGTTTCCCTTGCCTACCTTTCAGAAAAACAAAGCTGGACTTTTATACTTACTTCCTTTTTAGATAAACACTTATACTTGATTGTAAGCACTTGGGTCTTAGGAATGCTATTATTTGCAATCAAGTTCATTTTTGGAATTGGCTATATTTTTCATCTAAAAAAATACTCCCAGATCATCCATGACGTCTCTTTGAGAGAAAAGGTAGGAAACCTCATAGAGAAGTTGCAATTGGGAAAAGTGGTATCGCTGGGAGAATCTGCTTTAGTAAAAGTGCCTATGGTAGTAGGCCATTTGAAACCCATTATTTTACTCCCAATCGGCGCCATGAACTGCCTAAGCCCTCAACAGGTAGAAGCAGTACTTGCACATGAGCTGGCGCATATCATGCGAAATGATTATGTCATTAACATTCTGCAATCTCTGGTAGAAGTAATCTTCTATTTTCACCCGGCTGTTTGGTGGATTTCATCCATCATCAGGCAAGAAAGAGAAGCATGTTGCGATGACACTGCGCTGGAACTTTGCGGGAATTCACTAGAGTATGCTAAAGCATTAGTTCAACTACAAGAACTTCAAACCGTTACACCTGCTTTTGGAATGTCTTTTTCGGGCCGTAAGAATCAATTTTTATTCCGAATCAAACGCATTTTAAATCAAACACAGTCAAAATCAAACACCATGGAAAAATTGATGGCCACAGGCATCCTTTTAGCAGTTATTATTGCCCTTTTCATCCAGGCAACATCACCAATGAACGCTGGCGAAACAGAAGTTTTAGCAATAAACGGTGAAAACACACCTCATTGCAAAAGCCCACAAGCAGTAATACAAGAGTACTTCCCAGGCTTAATGGCATTTGAAAGCAATGCCAACCTACAGAAGGATACGATTATCCCGGAACCAAAGCAAGCTCCTCCGGCTCCAGAACCTCCACTTCCTCCTACACCACCAACCCCAACAGAAGGCAACGAACCTACACCTCCGGCAGCACCTGAACCGAAACTACCTCCCGGGCTCGAAGGAAACTTCTTTTCTACTGCTTCAGAAATGGAAGTCAAAACCAAAACAGATGATGATGGCAATACAGTGATTATCATTTCGGATGGAAACGAGCCCGTCGAAATCATTGTAAATAAAGAAGGGGAAAAAGTATTTATAGATGAAAAAGAAGTGGAAATAGGAGAAAATATTATCATTGAAAGAGATGATACCAATAATCACTTTTTTTGGTATGAAAACCCTAAACAAGAAGGGCTAAATACTTTCAAGTATATCAGAAATGGAAAAGATGTTCCAAAAGATTCATTAAGAATGTTTTTTAGCACGGATGAAAATAATAATCGCTTCGCCGAAGCCTTTATCCTGGCAGAAACCGCTAAAGCAGGAATCCATAATAAAGTTGAATTAGAAACAAAGAAAGCGCTTCTGGAAGCCCGAATGGCGCAAATTGAAGCGAAAAAAAATGAACTGGAAGCCCGTAAAAACGCCCTAAGCGATGAAGAAATAGCGCTTCGAAAAGAAGAAGTCGAAAAAAGAAGTAAGGAAATCGAGAAGTTGAAAAAAGAAGTCGAAAACTTTAAAGAAAGAAAGTTTGAACACAAATTTAAAACTGGCGTATGGTCTCCTCAAAGTGATGCCAGAATAGCGTTTTTTAGCGATTGTGACGATAATTCAAAAGGTATTGCAAAAGTGTATAGTGTTGAAGGAGGAAGTGAAAATGGGCAACAAAAACTTGAAAAAGCAATGATTGAGGATGGATTGATTAAAGATGGTAATAATTATTCATTCTCACTAGATTCATCAAAGTTGAAAGTAAATGGAAAGAAACAAAGTGATCAACTTCATAAAAAATACTTAAAACTTTACGAAGAATTTTATGGCGAAAAAATGAATGCCGGTAGCCAGGTTCAGATTCAGGTAAACAAGAATTAATTGTTCTTCGACAAATTGTGTGGAACGTCAAAATATAGCCCAATTAAGCTCCATAGCAGGTGAGCATACAGCTATCCGCCTAACCTACCTTACGGCGGATAGCTTTTTCATTTACAGGAATGCTTGCCTTTCAAAAAATCGGAAAGGCAAGCATTCCTGTAAATGAAATACCCCTACCTATTTTAATTCTGTCAGAAAGTAAGTATTATTGCGCTGAATTAGAGAAAATTGCACAAAGAAAAATCCCTATGAAAAAAGCACAGCTATTCATACTCATTGCAGCCCTGGGAATCCTATCACCTGGTTATGCACAGAAAAATTACCAGTGGGCGTTTAAGACCGACTTTGATAAAGTCTATGACTTTTACGATGGGCATGCCATTGTAATGACAGGCATCAAAAAGGGATTTATCGACAAAACGGGCGCCACATCCGTAAACCCCAAGTATAATATCATTGATGCCTATTCAGAAGGCCTCGCTTCCGCGGGCTTTATAAACTTCTCTTCTATGGAATCTAAAAGCGGGTTCATTGATGAGACAGGCGTCATGGTTATTAACCCTGAATATGAAGTAACCAGCCCGTTCAAAGAAGGATTAGCTTGTGTGAAAACAACCGATCAAAAATGGGGTTACCTCAATAAGAAGGGCGAAATGGTTATTCCCGCAAAATTTGACGGAGCCTATTCTTTTCACGATGGCGCTGCATCCATAAAAGTGGGTGAAAAATGGGGAATAATAAATCGCTACGGAAACACCATCATACCTCCTAAATTCGATGATGCCCTTGGCTTTTTCGAAGGTTGGTGTTGCGTAAAAAAAGAAGGCAAATGGGGATTCGTCGATGGAAAAGGAAGCGTTGTCATTCCCCTGAAGTTTGATTTTGCAAGCAGCTTTAAAGATGGCCTTGCCCGGGTTGAAATGAATGGCAAGTTTGGATTCATTGATAAAAAAGGCAGCTATTTCATCGACCCTACCTACGATATGCTCTATAATTTTTTCGACGGTTTAGCTCGTTTTAAACAAGGCGAAAAATGGGGATTCATTAATAAGAAAAAACAAATCGCTATTCCTGCCGACCTTGAATTTGCAGGTGATTTTTCCGAAAACCTCGCGCGATTTAAAGAAAATGGCCTGTGGGGGTTCATTGATACCGAAGGACGAAGAGTGATTGAACCGGAGTTCAACATGGCTTATGATTTCAGAGAAGGCTTAGCCAGAGTAGAAAAAGATGGCAAATGGGGATTCATTCTTTATTCTCCTTCCGGAAGTAAAGAGATCATTAGCGATATACCAGAAGCTGCTCCGGAGGAATTAACGGAAAGAAAAATTAAGTCCGGTCAAAAAATAAAAATTGGCAAACCCGATCTAATCCTTGGTATCTACGATCACAAAAAAATTGACGGGGATATTATTTCTTTGAACTACAACGGAAAGTGGATTCTTCGAAACTTTATCCTAAAAGGTGAGAAATTTGAAATTCCGCTTCATATCGAAAAAGCAAGCACCAAAGGGCATTACATTCTTCTTTATGCGAACAACCTCGGAAAAGAGCCCCCAAATACAGTCGCCATGGAAATCTTCGACGGTGAGAAAACCCAGGAGGTTATCCTGAATTCGGACTTAAATCAATGCGATATTATTTATTTTGAGCAATAACATGATAGCCTAAAGTAACAATGGAGCTGGCTCCATTGTTACTTTAAAATATTTTCACGTCTACATGTCGATTGGAAATATGTATTATTTTCATAAATCGTTCTTTGACAAATTGTGTGGAACTTCAAAATGATACCCCTTGAATGCCCTTGTGGCTGAAAGGCTTATCATTTTGAAGTTCCATTTTTTCACAATTTATGTCAAAGAACTTCATAAATCATGAACAATGAAGCAGCATTTTCAATGCTTCTTCGTTATCATTATCTATTAATATTTTTTGGCTTTATTAACCAAAACCAATTTTAACTATGAAGTTTACTATTTTTTCCAGATTTCTATTATTAGCAGGTATCGCATTTGCAATTGCTTCTTGTAGCAATGATGATACTCCAGACCCGTCAAGCTTACCATTCATCCAATTAGTTGATGAAGCAGGATTCGTATCCGGCGAAGCCGCCCTTGTCACTCCAGGTAATACCATTGACGTAAAAGTTTCTGCTACCAAAGGAGATAGCCCATTGAACTCTTTCACTATCTTTGCTGATGACCTTGCCGTTTCATTAGACAGTATTTCCGTCAACGGTGCTCCTGCTTCTGCTAATCCTGTTCTATTATTTAATGCTGATCAAGATATGTTTGAATACGAAATCAGCATCAGCCCTGATCATCAAGGACTGAAGACCTATAAATTCGAAGTATCTGATGAAGATGGTAACAACGAATCTGTTTCCATCGATATTACGATTGCTGAAGGCTTATCGATTACAGTAAACGACGATGATAATATATTTAACACGACTCTAGGTGTTCCTGCGGCTGTAAATGTTACCGTAACTCAAGGTTTAGGCGATTTATTTGATATTTCGGTTACAGATGATGCAGGCAACCCGGTTGATGCTGCGGAATTAAGCTTCCTTGATCAAGCAACTGTATTCGATGCGAATCCATTCACTATTCCTGATGATAACAAAACGGGCTTCACTGGTGATATCTTCATCACAGGTCCTGCCGAACCTGGTGATTATATCTATACAATTGCTGTTACGGATGTTGACTTAAATGAAGCAAGCGCAACCATTACCCTTAGAAATGGCACCCCTCTTGATGGCGACCTTTCTGGTGTTCTATTCAATGCCGGTGGCCCTATGGGTACAGGTGGGTTAGACTTAGACAATGGTGATGGCACCGGATCAAGCGATGCTGCTGCTGAGATTAGAGATGAAGGAATTGACCTTGCTCAACCTATGGCTACAAACTGGAAGCAGGAAATTTCCGGTATCAATACTTCTACTCTTAGAAGTTTGGATATGAACAGCCTTCCTGAAACATTTACTTTCGACGCTGTCAACAACCAAGAAATCATTAAAACAGCTTACGACACAGGTAATAACCTTACTGATAATAAAACAAAGGTAGAGGCTGCGGGTGAGATGTATGCTATCTACAACTCAAACAATGACAGATATTACCTTATTCGAGTTGATGAAGTTAATGTTGTAACTACCAATAATGACGATAATTATGTACTTTCTATTAAGTACTAATAGTTCTTTGACATAAATTGTGGAAAATGGAACTTCAAAATGATTACCCTTTCAGCCACAAGGGCATTCAAGGGTTATCATTTTGAAGTTCCACACAATTTGTCTAAGAACGGTACTAGTCAATCCAAGTTGCGATTCATTAATAGAATGAGTTATTAGAATAAAAAAGAGGCCGTCTCATAAGTAATTCGTTTGCCTCGGGATGGGTATTTTCTATTGAGAGGGATTCTTTTTTAAAAATTTTTTGTAAAATTTTTAAAAAAGAATCCCTCTCAAAAAAGAAAACTTCCTGTAAAGCGCAACGAACTTACTTATGAGACGGCCTCTTTTTTATTCTAATAGCTCTTATGGTTTACATTTTTCTAAAATGCTCCCAGGCTTTCTCTGCTAACTTATACGTTAAAGTATCCAGATGATAGCTTCCCGCAGCAGGATCATTCACTTTGTCAAAGTGGCTTTCCATTTTTAATATATGCTGCACATTCCTGGCAATCCTCCTTGTAAATGAATTTGGAGCTTCTACAGACGAGTTAGCAGGTGGTATGAAAATTCTATCCGCGCCTCCTATTGCCGCAGCCATAGCTTGTGTAGTTGAGCGGATCATGTTCGTGTAGGTTTCCTCCGTTTGTATATCCGGATTTAAATGTACTTCTATGAAGGGTGGAAATTCTTGAGGCCTACCAACTGCTTTTTGCAATTTGGGCCAAAGCCAACGAAAGGCTCTTAACTTAGCAATCTCCAGAAAATAGTCCATTCCTATGTATACCTTGAAGAAAATATTTTCACCAGAAAAGGACGCGTCAGTCAACCACTGATTGCCTTGCTTTAATAAGATAGCTATTTGCTGAGAGGCATTAACATCATTCGTTTTTTCCCAGGCATCGGAAACGCCCAGTCTCGCGCTTGGGTGCTCGGTTAATAGCTTCTTGAGTTGATCAAAATGGTTTTCATTATTAACCGTCGGTACACTCAGCGAAAATTTTAAGCCCTCTAACTTTTTTCCTTGCGTCTTTGCCAAATTCAAAAAATGATTCAAAATAACCGGAGCACTTTCCACTGTTGGCGCACCAAAATGATGAGAAATAAACGTAAGCTCAATATTATTTAACAATTGAGAGAAACCTTCAGCATCTGGCGTATCCTCAAAATCAAGGAAAAGCGATTGAACCCCGTTTTGAAGCCCCTCTAAAGCCATAGAATTAACTTCAGCGAAGTTTTCCTTCCTGCATACGTATTTTTCACCTATTTCCCAATCCGATGACTCTTTAATCAATTCAATATTGGGTATGGACTCAAGGTCTTCAGAAGTATAAAAAGGATTCAGACTCAGTTCATCATCAATTCTCCAATTAAGAGCGTCCAAAGGTTTTCCCTTAAGATCTTTCTCAATTTTATCGAGCCAGGCTTGTTTACCAATGGCCTTAAATTCTTCAAAAAGGTTAGAAGTGTTTCCCATAGGAAAAATGTTTATTCTCCGTGATTCAGCAAACGAAGTAAATACTCTCCATAGCCACTCTTAATGAAGCGGTGAGCTTGTTTTTCTAATTGCTCATCATTGATGAAGCCCATCTCATAAGCAACCTCCTCGATACACCCAATTTTCAGGCCCTGCCGATCCTCAATAACTTCAATAAACTGACCTGCCTGTACAAGTGATTTATGCGTTCCCGTATCTAACCAGGCAATTCCTCTTCCCAGAACGCCCACGTTAAGTCTATTTGCCTCTAAATAATGTTTGTTAACATCGGTAATTTCGTACTCCCCCCTTGCACTAGGCTCTAGATTTTTAGCTATTTCGATTACATTATTATCATAAAAATAAAGACCAGGAACAGCAAAATTAGACTTGGGTTTTGCAGGCTTTTCCTCAATTGAAAGCGCCCTGAAATTATCATCAAACTCTACAACGCCATAGCGCTCAGGATCAGCAACCTGATAGGCGAAAACTACTCCACCTTCAGGCTCAACACTTTCCTGAAGTACTTCTTTGAGACCGTTGCCATAAAAAATATTATCCCCTAGAATTAGGGCAGCAGAGGCATCCCCAATGAAATCTTCTCCCAACACAAAAGCCTGAGCAAGCCCAT
Source organism: uncultured Saprospiraceae bacterium (assembly GCA_964537285.1). Classification (GTDB taxonomy): domain Bacteria; phylum Bacteroidota; class Bacteroidia; order Chitinophagales; family Saprospiraceae; genus CAZHZT01. The sequence goes on along the minus strand of CAZHZT010000164.1, from coordinate 2,803 downwards.
TCGGAACAACCTGTGCCTTGTAAGAAAAGGAACAACCGATCTGGCTACCATCCCCCAATAGTTTCTGAAAATTTGGCAGATCGTGCGGTGTTGAAATGATTAAAATTTCCCGAATCCCCGCTGACATGAGCGTCGATAAGGGATAGTAGATCATTGGTTTATCATATACCGGCATCAATTGCTTACTTACTGCGAGTGTAAGGGGATACAATCGTGTACCCAGGCCTCCGGCTAAAATAATTCCTTTCATTGGTATGCTCTTTAATATTGATGAAGTATTCTTTTTATTCGAATGAGTAACTCAACAGGATTGAAGGGCTTGGCGATGAAATCATCCGCCCCGTTATTGAGGGCTTCCAGGATGAGATCTGTATTATCTAATTCGGAAATAAGCACAAAAGGTACCTTCGACTCACCATTTCCGTTCAGATGCTCCAGAATGTCCAAGCCTTCTACTTTATCAGACATAATATCAGCGACGACAAGGTCTGGCTGTTTTTCTTGAATCTGAGCAATTGCTGTTTTCTTATCTTTCGCAACAGAAACCTCGAATCCTTGTTTGCTCAACCTAAATTCCAGTGCAGTGAGCATTATTTCCTCTTCTTGGCAGATAAGTATATTCATACGGCTGTTTTTGAGTAAAATTAGGTTACAAAGTTATGAAAAGTAATAGGAACTGGGGAATATTAGACTTTATTCTGCGGCAAAAAGATATACGAGCCTCCCCCTCCAATCACCACAAACAAACAAAAAAACTGCTCGGGATCCTTAAATGCTTTTTTGAAATCTTCCACCTTATCACTCATCACTAATGATTTAGTAGATAATTCTTCCAAGGTAGTCGCATTGATCAACCATTCCTTCGAGCCTTCTTCCGGAATGAAGATAGGAATGCCAATATCTATACCCTCTTCATGAAAAACAAAAATGGGATAGTCCGATACATTTTGCTCAATAATGGTGGCAGAAGCCCTCTTAAGGAGCTCTTTCTGGCGATGAACCTGTAATTGTAGCGTTTTAAGTTTTTTATCTGGCAGCATTTATTGTTCACTTTTTAGAAATGTGGTGTTTAGAAAGTGATTATCTACAGGAAAGAGGCTCGCTTTTTTCTTCGAAAATAAAAAACCGGGCCTCCTTCCAATAAGGGACCACTATCTAAACGTTCCGTAACTTTAACAATGCAATATTTTCAATATGGTGCGTAAACGGGAACATATCCACCGGACGAATCTTCTCCACGTCATATTTTACGCTCAATAATTGGAGATCTCGTGCCTGGGTGGATGGGTTACAACTCACATATACTATTTTAGGAGACGCCAGTTCAAGCAAAATATCAATCACCTTAGCGTGCATGCCCGCCCTCGGCGGGTCAGTGATTACCACATCCGGTTTGCCATGTTTTTCAATGAAGGCATCACTGAGAATATCTTTTACATCCCCTGCATAGAAAAGAGCATTATTTATATTGTTCAATTCCATATTTCCTTTGGCATCTTCAATGGCTGCCTCTACTTCTTCAACCCCGACAACTTGCTTGCACTTATGCGCAATAAACAAAGCAATACTTCCTAAGCCTGTATATAAATCGTACACATTTTCTTCGCCCTTTAAATCCGCGAACTCTTCTACAAGCGTAAATAAACGCTCCGCTTGCCTGGTATTAGTCTGAAAAAACGATTTAGGCCCGATTTTAAATCGAATGTCCCGAAGTTTTTCCTCAATCCACCCCCGCCCGTAATAAAGCCTCATTTCCAGGTCCAGCACAAAATCATTTACTTTAGGATTTATGCAATAATATAAAGAGGTGATGTTAGGAAACCTCCGAATTACTTCATCCAGGTATTTTTTGATAACGTCGGGTTTATCTTCAAAAACGGAAAGAATAAGCATAACTTCACCAAGTGTTGAAATCTTCAGCATAATATGCCGTAGAAAGCCGTTATGCATTCTGGTATCATGGAAGCTAAGCCCCTGATCCTCTGCAATTTCTTTCAGGGCAATGCGAATATCGTTAGAGGGAGCCGGCTGGAGATAACAATGCTTGATATCCAGAATCTTATCGAACGCTCCTGCAAGATGATAGCCCAGGACGTTTTCAAATTTGGAAAACCCGGTATCAATCTCTGTTTTGCTCAACCATCTTTTATTCGAAAAGGCATACTCCAGTTTATTACGGTAGTAGGTCGTGGAGGTTGCGCCAAGAATAGGCTGCACTTCCTTGATCTCTACTTTGCCTATCCGTTGGAGAGCGTTTTCAACAATAAGCTGCTTCTGCTGCAATTGTGTTTGATAATTGATATGCTGAAACTTGCAGCCTCCGCATTTTCCAAAATGCTCACAAAAAGGGGTTGTTCTTTCATTGGAGAATTCCTTAAACCGAATCGGCAGCCCTTCCATGAATTTATCTTTCTTTTTGAAGACGAAAACGTCGACAATGTCCCCGGGAGCTACTTTTTCCACGAAAAAGACTCTTCCCTCAGCATCCCTGCCTACGCCACGCCCTTTATCGGCAAGGCCTGTAATACTTACGTTTTCAGCTATGATTTTTTTCTTCTTTCTTCCCATTAATTTGGTTTAAACCTATTATTTTTTTCATTTTCAACATGAGTCATCCCGAAAATTCGGGATAACTCATGTTGAAAAAACCTTTACACACCGCTGTTAATCAACGCCTTACCTACTTTTTCCTTGATGAAAAAGCAGCAAAAAATCAAGGCTGTATTCAATTTTTAACGCTTTTTAAATGGCTTTCAGCCTAAAATGAATAAACTCGCCTCCTTACGTCGGCTCAAACAGTATT
>CAZHZT010000163.1:0-10990 GCA_964537285.1 uncultured Saprospiraceae bacterium | reverse complement strand
ACATCCTTTTTGAAAGTATCATCTTGAAAGTGGATGAGTTGGACGGAAGTTTACGACAGTTTTTTGAGCGATTAAAAGACCATCTGAACGACCCAAATAAAGAGTTTACACAGAGAGAAATACGGCAGACCCTGAACATCAGCAAAGCCCAATGCAGCAGGTATTTTGGACGGCTGCAATCAATGGAATACATCACCAGTAAATACCAAAACAATCAAAGGAAAGTCAGCTATAAAATAGACTACTGGGATAATTACGCCAAACTGAGAGCGAAGATAAAAGACGACTTAACCAATCAAATTAATGAATTATAAAGTAAAGGAGGAACAATAGGGAACAATTATGGAACAATCTAAAGAGAAGAGAATCAATGGATTAGACTTAAAAAAGCCTTGATTGTTCCCGTTCCAAAAAGTAAGTGTGTATGGCAAGGGCAAGAAGCATCATAATCGTAAATACATCATACCAAGACTTAGCCGAGAAGTTTTACAAATACCTCTTGAGGTTAGGCTACCATCCGAAAAGCAGCCGAAGCCGATACAATTATTTATGTGAGTTCCTGCATTGGTTAGAGCAAAAAGGAGAACTGGAAATCACCAAAATCACGAGCTGCCAAATCAACCAATATTATCAGTACATCAGCGAAAGACCAAGTAAAAAGGACGGCGGTATATTAAGCCAAAAAACGACGCATAGCCATATGCGAAACGTGAGAGATCTCTTTGAAATGCTACTCAGCGAAGGGCAAATAAAAAGCAATCCGACCAGTACACTAAACTTCCCATACCCAAGACATCGAGAAGAAAGAACAGTATTAGACCAGGAAGAAATCCAAGCCCTTTATAAAGCATCAGAATCCGCCCAGGAACGAGCGATATTAAGTCTTGCCTACGGCTGCGGATTACGAGTAAGTGAGCTGACAAAATGCAATATCGAGGACATCAGACTGAAGGAAAAAATATTGATTGTACCAGATGGGAAAGGAAGTAAAAGACGAGTGGTTCCGATTAGTTCAGGCGTAGTAAAAGACCTGTCAGATTACTATTACAATGAAAGAGAAGCACTAACAAAAGGCAGACATTACAAACCAAACCAAACGGCTTTTATGCTCAACTCAAGAGGTGGCAGAATGAACAAATGGACTTATAATAAATACCTAAAAAGAATCATCAACAGAACGGAAAACCAAACCATCAAGAACAAAGAAATCACCATCCATAATTTACGCCACTCAATCGCAACACATTTAATCGAACAAGGCATACCAGTAGAACAAGTACGGCAGTTTTTAGGACACAGCCAGTTAGAAACCACTCAAATCTACACTCACATCAGCAAACAGCAATTGAAGGAGCTGATAAGCGACTGAAATCACGAACACCATTAAAAATAAAAAAGAGGTGAGTAAACCAAAAATCTAATGCGATGAACTTAGAGAATTATCTAAATGAAAAATACAGTCCTACCTCGGTAAAAGGCTATACAAATATGATAAAACGGTTCAAGTTGACAATGGGAGAAAGAGCGGAAAAAGCAAGCTATACAGAAGTGTTGGACTACATCGGAATACTGAGACAATCCCGCAATGCTGCGGGACAGGCACTACATCCCAAGTCATTACGGAATAATCTGTTTGCCATCAAAATCTATTTTAACTACCTGGTAGAAGTTGGAAAACGGAAAGACCATCCTTGTAAATACCTGAATCTAAAAGATCAAATTAATAGACAAATCCAAGTAGAAAGCCTTTACCCCAAAGAGATACTGGAAGAACTCATGCGTACCTACCAAGCCAAAAATCCAGAGAATCAGCAGCGAGATAAAATCATCATCAGCCTGTTAATCTACCAAGCACTAAGCGTTTTAGAAATCATTCAAATCAAAAAAGAGGATGTAAATCTGGAAGAAGGAACGGTAAATATCAAAGGCAACAGCAAGAACAAAGGACGACTATTAAGCCTAAAGTCAAAGCAAATATTACTGTTCCACAACTATCTAAAAAACGATTGGAAGCGATACTGGAGAAAACAAAAACCCAAGAAAAGAACCGACTACTTTTTAATGAATGAAGAAGGTGTACAGCTATGGCAAGGCGGAATAAATCGAATGATAAATAAAGGAAAGGAGAAGCACGAAAAACTAATCCCACTCAAAATAAGACAGTCTGTAATCGCTCATCTACTCAAAGAAAATAACGACATCAGAATCGTTCAGGAGTTCGCAGGACATCGAAGAACAGCCAGTACAGAAGCTTACAAACAAACGGGTCTTGAAGAACTAAAAATAGCGATCGACAAACTCCATCCATTGCAATAATCCTTCCCACGAATCAGCACACCCGCAATGCCACTCGCTGCGCAGTAAAGCGGTGTTCGTCGCGACTCCCTCCGGCAGTTACCATGCCATACTCTCCTTCGTCGAGTACCAGCCGCCTTACAGGCCGCTTTGTCATGGTAGCTGCTTGTCGGTCGGGCTCCTCACGGCGGTTCCCAGTCTGGCACAGGCGTTCCCCCGAGTAACCCGGGGGCTCTACCTGTCCCAGCCTTCCACCGCCCTAGTATGGCGGGCTGCGCCTGCCCCCTTCGGCTGCGCCCCGCAGCTGAGAACAAATAGTAAGAAAACATCGGTATCTGCTGCGGGGCTTGTCGCTACGCGCGACTGTCAGCTACACTTCGTTCCCGCTGCCAGCCCTCGGGGGCGCCCGCAGTAGCCCGCCGGGCAGTTTACTGCGCTCATCCCACCCACTATCCCAACGCCACTCACACATGCCGCTCTAAGGTGCTGCCGCCCTTCGGTTGCCTCCTCATTTTTAGTGGGCAAAAGACTACGCTTCGCTCCGCTATTTACCCACTAAAAATCGAGGTCAAAACTTCGACTCCGCTCAGTTCATGTTTTTTTCTTTCAACTGAACCTTTCAATTGAAAATCTTCAAATGAAAGAAAAAAGCTATTAAAATCGTTATCTTTGTAGCGAGATGTAAAGGCATCTTGTTTGTTCTTTGAGCCTGCGAAAGTGGTGTAAGGAAAAAGTCGAGTTGGTGTAAAAAAGCGTACAGAGGTTTATAAGGGTGGATCCCTTGGCGGAAGAGTATTCTTTTGTTTCACCATACGTCTACGTATTAAATACGCCAATAAATGCAATTGACCCAGACGGGCGGAGGGTCTTGTTTGTAGGTGGTGCAGGAAATGACAATAGTGGTTGGCATTACATTCAACGGTGGCAAAATGCGTTTTCAAATGTTGGTATCAATAATTTTGTTAGAGTGAATGCTTCCCACGGGAAATTTGGCGATGTTGGATTTACAAATAGCTATCGTAATTCAGGAACTTATTATGAATCTAACTTTAAGAAAGACCCTGTCGGTGGAGGTATGGATAGAATTTATACAGGCAGAGAGTTGCCCGTAAGTAATGCAATGATTAATAGCACAGCTCAACAGTATTTAGACAATCTCGCAGCAAATCCGTTATCTGAAGGAGAGCAATTTAATTTAGCGGGGTATTCATACGGGAGTGTTTTACAAGCGCAAGTTGCGTTAAAGCTTGCCAATGAAGGTACAACTATAGATAATTTGGTTTTGATAGGAAGTCCAGTAGCGGATGATTCAAAATTATTTAAACAGTTGAGTGGGAACGAAAATATCAAGAATATTATCAGAATTGATATTGAAGGTGATAAATTGAGTAATCCATCATCGTTAATGGAATATATTCAAGGAGCATTCCAAAATAGTGGAGATGACGGACCGCATTTTGATTTAGCGAGACCTGGTCAAGAAGCAGACCAAGCAATACAGGATGCGGTAAATAGAATTAAAGAAGGAGGTGTAAAAAATTAGGTTATGACAAAATACAAATCATACATTGTACTTGTTTTAGTATTTACAATAATCTATTCTATTTTCATTATTGCTTTGTCTCCTTTCTTAGTTTCGTGGGGAGATAAACCGAATGTTTTAGGAAAGATTGTTGATATTCTGATGACATTTCCCATAAATTGGCGAATGCTGATTGCGAATAAGTCGTTATTTTATGTAGTTCCAAGCGGAATTTTTTGGGGCTTTTCTTTAGCAATCGTCGTATATCTGATAAGGAAAATATTATAGACTTGTAAAGCCTCGTCCCACGGACGGGGCTTTTCTAATATACCATATAAGGTACTTTTGTACCTAAAAAGTAACATTTGTAGTCAAGTGAAAAAAGTCAAACTTTAACACAATTTAACATTTATAGTGTGGCAATATTCTGTTGGAGGTAATCTTTGAAGCGTTTTTTAGAGATAAACGTCTCAATCAGCTTGAGTAAAATATTCTTTTCTTCCTCGTCCAGTTCGTTAATCAACTGCAACTGCTCCAGCGTTGCCTTATCTTCCACCGAAATCTCTTGAGGAACTCCGTTATGCTCCCCAAAATAAATCACATCATCTACTGTCATTCCAAAATTCTTGGCAATACGAACTAAGCAACTGACAGGCACATCCTGTTGGTTGTTCCCCGTTCGGCGTAGGCTCCTGTAAGTTTACGGGACAAGTTATGCCTCAATGTCGTCAACTTAAGCTTTTTCTGGTAGTGGGTAGAATCCGTTGATGGATTTATCTAATAAGCTTTACAACTTAAGGTTAACACTTCTCATCAACCGGTTTTACCCACTACCCTTTTTCTTTGCCTGGCGCTTTAGCGCCAGGTGTAGTACTAAGATTTACCGGGGCTTTAGCCTATCAATAACATAGGGGCTTTAGTCCAATCTGATAATTTTCTTTACGCTACGACGGTAGGCACAACTTGTCCCGTAAACTTACGGGAGCCTATGCCGAACGGGGGGATTCAACGCAGCAGCAAGCAGCAAGCAGCAAGTCACCCATTCCCAAACCACTCCGGTGCCGGTATGGTATGAACATAAGTCATCCCGGAAAATTCGGGATGACTTATGTGAAAAAAGAAAATGTTTTAGCAAGCGCGAACGACCTTGAAACCTATAGCCTGGGATGAGTTTAGGCTCTATGTGTTACACCAGGCCCACTTGCTTTACATTATACAAGCTCACTACCATCAAGGTAAGTACAGTAAGGCCAAACAGAAAGAAAGCCCATTGCCCCATTGTAGGTATACTCACAGCGCTAACGGTGAGGACCACATCATTGCCATCCCCTCCTATGTAAGATATAGTTAGTTCAATAGTAGCCGAATTAGGCGGACTGAAGGTGGCGCCCTCTGGCAAACCATTAAACGTTCCGAGGACAGCATCCATGTCGTCATTATCAATGATAACAAAAGTTTCTCCACCTGCTACGGGGGCAGAAAAAATCAATTCAAGGCTCGTATTCCAAAGAATTACGGTGCCGTTATTTACAATAGTTTGGTCATACGTAACGCCAGGTGTGGTTCCTTCAACTTCCACTTGATAGGTCGCACCGGTCAGATCTAAATCGCCATTTACGATAAAGGACCCGGGCGAAGCTCCGGGAGCAAGAGTACTTCCAGGCGCAAATTCCAGGTTTTCTGCGTCTACAAATCCATCATTGAGCTTTACAATACCACCTTCAAGAAGCTGTAGAACATCATCTGCAATTAACTCATCACCAGAACTGTTTATACAAATAGTCCCTTCATTTTCAAGAACTTCATCAAGGTCCAGTCCATCTCTCCCCGGGTTGGTAATGCTAATAAAACCTGTATTACGGATGATCAAATCACCGCCATTGATGCCATCGCCAGAAACATCCTGAACTTGTATAATTCCTTTGTTGACGCCTGTCATATCCTCTATTCCGTGGCTACTACCGCCTGAACCTATCTGAGGCAAAGGACTTTTATCGTCTTTAGGATCTGGTCCAGGGAAATTTAGCAGTCCCCCCCCTGAAGGCCCCAATAAGGAAGGGCCTGTTTTACTAATGGTTATTACGCCTGTTTCTTCATTTTCAAAAGCCCGATCGTCAGTACAGTCGATACCATCGTCAAAGGTGAATTCAATATCAACCTTTCCGTAATTCGTAAACATTACCTCCTCTCCATCATTGATTTTAATGCCGTCATCGGTACAGCCGGAGATGTTTATTTCTCCGGATTCCTCATTCGTGAAAGGCTGCCCGTCTATTACGATGCCGCTTCCACTATTGATCTCATTAATGTTGATGATCCCGAAGTTTTTGCTGTCATTTTCATCTTCACCGTTCAATTCAATGCCGTTATCGTCCTCGTCGATTTCAAAGTCTCCGATTTGCATAATGTTGACGACTCCGGTCTCCGAGATGGTAAGGGTTCCATAAGATAAATTGATGCCATCATCCAGTACTCGTCTTATTTCCAGTGTTCCATTCACTGTAAGCGAGGCCTCTTCTTCATCAATTACTACCCCTGATCCAAAGGTTCCGGAAATACTGATAAACCCTTCAGATGGGCCACCAAATGGATCCCCCACAATGATATTTGGAAAACTCTGGAATTCACCATCTACAATTACCTGACCTCCTTCTTCAATGATCATGTTTCCAGAAATCTCAATACCGTTTTCATCCTCATTGTCTCCATCTCTTATGGTCACTTCTCCTGTAGATGCGACCGTAAACAGACAGTCTTCGTCATCAATATCGATACCGTCCCCTCTAATATCGGATACGTACAAGGAGCCTCTCACCATAAATTTGGCTCCGGCGTCCATGTAAATTGCATCATTGACACGCGACTTAGAGATATTGACCAATCCCCCCTCCTCAATGGTAACCTCACCATCTTCTTCTACTTCAATTCCTCTATACGCAAGCTCGGAAACATTCACCCTTCCGGTACCGCCTACGATGAGCCTTCCTCCATCCACAGCTATAGCGGCAGCGTCGGCATCTTTTAAATTGGCTGTCCCATCTATCCTTACAAGTACATCTTCTCCATCCATGTTGATGCAGTCGTAATCCTCATAGCCGTTCACCGTTAACGTTCCTCCCTCATTTAGGTCGAACCTGCCTTCTTCTTGGATTTCCATGTACTCATCGACAATTAAAGTGGCTCCGTTTTCAATGATTAGGCGTCCATCTCCTTTTATTTCAACGGTTCTTGCCACTGCATCTGTCCCATTCATAATAATAGGCTGATTGTCTGTATCTCCAGGGATTTCAGCATCAACATTGATGGTTGGCACCCCATCTGTCCAATTACCAGGTTCCGTCCAATTGGTGTTGACATCCCCTGTCCATTCGGTATCGGCGATTAAGATTCCTGAAAAAATAACTAAGCAAAAAGTAGTAAGTAAAATTCTCATGGTTAATTAAAATTTTATAATCTATTCAATAATTTTATATTAGGGATCAGGAAAATAATACCCTACCCATTTTACTTGTCCTTTTTTCCTCAGGCTGTGTTGGAAAGCCTCGCCGTACCTTTGGGTCCCGAAGGCATTCGGGACAAGTTATGCCTACGTTTTCCGCCTAGCCTGAGAAAAAAATTACTTCGCAAAATTTGGGTAGCTTATTAATTGCCTAATCCCTTAAAAAGTGTGTCTCTTAAGAACCTTTTCTGGTTGAAAGCCATAAACTGCCTGGAGGATAACCCTAATCACAACAAGGCTCCTGTTTTGAGTTGCGCGAACTCAAACACGATGATCGGAATTGGGATGAATTGTGTAGAAATTTTACTTTCGGCTAAAAAAAGCCGATCGGGCACAAAATAGTCGTGGACCATTGCCCTGCTTTCCTGACTTGTGCGGCGAACATAGAACCCTTAAATAAAAATTCCAAAGGACGGGGTGGGACAAAGGCGGGACAATTGCATAAACGCCTCTTTTTCAGGTTGTTAAAAGTGAGTGTTTTTAGGCTTTGAACTTAAGTAATACCTTAAAGGGCTTTTTGAATAACGGCTTCTATATTGGTCTGATAGGTTGCCAGTTTTTTTTGAAGTCGTTGCCGGGTTTTTCGGACAGAGTCCGGAGCGATGCCCAGCATATCAGCCATGTCAATTTTACTGAGCTTCAATTTTGCGAGCAGTAAAAACCTGAATTCTGCCTGTGTAAGATCCGGATAGAGCTGATTTACGCTTTGCTGGAATCCTGGATATGCTTTTTCAAACAGCTTCTTAAAATCCTCCCAGTCCTTTTTAGTAAGGATATTGAAATGTTGGAGCTCATCAAATGGGGTGTCTTTAACCGCTTCTTTCGCAGGCATTCCCTCCTTCAACTGATGAATCAATTGAGATTTTTCAATGATCTTTTGGGACAGGTCGCTGAGTTTCTGCTCGTGCATGCGTTCCAGGTGTTTAATTTCCTGCTCTTTCAAGGCCAGCTCCTTCTGGAAAGTCAGTCTTTTGAGGTAAGCCCCCAGCGCTCCTCCTGCGATCGCTAAAGAGAGAATGAGAAACGTCCAAAAAGCCCAGGGCGTTTTATACCAGGGTGGGCGTATGATAATTATTAAGGAAGCTGCCTGATCTCCAAAAACCTCATCGTTATTGGAGCCTTTTACCAAAAAAGTATATTGGCCAGGCTGTAAATTTAGGTAAGTCGCCTCCGGCATCAAACTGCGGTGCTTCCATTTTTCCTCGGCCCCTTCCAGATAGTATGTGTACAAGTTATGATCAGGTTGGGTATATTCCAGAGATGCGAACTCTAAAGTCAAATCATTTTTATAGTGGGGAAGCACCACTTTTTTGGTGTATTCTATGGCTTTATCCAGAATTCCGCTGCCATCATGTGGATATACATATTCTGTGTTGGCTTTTAAGCCTGTAATAAAGGTATTGGATTTTATATCATTATCCTGAATGCTATCCGGATGAAAAACGGTAAGCCCATTAATTCCTCCAAAAATCATTTTTCCCTCTGGTGTTTTTGAATATGACCAGGTATTAAACTCGTTCTCTTGTAAGCCATCTTCCTTTTTATAGGTTTTAAAAACGGAGGTTTCGGTATTATACCTAATTAATCCTTTATTGGTGCTCAGCCAAAGGTGGTTCTGTTCATCGGTCAGTATTCCGTAGATGACATCGTCTACCAATCCATCCCTTTTGGTCAGCTGTTGCATCTCCCGGGTTGCCGTATTCAGGCGATATAGTCCCCCTCCTTTTGTTCCAATCCAAAGGATCATAGGGTCTCCAGGGTCTGTTTGTACGCATAATACATCTTTCACCATCAACCGAAGTGCACTGGCGGGTTCGGTTTTGTGGATTTTAAACGTATATTTTTCGGGGAGTAGTGGGAAGGTAACTTGTGAAGCACTCATTTTTGCCTTATTCTTGGGGATGTCAGGTATAGCTTCTATCAAGCCTTCAGCTGTAGCTAACCACCAGGTATTGTATTTCTTATTCTTGGAATATGGTGTAGCATCCAGGGCGTAGACTTCTTTCTGGTTCAGGTTTAAGGCTTCAAAGGAAAAGTAATTCCACTTTTTATTGTTGGGTTCAAAGCTAATCAAATGGCCATGAGCGGATGTCCACACCCTTCCTGCTGCATCGAAATTTAAGCGATTGGGGCGCAACAATGGTTGTTTGTAAATGGAGTCCGGTGGAAAGAAGGTTTCAATCTTTTCGGAAAATGGATCAATATGTACTAGAAAATAATCGGTTTTGCCCAAGTCACCTACTTTCTCTTTCCGCGTGCTTATGGCCCAGTATTGTCCTTGTGCATTGGGAAGGATTGAATTGATATATGCCTTTTCCTCCTCATAAAAAAGCGCTACTTTTTCCAGGAGCGGCGTCAAAGGCCGTTTATCAACCGAAGGAAAGGGGAAAGGAATGAAAAAGGAATCTACCTTTGGGTCAGGTAAAGGGGCAGAATAGATGTATTCTCTCTCATGATAATGCTCAAAGAAGCGTTTTTTAAAGTTAATCTTTATCAGTCCATCAGCGCGGACACTGCAGAAAAAGTTTCCCGACTTATCCTGAATACAGTGTTTCAATCGGCCAGGTATGTTCCACTTCCCGATAGGTTCGGGCATTGCTGAGGAGATAAAACCATCTGTAGCATAGCGGAATAAGGTCGTATCTGTTTGAAAAAATAAGCTGTGCGCATCTCCCCAAACGAATTTTTTATTGGCTATTTCTTTTGGAAGAAAAGATTTGCGCCAATTATTTTGCTGGCTTTGAAGCCAAAGGGTCCCGTCTTTTAAGTGCCAAAAAAGCAGATCTTTTTCTTCGGTGGAGGCAATCTTGTCGACTTCTTCAAAAAGAAAAGGCAAAGGGGGATGGGGCTGCCATTGTTCGGAGGAATAATCAAAAACGAACAGCTTATTTTCTTGTTCTGCCAGGATGAGCTTAGCCACCGTTAATAGCTCCCAGTTATAGTTTTTTTTCCTGGATTTTTTCCAACACTCAAAGGAACATTCCCTGATTATTGCCGGCTGGCTGGGCAATAAGGACCAAAAGTCGGGAGGGAGCTTAATCCGGCAGTAATAAATGTATTTTTGAGTGGAATAGTAGGGGCCGGTTGCTACCCAGATCTCGCTGCCATCGTCACTTATGCGTACGTTGCCTACCGAATTCTGGGGAAGGCTGTCGATCACAAAATGAGAAGAGGTATTTTCAACGGGCCTTTTCTTGGAAGGGAACTGGAAAACTCGTCCGCTTTCTTTGTGAAAAATGCTCAAGCCGCTTTCAATAGTTCCAATCAACAGGTAATCCTGATAGCTGAAAAGCGTTTTAATGAAATTTCCTGGCAGAGAAAGCGAATCAAAAGGATCATGCCGATAAATCCGCACTTTAGTTCCTTCATACCTATTTAGTCCGGTTTGGGTTCCACCCCATATGAAGCCATCCTCATCCTGCACGATACAGGTGATCCATCCTTGAGAGAGTCCGCTTTCTGTACCGATTTGCTCTATGTGGATTTCGGACTGAGCAAAGGTAACAACCCAAAAACCGAGCAAAAATATATTTATAAATCCAAGCCTTTTAAACATGTTTTTAATGCTTCCATATAAAAGTTCATTTCCTCAAATATATAAAGCATTACATATTTTACCTATTTAGGGATCAGGAAAATAATACCCTACCCATTTTACTTGTCCTTTTTTCCTC
>CAZHZT010000162.1:0-11101 GCA_964537285.1 uncultured Saprospiraceae bacterium | reverse complement strand
TTTAAGGACAAGTTCGCTATTTTTTCCTAACATTACTTTGGTGCGTTTGCCCTAAAGCCGCAAGGATTAAAGCGAGTATTAAAGTGAAAAGAAGGATATAGGAAACCAGCTGTTGATTTTTATAAAACTTTGTTTGCTGATCAATTTTTTCCTGTTGGCGTTCTATATCTTTTTGTTGTTTTAATATCTTTTGAATTTGCATATTCATAACATGCACATTCCTTTCATTGATAGTGGTTGTTTCGAGGAAGTTTTCTTTTTTAAAGTCCTCTCCGTTTAAAATTGCTTTTGCTGTAAGAATGGCTTCCTGCCCTCCGGTAGGGTATATAAAAGTGGCTTCAAGAATACCTTCGTTGACGAATTGAATACCTCCATTAGGGCCGGACAATCCATCTACTCCAAAGAACGCGATTTGCTGTTCGATTTCCTTTTGCTTACAGATTTCATAAGCCGTTAGAGCCATAATGTCATTATGAGCGAAAATCAGATCAATATCTGAATGTTGTTCTAAAACCTTTGGAAAGTTATCTTGAACACCAGATTGTATCCATTTCCCATCCACTTCGGCCACTACTTCTATTTCCGGATATTCACTAATCACGTCTCTAAAACCACGGCTCCGATCTTGTGCAGGGGTGGAGCCTCTCAGTCCCTAAATCTCAATAATTTTTCCTTTACCATTGAGTTCTTCTACAAAGTTTAGGCCGGCAGTATAGCCAATTTTGTAATTATCCGCTCCTACATAAGCGGTATAGAGGCTTGAGGTTGTTCGCCTGTCTACAATAATTACAGGAATGCCAAGTGTAAAGGCCTTTTCGACAACCGGGGTAATCGGAGCCGCTTCATTGGGAGATACAATCAGAAGGTCTATTTTTTGAGAAATAAATGCTTCTATTTGACTTATCTGGAGCTCATTATTTCCTTTGGCATCGCGTATGATAAGTTCAAGCGCAGGGTGAAAGCCTGCTTCTCTTTTCATCTCTGCCTCCATAGTTTTCCGCCAGGTATCCCCGCTGGTACACTGGGAAAAACCAATGACGTATTTTTTTTCGGGCTTTATGATCTGGCAAGATGTAAAGGTCCCCAAAAAGAAAATGGTCAGAAATGCGAGTTTTTTTATATTTAGTTTGGCAATCACCTATTCTCTTGATTTTTCATTTTTTTAATGAAATCGTTGTTAAGTCAAAGTTAAGAAATTATAGAGGGTTGAGATGAGAAATGAGAGAGGAAAATTAGTTATGCTTAAATTTTGACAGAATAAAGTCTAGTATCACTCCCCCTCGTAAACAAAAGGAATCGTAACCTCAATCGTATCCAAATACCTCTGGTTCAGTACCCGAACTTTATGAATAGTCAAATAATGGCGACCAATTTCCAGGCTGTCTAAAGGAAAAAAACAAAGCATACCCTCCTGCTGGTTATCTGGATGAAGGTAGTAATCGCAATCTACGGATTCAGGTGGTACGGGGCGTTCGTCGATGTCAAACCAGAAGGAGCTTTCAGTGAGTTGCTTAACCGCTAGAAAATTATTAAGGCCCTCTTTGTTTTGTATTTGGTACCTATGCCGTTTAAATCCTTTATTTCGCAAAGGCTTCAAGGTGCTATCCTGCAATTGAATGAAATCATCATCAGTGTCGCGATTTCGCATAAAAAGCTCGAATACTCTCCCGTGAACTCGTTTGGAAGGAATGCTGTAAAGTCTTACAAAGAGAGCCTTATCCTTGCGTTTGGCGATTTCATCATCATAAAAAATGGGATTGTAAGCATATTTGCTTTGTTCCAGGTGCATTTCTTCATACAGGTTCAAGGCAGGATAGTAAGAAGAATAAATGTATTTATAATTAGGCAGCATTAACAGCGCAATGATGTAAGGTACGATGAGAAAGAAAAGAGACTTAGTGAATTTAGCGTCCAGGAAATTGAGCAGCATAGGGTGCCATAAGAAAGATAGGGTAACTGTGCTCATATAACGGTATATCCAGAAATAAAGCCATGAGAAATGCTTCTGCTTTATTTTTTTCAAAAGACCCAGAGTTATGAAATCAAAAGCTACCACCATCCCAAGGGCAATGTGTAAGTTGGCGAGTATACCGAAAATGGCGATTAGTTTTTGATTTCCATTTCCCTTGATGAGTGTGAAAATCTTGTCCCAGTCCTGAGTGATGCTATCGGTTAATTCCATACTCAAAAACGCTAGAACGTAAGCGGGGAACATAAATAAGACAATAGAAATCATGGCAAAGAAAAGCAAGAAGGTGTAAGAAAACATTACACTTGCAAAACGCTCTAGTTTTTCAATGTAATCGTCGAAGCTGCCGATTTTTCGTTTGTAGTAATTCGTGATACGTTCGTTGTATTTCAGAGCATCATAGTTTATTTCTCCAGATACATAACGCAAGCCAATTGCTCCGATCCAAAGCCCTCGGACAAAGATGTGTACAAGAAGGTTCGTTATGGCGATAATAGAACCTAAGTAAATAAATCTTAAAAAATTTATTTAGAAAATCGACGATGATTGGTGTATTTGGCAATGTCAAGACTATATTGTCAAGCCTTAATAGCAGTTCTGCCAAAAAGGATTTGAGTCGGAACAGTCCATACAGTGTAAAACCGGAAATAAGCAGTTCCAGCTCCCAGCTTTCCTGCTGTAATCGCTCGATCCATTCGCGAAATGGGGATTTATTTTCTTTATTACGCTCCATGGGGAGAAATATAAGCATTTTGTGCGATAGAGGATATTTATCGCAAACCTATTTGTCGTTCTTTAATAAACATTTTCTCCGAAATAATACACGATTTTGTAATTTCTATTTCAAAATAGAAATTATTTTCGTATCTTGAACAAGATTTTATTTTTTAAACCCCAATAAATCAATAGAATGGAAAGTAGGCCCAGCTTATTTATTACTCTTTTGTATGTTTATTTTTTCTAATTTAAAGAAGCATGTAAAAGCTATATTGATTATTGGTTAAAAATTAACCCAATAATGCGAAACCAATTGAGCCACATCAAAGAAAAGAAGTTTAAGATCTGGAAAAACACCATTAAAAACGTAAAAGTAAAGCCCTTTAGGTATTTCATCCCTAAGCACATTAATGAAATTTCGGAAATCATTCAAGTTGCCGAGCAGCAAGGTTATCGTGTCCGGGCAGTTGGATCAGGACATTCATTCAATGATTGCGCTGCTACCGAAGGCTACCTTATTGATTTATCTAAAATTAACTTTTATAACAAAAAGCTTCCTGGCTTTATCAAAACTCAACAAGACAAAACCTTTGTGGAGGTAGGTGCTGGCATAACTATTCAAAAGTTAAATAAAAAATTAGATAAGGACGGGCTCGCTCTCACCAATATGGGAGGGATCGACGAGCAAACCATCTCCGGAGCTATTTCTACCGATACGCATGGGAGTGGCAGGGACTTTCCCGGGCTTTCTGGAATGGTCAGATCCATCGTATTGGTTAGTACGGGTGGCCAAAAACATAGAATAGAACCTAAATATGGCCCGACAGACCCGGATAAACACCACGAAAAAGGAATTGTACTCATTCAGGACGATGATACTTTTAACGCTTGCCTGGTGAGCCTTGGCTGCATGGGGGTAATTTACTCCTATGTGATTGAGGTTAAAAAGGCGTATGACTTGTTTGAAGAAAAGAAGTTGACGACCTGGAGGGAAGCTAAGCAACTTTTACTTTCAAAGGATATTTTTAAAAAGACTTACAAGGTGGAACTGAGAAAGGAAGAAGTTGAGTTGCCTTTGTATTCGGTATTTATTTTGGTCAGTCCATATATCGATAAAAAAACGGGTAAGCGACATTGTGTAATTGCACGTCAGATGAATGTTGAGCCGCCAAATAAGCGAAAGCTCAAGGAAAAGACCCGCAATTTGTTAAGTACCATTGTTGGGAATTTACCATTTGCCTATTGGAGGGCCTTAATTTCTGTGAATTGGTTAAAAAGGGGCGTCCCTAATCTTGTGAACAGCTCTTTGAAAAGCGTTCAGGACAATGTTTTTATCGATAAATCACATAAGGTTCTTCATCAGGGCATAGAATATTTACAGAAAAGAATTTATGGCTTTGAATTTGCCTATGACATAGGAGATTTGAACCCTGTTTCAGAATCTAAGGACCCGGCAGGAGAGGTCGAAAAAGTCAAAAAAGCTATTTTTGCCATCGAAAGTGTTTTAGATCGAATAGAAGATTTAGCCGAAAACTTTGACATATTCATCAGTTCAACTATTGTCATCCGTTTCGTTCAAGCTTCTAATGCTTTAATTACACCGGAATACAAGCGGAATGTTTTGTACGTAAACAATCCTATGTTTAGAAAACAACATTCCAGTGAGCTTGCTATTAATACATTGCAACAGATTCACCTACATAATAATGGTATTCCGCACTGGGGGAAAGTGAATGATTTGGCCGAAGGCCAAATTGATCGCTTGAAGGAATGGTATCCCCGTTTGGAAAAATGGCAGGAGGTGGTGAATTGTTTCAACCCGTTAAAAACATTCAATAATCGGTTTTCTGATCGGATGCTGTTAACTCAAAAACAGAGGGAGGCCAAGATGGATATTCAGGCAAATTAGTGAAAAAATTGCTAATGAGCTAGAAAATAATGGCAGGGACAAGCTTATAATCGGTGCTGGATGATTTACGTTCTAAGAACAAACATGAGTCATCCCGAATTTTGGGATGACTCATATTTCTCTAGTGGAGCCGGAGGGAGTTATTGAGGTTTTGTAATGGGCTAAAGCCCCGATGAAACTAAGCATTACATCTGGCGCTAAAGCGCCAGGCAAGGAAAAAGCTAAAGTTGATGACATTGAGCGGTAGTACACTACACAAGAGTAATAACCTGTGATGTGCTTCCGCTACGCGGAAGTTGGTCTCTATATTTTATAACCTAGGGAGAACCCAGGGCTACCATCTGGCAGGCCTAACGGCCTACTTTAAGGGCTTCATAAATTAATTTTGACCAAATGAAATCATCTGGTTCTTGAAGCACTAGAACCAAAATATCCCTCCACCCTTGTGTGGGGGGGGGTAAATTTTTCCTATCTTTACCATATACTTCCCAAACACCGTAAAGAGAGTAGAAAGTTGAAAGTTTGTAAAGTTAAAAGTAGTTACGGCTTCGCCGCTTTTTTAACTTTTTACTTTACAAACTTTTAACTGATTCACCATGAAAAAGAACTTACTAACATTGTTGATCATAACACTAGCAGGCCTGTCGCTCAGCGCTCAAGCCCCCCAATCCTTCCAATACCAAACCATCATCCGGGATGTACAAGGGGAGGTAGTGATGAATCAAAGTGTAAGCCTGCGGATAACGATTATCCAGGGGCCTATAAATCCTGACCCTGGCACGAATGTATATCAGGAAACGCATATCCTCAACACTAATGCCTTCGGCTTAGTAAACCTGGAGATTGGGGGGAGGTACTCCTGTAACTATGCCTCCGCTCATTGAGTTCGATCAGATCGACTGGAGTTCAGGCAACTACCACGTACATGTAGAACTGGACCTGACGGGCATAGGAAATAGTTATACGATAATGGGTACAACCCAGTTGCTGAGCTTGCCCTATGCGCTCTATGCTGAAAATACAAACAATTGTATCACCGGCGGCTTCTACAAGGGGGATACGCTTAAATTGACCCGAGGCGACGGAACAGTGTTGAATTTGCTGCCCTGTGGAATAGATGATATAGAAACGGGGTCAACAGAGGTTTTTCAAAATTGTATTACTCAAACCCTCGGGAGTAACAACGACCAGTTGACTATTGAAATCGGTTACTCCGGCCTGGATGATCAAGCCATTATTGTGAATAATGGTAGCGGAACAATCAGTGGGGATGACCCTGCTCTTGTTGAGAACGGAACGATTATAATTTCAGGGCTTACCGAAGGAGATAGCTGGGATATAACTATAGCTGGAGGACTTAGTGGCTCCTGTAATTTGAATTCTTCTGGCGCCATAGACCCATTTTTTTGTGTTGTTCAGGATCGCCTGGATGCCGGGGAAACGCCCTGCGAGATAGTAAATAGTGGTGTGCCCATTTCCGAATTATATGGGAAAACCTATGAGGGTGGCCTGATTTTTTACGTAGATGTTAATTCAAACCCTTGTTTCGGCCTGGTGGCAGCTCCTGCAGATTCTGAGGTAAGTGGTAATTTTGAACATCCCTGGGGCTGTTTTGGTACAGATATTACGGGAGTCCCGAATGTAACCTTAGATCCCGGTCCCCCCGCTGGTCCTGGAGCAGAAATTGGAGATGGCGCCACGAATACTACCGCGATTTTGACGGACGGATCTGGCTGTATCACAGCAACAGGTGCGGCTTCTGTAGCGAGTCTGCCACAGGGGGGGTATAGCGACTGGTTTTTGCCATCGGCTGGAGAATTGCGCCTAATATATACCAATTTAAAACAAAAAAATTTGGGAAATTTAAATAATAGTGTTTACTGGAGTTCTACGGAGTTCAGTAGCGTCAGTGCGTGGTTCCAGGACTTCAGCGATGGGGTCCGGGACTTCTTCAATAAGGGCATCAGCGACCGTGTGCGTGCGGTTCGGGCTTTTCGAGATAGTAGAAAGTTGAAAGTGAGAAAGTGAAAAGTATATAGAAAAAAGCCTTTGCAAACTCAGGTTGCAAAGGCTTTTACTGTCAATACTTTTCACTTTACAAACTTTCAACTTTATAACTTTCCACTCTTTTTCCTCAAAAGCTCGTATCTTTACGTTTATGAAATATCCAATCGGCATACAAGATTTCAAAGAAATTCGAGAAAAAGGCTTTGTTTACATAGATAAAACAAAGCAAATATTCGATGTATTAAATAGTGGTAAATACTTCTTCCTTTCCCGCCCACGCCGCTTTGGCAAATCCCTGCTGCTTTCCACCATCAAGGAGTTGTACAGTGGGAAGAAAGACCTGTTTAAGGGCTTGTGGATAGAAGATCAATGGAATTGGGAGGAGCAGCATCCGGTAATTCATCTAAAGTTTGCTACCTTTTCCTACAAGGACAATCCGCTGAAAGAAGCCATTGCCTTTGGCTTGAAAAAGGAAGCAGAGCACCTTGGGGTCGAGTTGAACGAGAGCAAATTCCTGAACCCCCTGGAGGATCTTATTCAAAAAACGTACAAAAAGTATGGTCAGAGAGTGGTGCTGCTCGTTGATGAATACGATAAGCCGATCATTGACTACCTGGATGATATCGAACAGGCAGAGGCCAATCGTAATGTTCTTAAGAACTTTTACTCTGTTATCAAAGACAGCGACCCATATCTTGAATTGGTCTTCATCACGGGAGTATCAGCCTTTTCCAAGGTGAGTATCTTTTCGGAATTGAACAACTTGAGCAATATCAGTCTGCATCGTTATTCGGACACCTTGCTTGGCATCACG
The DNA here is from genome assembly GCA_964537285.1 of uncultured Saprospiraceae bacterium. GTDB lineage: Bacteria > Bacteroidota > Bacteroidia > Chitinophagales > Saprospiraceae > CAZHZT01. Next base: position 3,685 of record CAZHZT010000162.1, on the reverse strand, counting down.
CACGAAGAGCTGAGCGCTTATTTTTCTGAGTCCATTCAGCAGATAGCTGATTTAGAAGAAATTTCTACAGACGAATTGGTGGAAAAAATTCAGCTTTGGTACAATGGTTATTCCTGGAATGGCTTAGATCGGCTGTACAATCCCTTTTCCTTATTGCGTTTTTTTGATGCCCGGAAATTCCAAAACTTCTGGTTCGAAACAGGTACCCCTACCTTTTTGATTAAGGAATTAAAGAAACATCATTTTTACGATATCGAGCACTTAGAAGTCTCAGAAAATCAGCTGAACAGCTTCATCATTTCAGCTTTAAACCCGACAAGCTTGCTCTTTCAAACCGGTTACCTTACCATCGACCATTATGATAAGGACTTGTTCTTGTACACGCTTCGGTACCCCAATCAGGAGGTGCGCTTTTCCATGCAACAATATCTGTTACAGGCTTATCAAGACAATCTAGCGGTGGATCCACTCAGCCCGGTGGTCAGGGTATTGAAAGCACTGAGGAAGAATGACATGGAAACAGTCATTGCTACGATAAATAGCCTTTTCGCTTCCATTCCCTACGATCTCTGGCAAAAGGAAAACGAGCACTTTTATCACGCCCTCGTTCACCTCATCTTTTCTCTGCTGGGTACTTATATCCGGTCTGAGGTGCATACGGCTCATGGCCGTTGTGACGCACTGGTAGAGAATCAACACTACATTTACGCCTTTGAGTTCAAACTGGATGGCAGCGCGGAAGCGGCGCTGCAGCAAATTCGTGAGAAGGGCTACCTGGCGCCTTATCAGGATTCAGAGAAGGAAAAGGTGGCGGTAGGCATTAACTTCTCGACGGAGAAGAAGGCGGTAGAGGAGTGGAAGGTGGAAAGTTGAAAAAAATTCCCTCCACCCTTGCGGGGGGGGGGGGAATTTTTTCCTATCTTTACCACATCCTTCCTAAACACCGTAAAGAGAGTAGAAAGTTGAAAGTGAATCAGAGTAGAAAGTTAAAAGTTGAAAGTGAAAAGTAGAAAGTTACGATTCTGCTGCGCTCCATTTTAAGGTATTTACTGAACTTAATATATTAATTACTAGCCAAAAAATAGGTTTTTGGCTGGTACTAAACGAAATAAATCCCTGATTTATGAAAAGAACGGTACGTTTTCGATCGTCGAAGTTTTCGATGCTGCCCGGCTTAACAATAATGTTATGCTTAATGCTATCCCCCATATCGCTAAGCGCCCAAGCCCCCCAATCCTTCCAATACCAAACGATCATCCGGGATGCGCAAGGGGAGGTAGTGATGAACCAGAATGTAAGCCTTCGGATGACGATTATCCAGGGGGCCGGTACGGAAGTGTATCAGGAGACGCATGACCTAAGCACGAATGCTTTCGGCTTGGTGAATCTGGAGATAGGAACGGGAATGGATCAAAGCGGTACCTTTAATAAGATCCCCTGGAGTACAGGAGAATATCACCTACAAGTAGAGTTGGATTTGAGTGGTATAGGAAATAGCTATACCTTAATGGGCACGACGCAATTGCTAAGCGTACCTTATTCCTTTTATGCAGATACTTCCAATGTAGCCTTTAACGGGATTGAGGATCTTTCTTTCTCTGATGGAGCATTGACACTGACCACTGTTGATGGAGCTTCTCGAATGATAACGATATTAAATTCATATCAGCGCTTCTTACTAGGGGAAACACTCTCTGATTTGCTAGGTTCTGGAGTAACTCTCCAAGACCTATTGACAGATGGAGCTACTCCTTGCGAGCTATTGGACGCTGGCGCTATAGAAACAGACTTATATGGCTTAACCTACGAAGGAGGGCTAATATTTTATATAGATAATAGTGGGCCGGATTGCACCGGCCTGGTGGCAGCTCCTGCAGATTCTGATTTAAGTGGTGATTTCACCCATCAATGGGGCTGTCTTGGTACAGATATTACGGGAGCCCCAAATGTTGGTTTACCTCCACCTCCTTCTGGTCTTGGAGCAGAAATTGGAGATGGCGCCACGAATACTACCGCTATTTTGACGGACGGATCTGGCTGTATCACGGAAGATGATGCGGCTTTTGTAGCGAGCCTTCCTCAGGGGAGTTATAACGACTGGTTTTTGCCATCGGCTGGGGAACTGAATTTGATGTGGGAAAACCTGGCAGATTCTGATGGTGATGACATTAGCGCAGGCCCGTCTGACCCTAATAATTTAGGTGGATTTGAACAGGAGGTTTACTGGAGTTCTACGGAGTATAATTCCAACCTTGCGTGGTTCCAGAACTTCGTCAATGGTATCCAGGACGTCGGCAATAAGCTCAACTTCTTCCGTGTGCGTGCGGTCCGGGCTTTTTAACAATTTAACAATCCCGACGATTTGCCGGTATTTAAGGATGTTTATAAGCTAATCTTGAAGATCTTTGAGTTTACTAAGGATTTTCCGAAGGAGTAGGTATACAAGATCATTTTTACCGGGCTGTTTTGAACTAATCCCCTTGCTATTTTCGTTTAATTACTATTCATCATTAACAATAGAAAAAACAATGCTGGTCAAAGCAAAAGTACTAGAAACCATCCACTCCCTACCGGATAATTTTTCACTTGATGAATTAGTAGAACGCTTAATCGTGCTTGAAAAAATCCAAGAGGGGCTTCAGCAAGCAGAGGATGGGAAAGTGATGTCAAATGAAGAAGCCAAAAAACGCCTGGGTAAATGGCTGAAGTAAATTGGACTTTTCGGGCATTGGAAGATGTTGAAGAAATAGCGGCAAATATTGCACAATCTTCTGAAAGATTTGCCACTCATTTAGTGGACGATTTCTTTGCCGCAGTTGATCATTTAGAACAGTTTCCTAATGCCGGCCGCAAAGTTCCTGAAACAAATCTGTCCTCTATACGTGAATTGATTGTTCGCAAATATAGGATCATTTATAGCCTTCCCGAGTCCAATAGGGTCGATATTCTTGCTGTAAGACATAGCAGTTTCCCTTTAAAGGGTATTGATGAATAATTAACGCAACTTGCATTAATTAAAAGAAGCACTAGCAAAATAAAAAGCCCTTGCAAATCCAGTCAGCAAGGGCTTTCTTCTTTCAACTTTTCACTGTTTCCTGTGGAGCAAAACAAAAAAGAGCCGATAAAGTATCGATTCACTTTATCAACTCTTTCCACTTTACAAACTTTTAACTTTTTACTAAAACAGTGGAGCCGGAGGGAGTCGTTGGTGTTTTGTAATGAGCTTTTAATCAGGATTTTGTGTTGGGTGATTTTTTATGGACACCGATTTGGACACCTTTTTGAAACAAGAATTTAAATTTTCCTTTGTCTTATACCTGTTTCCTCAATAACGGTGAAAAATCCTTGAATTTGGATTCCATAGCTTAAAAGATCAACTAGTATTTCTCCTGCTTTTTTGGGAGCGTTTCCTTTAAACCGAAAGTAAACTACGGAAGGAGGGTTTTCTTTCGGATGCTTAAAAAGAATTTCTCCATAGTCGCTATCGAAGGTTAGAATAATAAGATTTCCATTTGCGGCAATTTCGACTACTTCTTCATCTGGTATTCCAGCGAGTTCTTCTTGAATACTGTTTACAAAATGACCTTGTTCTCTTAAATAAGAAATACTAGGCTTTGGGAAGTTTTCATTGGCAAGAAACCTCATGTTTAACTAGCCTGTCGGATTGGGAAAAATAATTCTTGTT
>CAZHZT010000161.1:0-11171 GCA_964537285.1 uncultured Saprospiraceae bacterium | reverse complement strand
TTTTTGACTAAGTTAGGAAATTTCCGCTGTCCTTTTTTTTGGGGGAACATCAGTACGTCTGGATCAATTGTGCCAATTATACTATCTAGCTGGGTTAGATTTTGTAACAAGGAATCTAAAGGAGCAGTGAAATTTAAGTTTATTTCATTGCAATTAAAACTATAACAATCTGCAAGCTCTGATAAGTCGTAGTTGTTTCCTAACATATTTGTAAGTGCAACAATTTGCTCTTCTGACATTGGATATCCATAAGTAGGAGAGGTTGAATCCTGATTATTATAAAAATCCTGCAATTCATCTACGGTGATTCCATTCCACAGGGTGTCATTTGGTTGAAGATTTTCTGCATCTTCTAACATTTGATCCCACGATAATGAATCAGATAATACAGAACTTGGACAGCCGCTATCATCTCCCATTTCTGTTAGCTGTTCATTCAGCATGGAATCAATATTTGGAAATAAACAATCTTGTTGTGCAAACACAGAAAGGGAACTGACAGTTAATAAAAGCCAGGCAATGATTAGTTTTAAATTTTGAGTAATCATGGATATATGGGTTACTAGGTTTACAAATGGAAGTTTAAAGGTTTGTCTTTGCTAATCGGGTATACTTAATTTGCGAAGAAGGAAATTCAAAGCGAACATGATAAATTCCGGATGCTAGAACAGGTTGGATTTCAAAGCGGTTATTTCCTTTTGTGCAACTATATTTTTGGGAAAACACTAATTGTCCAGAGACTGAATATATAGTTAATAGACCTAACCCTGAAACATTAGAATTGATATCGAGTGTAAATATGGATTGGAAGGGGTTTGGAAAAATTTTCAGTTTATCTTCCTTACTGGGAATTGTTTTTCCAAAACTATTCTTTGACCGACTATCCAGATTCGTGAAACTTTGTATGGTATCTGAACAGGTTTTTAGAAAATTGATAAGTGCTGCATTTTCCTGACTATTGGCTGTCCCGGGCGTATGGGAGCCATCTTGGCCATCAGTGCAGGTAAAGTCTAGTTTATTCATTGGATCACTCAATACAAACTGACAATGGTAAGAGGAATAGCTATAAGAAGTAATCCAAAGAGGAAAATTATTTTTGGCGGAAAAGCCCGTTAATCCTAAACTCACACCGTGTTCGAACTCACTAGTGGGTTGTCTAATTTGGATACCGTCAGCTTTTTCATTTAGCTCCAATAAGTCCCACTTCGGCGTGGTATAGCTTCCAGTGTATTCCATTTCTTTTTCAGCTTGGTTCCATTTGCCGGATTTAGCTGAAAGATAAGCATCATTGTTGGCAGCAAGTACATAGACTCCGTCCTGATTATTGTCCGCTGGATCATCAGCCGGAATAGAATCGTGTTTTGTCCCATTTTCTGAGTAAATTATAATTAAGCTTCCAGTTGGAACACTAGCCCATGACTCTGCCTGAGAAAAAGTTAGATAGCCAAGGTCTACTCCAATTTTCTCTAAATTAAAGGAATTCACAAATGAATTTGCTGGAATTAAATATCCATTATTATCATCAATATGATATCCTCTTAAATCAAATGTATCTCCGCATTCGCCTTCTCCGGCAACTAGTAATTCCAAATACTGTTCTTTACCTTCTTTATTTCGATTATACTCATTTACAACTATTACAGGACCATCGTAGGAACAATATGAATCCTTGTTGATATGAATGCATTGGTTGAGGATGCAACAAGTGCCAGAGGAATCCGTTACTGAAATCGTCACGCAATAATCAGCTTCTATTGCTGTGGACACTGTTCTCGTTAGCCCTGAATTATCACCATCGCTCCATACTATATCGAGCGCTTGCTCTTGCAAAGGAATACTATCGCTTGTAACTGTAATATTGATCAACTTTTGACACCGGCGGTTTGGGTCGATTAATTCATAGGATAGTTCACAATTTCCAGTTGTTAATATTTCAATGACATATTCTTCCCAGCAACTCCAAATGTTTTCTACAATCAAGGTATAAATTCCTGGAGAAAGTCCTGATAAGGAAAGTTCTTGGGAACCATGTAACCAATAATAATTGAAAAAATCGGGATTACCTATAATTTCAAACTCCACAGATCCTGTACCTCCTGTTCCACATGCATGAGTAACACTAACCAATTGAGCAAACTGGCCAGTTGTTTGCCCACTAACCGCTATATGCATTGAAATTAATGACAATAAAAAGATAGAGAAGAATAATGGTTTGCTTAATGCAAGAAGCCAGTTCTTGATCAGTTCTCCGGGTAAATTTTGCATTTGCATCATAATGGGTTTAAAAAAAGTTATTTAAAAAATGAGTTATTACTGGCTAAATCGAATGCATTCTGTTATTTCGGATAGATTCACCTCTCCCTTAAATTGCTTAATTCATTTCGATTTAACGGAATTGTTCTATAATCTTTTCTAATTCTGATAGAACTAAGACTTAATTGAAGAGCCGATAGCCCCTGAACGGCTTAATTAGTCTCAGAAAAACTAAACTTGCTTTATGGTCTTTATAATTGGCTGAAATTGAACACTATAGCAATTGCATCCTTATACTGTCATTACACATACAATAGAAACTTAAATGATTATGATTATTTCAATTTATTTAGAGCATAAAGCCCCCTATCCCTTTGATGGTTTACCAATCAAAAAGGCACTATTTCTTAGGGATATACCTGAAGCAATGATCTCAAGTTATCCGAAAAGCAAAAAGCCCTCCATAGCAATCAATTGCATTTAGATTGCCGGAGAAACAGGTTTCGATTTGCTTTAATTATTGTTACTAAAATGTGTGAGTGAAAACGTTGTATAGGTAGTAGGTTGTGTAAGGTAGCTTTTGACTAGGTTTTTCCAGTTTTTTGAGTGATTAAATTGTATTACTATATACAGTCGTAAATTAACTGAATCATTTGCAAAAAGTCCAGTTTTTTAACATATTTCTTTTCGAAGCGCCAACTTTTAACATTTATACAAAATCATATGTATTCTAATCGAGTAGAATGAAACACAGATAACTTTTAAACATGCCATTGGCAAAGGAGCTTTCTTTGTCTCGACCCTCTCACACTACCGGACGTACAGTTCCGTATCACATCGGTTCCTAAAATTAACCTACCGGTTCAGCCTAACCATCATACCAGTCAGACTTACCAAGCCTAGCGATTCAAAGTACCTTTTGGGAAAAGCAAGATTCATGTGCGATGCGCCTCTATTATTGAAGGCATCCAGGACCGCCTGCTCTTCGCATAGCTCTCTGACCAGGCGGACTCGGGACTTGCGCCATGCCTGGCGCACAAGAACAAAAAAAGCCGATAGTTCAAGAACTACCGGCTTTAAAAAGGCTGACTCAATATAAGTGAAGGGAAAAAAGACAAATGGCCTGCGGCCAACGGGGAATGAGGAACGGTTTACTTCATAAGACCAAAGGCCTAATAAAACTTTTTTCGTTTACCGTTAGCCATTCCCCGTTTACCGCAAACATTAGCTTCCACACATCAAACAATCCGGGTCATCAATACTACATGATTGAGCATTGGCATATTGTGTATTATCATCCTGTGGTTTCACATTTCTGCTACCGGTATTTTGTGTAGAATTTGCCTGCTCTTCTTCGGCATCTTTTGCCCGAACGCGTTGAAACTGATCTTTCAGTGTAAATTTAATCGGATCGACTGCTGCTTTAGAACGCAAGTAATACATCCCGGTTTTTAAGCCCTTCTGCCAGGCATAAAAATGCATAGAAGACAATTTGCCAAAGTTTGGATTCTCAACGAATAAATTCATACTCTGACTCTGGCAAATAAAAGCTCCGCGATCGGCAGCCATATCAATAATCACTCGTTGGCTTAACTCGTAGGAAGTCTTGTAAAGATTTCTCAGTTCCTGAGGTATTTCGGGAATCTCCTGAATGGAACCATTGGCAGCCATAATGCGCTGCTTCATATTTTCATCCCATAATCCCAGGCGAATCAGGTCTTTAAGTAAATGCTTATTGACCACAATAAATTCACCGGACAGGGTACGGCGGGTATAAATATTAGAAGTATAGGGTTCAAAACACTCATTATTACCCAAAATCTGGGAAGTAGAGGCTGTTGGCATGGGTGCTAGCAACAAGCTGTTTCGAACGCCATGCTTCTTGATTTTTTTGCGTAAGCCCTCCCAGTCCCAACGATCTGAAGGACTCACTCCCCACATATCGAACTGGAACTCTCCCTTACTAATCGGAGAACCTTTAAACGACTGGTAAGCCCCATGCTTTTCTGCTTGAGCACAAGACTCCGTTAAAGCTCCAAAATAAATGGTTTCAAAAATCTCTTTATTTAGCTTCTTAGCCTCCGAACTGTCAAATGGGAATCGCATCTTAATGAACGCATCGGCCAAACCCTGAACCCCTATACCAATTGGACGGTGGCGCATGTTGGAGTTGCGCGCTTCTTCAATCGGGTAGTAGTTTACGTCTATTATTTTGTTGAGATTCCTCGTAACTACTCTTGCAATTTTGAAAAGCTCATCGAAATCAAATATTCCATCTTCAGAAACGAATTTTGAAAGCGCTATAGAAGCCAGATTACATACCGCTACCTCATCAGGGGCCGTATACTCAATGATCTCTGTGCATAAATTACTGGAGCGAATAGTTCCTAGATTCTTCTGATTGGATTTTCTATTTGCTGCATCCTTGTATAGGATGTAAGGAGTGCCCGTCTCTATTTGAGATTCCAGGATCTCGAACCATAAGTCCTGTGCCTTTATTACTTTGCGCGCTCTTCCCTCTTGCTCGTATTTATGATAAAGCGCTTCAAACTCTCCTCCGTAACAATCAAATAAACCGGGCGCTTCATTTGGGCAGAACAAAGACCAATCTTCATTATTCTTTACACGCTCCATAAATAAGTCTGAAATCCACATGGCATAGAACAGGTCGCGAGCACGCATTTCTTCCTTGCCGTGGTTCTTTTTCAGCTCAAGAAAATCTTGTATATCAGCATGCCAGGGCTCCAGGTAAACCGCAAAAGCTCCTTTCCGTTTTCCACCGCCCTGATCTACATATCTGGCTGTATCATTGTATACTCGAAGCATTGGGATGATACCATTAGAAGTGCCTCCGGTACCTTTAATGTAACTACCTTTTGCGCGAATATTGTGAATGCTTAAACCTATCCCCCCAGCAGATTGAGAGATTTTTGCACAACGGGATAAAGTCTCGAATATTCCTGAAATACTATCTTCAGTCATTGACAACAGGAAGCAGGAAGAAAGCTGAGGTTTAGGAGTACCGGCATTGAATAAAGTCGGAGTCGCATGGATAAACCATTTTTCCGACATGTAATTATAGGTTTCGATAGCCGATTCGATATCTTCACCGTGAATTCCAATGGCAGCACGCATAAGCATGTGCTGCGGACGTTCTACGACTTCGCCATTCATACGGAGCAAATAAGAACGTTCCAGGGTTTTGAATCCAAAGTAATCGAAATTATAGTCGCGATCATAAATGATAGCCGAATCAAGCTTATCAGCATTTTCACGAATAACCGCTATTACTTCTTCACTTATCAGACCGGCTTTTTCATCTGTTTTCGGATCTATATAATTATAGAGATCCTCCATAGTGTCAGAAAAAGATTTGGTAGTGCTTTTATGAAGATTGGAGATAGCGATTCTGGCCGCCAACAATGCATAATCAGGATGTTGTGCCGCCATTGTTGCAGCCGTTTCCGCAGCTAGATTATCCAGAGCAGTAGTAGTAACACCATCATAAAGGCCCTGAATAACTTTTTTGGCGATTTCAATATAATCGATGTAATCTGTGTCGAGATTGTAACACAATTTTTTGATGCGCGCCGTAATCTTATCAAAGCTTACATCCTCTCTTTTTCCACTTCTTTTTATGACTTGCATAACACTAATTTTTTTTTAAGTAGTTCGCGGAATTAGACTGAATAAATAATCTTTGCCCTCTGTAGAAGCATTTTTTGCTTGGAGATCGACACTTTTTTGGGATTTTTCTTCGAAAAATCCCAAAAAAGTGTCGATCTCCAACTCAAAAACCTTCCTCTTCCTGCCAAGGGCATCGATAGTTTATGTGGTTTAATTCCGTGAACTACTTAGGTTAAGGGTTAAAATGAATTATTAAACTTGCTCAATTAATATAATTGCGGTGAACGGGAAACGGTGAGCGGTGAATGGTGAACGCCTAGGGCATCTGTCCAGAAATGATGGCAGAAGGCCTCTCTTAATCGTTCCCCATTTAATCGCATTTGAAGTTGCTACTAAAAGTCTTCGTCAAGGGAGAATACTTGTTTGCTTTTATCAGCCATGACTCCAGACTTTTGGTAATCGCCCACTCTTTTTTCAAAGAAATTGGTTTTACCCTGGAGGGAAATCATATCCATCCATGGGAATGGATTTTCCACATTGTAGATTTTTGGATTTCCTAAAGAGCTCAATAGGCGGTCGGCGACGAATTCGATGTACTGGCACATCAACTCGGAGTTCATGCCAATTAAGTTTACAGGCAAAGCATCAGTCACAAACTCTTGTTCAATCTCTACAGCATCGCGAATAATAGATTCGATCGTTTCTTTAGGCAACTTATTATTGACATGATCATTGTAAAGAAGGCAAGCAAAATCACAATGCATTCCTTCATCTCTGGAGATCAACTCATTTGAAAACGAAAGGCCGGGCATTAAGCCACGCTTTTTCAACCAGAAAATAGAGCAAAAAGAGCCGGAGAAAAAGATACCTTCCACGGCAGCAAAAGCAATTAAACGTTCAGCAAAGGAGCCGTTTTCGATCCAGCGCAAAGCCCAATTTGCTTTCTTAGACACACATTCCAGATTTTCAATAGCATTGAACAGATAATCCTTTTCCTTATCCTCTTTGATATAAGTGTCGATGAGTAAGGAATAGGTTTCCGAATGGATATTTTCCATCATAATCTGGAAGCCATAGAAAAACTTAGCTTCTGTATATTGTACTTCATTGACGAAGTTCTCTGCCAGGTTCTCGTTCACGATCCCGTCACTTGCTGCAAAAAAGGCTAATACATGCTTTACAAAGTGACGTTCATTATCGGATAGGTTTTCCCAGTCGGTTAAATCTTGAGAAAGGTCGATCTCCTCGGCAGTCCAAAAGCCAGCTTCTGCTTGCTTGTAAAATTTCCAAATATCGTGATGCTTGATCGGGAAAAGGACAAAGCGGTTGGGATTATCTTGTAATATAGGTTCTAACACTTCTGACATATTATATATGATTTTGGGTATTTCTGTTTTTTATTAAAAATAATTTAAAAATAACTTTATAGTTCGAGCGCACCGTATCGCAGTCATAGATTACGATAATTGATTATTATAAGGGACAAGATAAGATCTAAAGGTTTCGACGATTAGAAGTTCCTTAACTAATGAAGTTATCCAAGCCCAAAATTATTTTCTCAATAAAGAAATCAATTATATGATCTATTTGATAACACTAAGGTAAGCCTTTTGGAAAAATTTTGGCGAATTAGTTTTCCACAGCTGTGGATAAGTAACTTAAACCCTTGAAAAACAACACCTATTCCATGTTAACAACATTTTCCACAATGTGGATAACTCACTGTGGAAAAACACGGCACATATAATCAAAAAGGTGATAAATCGAGGGAAGTAGATATTTTAATTCTTGGTAATCATAAAGTTACCACAGAAACGGGCTGTTAAAACAACCGCTTTCGGCGGAAAAACCAGGCAAGCAGCAAACTAACTACCAAAGAAATAATAATAATGTAGTAAAACGCATTAGGATCATTCTTCAAAGGCAACCCTTGAACGTTCATTCCATAATAACTGGCAACCAAGGTAGGCACCATCAAAATAATGGTAATTAAAGTTAATCGCTGGATAACAATGTTCAGATTATTGGAAATAATAGATGCGTAGGCCTCCATTGTACCATTTAGGATATTGGTATAAACATTTGACATTTCGAGGGCCTGGCTATTGTCAATGATTATATCTTCAAAAAGATCGGTCTTGTCTTCGTCATCGCGAATCTTCAAAAAATCCGATCGCTTCATTTTCATCTTCAATAGTTCATTCGCACTTAAGGAGTTCACGAAATAAACCAAACTTTTTTCTATACTTAACAGCTGTTTTAACTCTTTATTTCGACTGGAGTCATACAATTCCTTTTCAATCAAATTGCGCTTCAGGTTGAGTTTTTTCAGGCAGGTCAAAAAGCGATATACATTGTGCTCCAGGATTTGAAGCACAAATTGCCGTTCATCGGCTGGATTAAAGTTCTTAATTTTATTATCCAGAAAGAGTTGTAATACCGGATTATCGTAGGCCGTAATGGTAATAATATGTTCGAGGGTCAGAATAATACCGATCGGAACCGTCAAATAAATAGCCTCATTTTCAGAGTCCAACTCATTTAATACTGGCGTATTAACCACAATAAGCCGCACATCTTCTTCCCGTTCGTAACGCGATCGCTCATCAATATCCAGAGAATCAGTCAAAAAGTCTAGTGGTATTTCAAACAGGTTAGCGACCTCTTCCAGCTCTTCATGGCTGAAAGGCGGCGCAATATTCACCCAGCATTTGGATCTGGGATCATTGACTTCCTGTATTTTCCGGTCTTCTTTTACGTAGTATCTAATCATATCATTCTCCTAAACGCCACAAAGGTTAAAAAGATTTTTTCTTTTTAGGAACGTTTAAATAATAAATTGGACAATTTTGAGTAGGTTCTTTTGGTGCTTGGCAAGGCGCGAAACGCAGGCGTAGCTGGAAGCTACGGCGAGTATTCGCAACGCGGCAAAGCACCAAAAGAAGCAGTCAAAAAGTCGAAGTTATTATTTAAACGTTCCTAAACCTCCTTTTTGGACTTTTTATCCACAGAAGGGTCACTTTAGAGAGGAGAAAAGATGAAAGTTTAAGGATCAGTGAGGGAAAAGCTTAGAATAGCGTCTGTGCTATTAGGAAGCCCTTAAAGCTGAATGTTTAGGAAATTAATTATTTCAAGATAGCTATCGCTTGCTTTCGACTTCGAAACTGATGCCCTACCAATAAGCGCAATTAATGAGGATTATTAGGATTAACCACAATCAAATAATGGTACTTACTGAACATCTAATCGTGGACAATCCTAATAATCCTCAGAAATCGTGGTCATTAGAACCTATACCCTAGCCCTAAAACAAGCGATTGAAAACCAAAATTCGCATCATTCAGCTTACCCAAACTCTGAGCATATTGAAGCCTTATTTCCAAGGGAATGGGTAAGGTATAAGCAATGCCTCCCGAAGCCCAGAAAGAAAGCTTTTTAAATGGCTGGACATCGCCGGAATCACCACTTACATCTCTCTCAGCCTCTAAAGACATGAAAGTACCTGAAGTTACTTTCGAAGAAGTCTCTAATTCCCTCTCCCGAATTAATAAACTTGCTTGCACTTCTCCAAAGATTCTCCAATTGGGATGAAATTGATATGCCCCTCCTACCGGAACTTGAAGATAGGAAAACCGGAAAGTGCGTTCATTTTCGATATTAAACCTATTGGTAAAAACATTTGTAGGCGTTTGGCCCTCCTCTACAACAACCAAGGTATCTGCCGCTTCTAATACTTCAATCACATTATTGGTAGAACGGAATGTTTTTTGGAAGGAAGTGAATTGAGCTCCGAGATGAACACTCCATTGATCATTGATAGCATAAACCAAGCGCGTACCTCCTTGAAATAAACGAGGGAAACTACCATCGATAAAACCGGCTCCGCTTTGAACATCTAAAGCAAGCTTCCGGAGCTTACCTGCCTTTCGAATAGGTTCCACTTCAGGAGTTGCTTCCGGGAATAATGGCATGGAAGAAACCAATAGCATCTTTCTTTCCAAGGCCAGAAAGGTTGATTTACTATCCTTTTTTATAGCACCTTCCGAGGAAGGCCCTGTGTCTCTTTCATTAAAAACTTGTTCTCTTTCTGTCTCAGAAATACTTCCAATGTCTTTCTTTTCTTCATCAACCTGGTTTTGAAGTTTTTTGACAGGCAATATGCTATTTCTTTGTACTCTTTTGTGATTTGTATTTTCAAGCGCACCATTGCCATTGTCATTTCCACCATTCCCGAGGTCGGAAGTTCCTTCGAATTGTTCAGATTCCAATTCAACAAAAAGCTCACCTAAGGCAGTAGATTGCTTCTTCTCCAAGGGGAGCTTCTGAGTCCCCAGCCATAGGAAGAGCAGCAGAAACAACACTGCAGCACTGCCGTTGAACCACCAGATGAAAGCGCCTCTTCGTTTTTTCTTGTTTTCACCTACCGGCATCTCCTTATCGAGAAGCTGTTGCATGGCAGCCCAGCCCTTCTCGGAGGCTTGACCATGATCTTGAAAACCACTTGAATTCGATTTAAAATTATCCTGCATAACGTCCCAGTTCCTTGTCTTTACTAATTAAATACTTTAGCTTTTTACGGGCATTGGATAAATGCCACTTAGAAGTTCCCACACTCATACCAAGAGTCTCTGCAATCTCCGCATGGGAAAAACCTTCGATGGCATACAATTGAAACACTTTCTTAGTCAAAGGAGATAAATGCTCTACTAACTGCAGGAGGTCCTGCATGTACAAAGGATCCAAAGCCGATAAATTACTTGGTTTATTCAGTACATTGTCGTTGATGGAGATGACGGTCGGCCGGCGATTTTCTTTTTTAAAATAATCGGAAATGGCATGATAAATAAGTTTACGCACCCACCCTTCCAAGGAGCCTTTAAACTGGAAAGTATCCAATTTCTTAAACACCCTGAGAAAGGCGGCATTGAGGATTTCCAAGGCTTTACTTTCCTCTTTGGCATAGCGGAGGCAAAGACTGTACATAGTCGGGAAAAACCGCTTGTAGAGCAATTCCTGATAATACCGGTCATTGTTAATGCAGCCGTCTACGATCTCCTTTTCCGATACCGAAAGATGTTCATTCATCAAACCTAATCTGTGAATTTAATTTCTTTTAACCTCATAGACGACAATAAAAGTAAAAATGGTTGGGTATTAATTTTTAGTTCTTTGACAAATTGTGTGGAACTTCATGTTATCACAATAATTAGTAATAGATGCTGTAAATCAATATCTCAGGACCGGCCTTATTCAATTTAGCTTTTTGACAGGCTGGCAGCCGTTAAAAAATG
>CAZHZT010000160.1:0-11297 GCA_964537285.1 uncultured Saprospiraceae bacterium | reverse complement strand
TATCTTATAACCCTGGGAGAACCCAGGGCTACGATCAGGCAGGCCTAACGGCCTGATTTAAGGACTTCCCAAATTAATTTCGACCAAATGAAATCATCTAGAATCTTTTTTGAAATTTTTAGTAAAAATTTCAAAAAAGAAAATATCCTGCCGATCGCGACAAATATACTTTCATGAGGCAGCCTCTTTGTCTTTAAATTTTAACCTGATTATTACCCACCAAGGGCCTCTTTTACGGAGATGCGCCGGCCGTCACGATAAGCCACAACCCAAGCATCTTTAAGCCCCATAGCTATTAAGTTATCACGTAATTGTTCTGCTTTGTAAATATCTCTGAACTGCCCGATAACGATCTTTTGGAGCCCCCCTTGATCTTCCAGGCCAAAGTCAGCGGAAGTATCCAGATCCTCGTCAATTCTTCGTTCAGCATAGGCTCCGATTTGTACTTTAAAGACTACGCCATCAAGCATTTCCTGACCTTGATCGATTTCGAAATCAGTATCCGGTTGAACTGGTGTGGTTGGTTCATCATCCAGCATAGAAGTTACGGACTCAATTTCGTCATTAAGCGAAGCCACTTCGCGACGCAGCTGAGCAATTACTTCATCTTTTTGCTCTACTTCGGATTCTGCAAGATCCAGGCGATCTTCCAGTTCAAGATTTTCTCTTCTCAAGGTTTCTTTTTCATCCACCAGAGCTTTCAGAGCTGCCGGATTTTTTTTGTACTCCTTCGCTTGGTCTTTCCATTTTTTTTCTTCGCTCTTTGATAATTGCTCTACCTGTGCTTGTAGAGAAAATGCCATACAAGCGAAAAGGAATAAACTAATAGAGGTTATAAAAACTTTACTTTGCATCAGAATTAAATTTGTTAGGTAAATAACGTTCACTAGTTTCTGCTTAGTATATACCTTAACGGAACACTTAGAAGCTATTGCGTAAGTGGTCTGTTTGCGGCAGTCTAGCAAAATAAGTTGTAAACAAAAATAATTAAAAAAATTTAATTTTGAAACTAATTTTAAAAAAATATAACGAATTCAAAGGTAAAGCAATAGAATAATTGCCTCAGTAGGCATTTATTTGTCTGATTCGGATGCGAAAAGCAAGGGCTGCCTCATGAGTAATTCGTTTGGCTCGGGAGGCAGCCCTTGCTTTTCGCATCCGAATCATAATCAAAAATCAGCTCAGACGATCATTTCAGGCACCTCTCCCTCCACAACTAACCGCCCCTCTGTAGCTTCTTTGATTTGATCCACAGATACGCCGGGTGCTCTTTCGATTAATTTAAACCCATCCGGGCAAACATCCAGTACCGCCATATTCGTCACTATTCTTCTAACGCAACGCACACCGGTGAGTGGCAAGGTACACTTCCGCAGCAACTTGGATTCTCCGCGCTTATTGGTATGCATCATTGCCACAATGATATTGTCCGCAGCGGCTACAAGATCCATTGCTCCTCCCATGCCTTTAACCATTTTACCCGGGATTTTCCAGTTGGCAATATCTCCATTATCAGATACTTCCATAGCTCCCAGGACAGTCATCTGGATATGTTGACCACGAATCATGGCGAAGCTGGTCGCAGAATCAAATATAGCAGCCCCGGGCAAAGCAGTGATGGTTTGCTTCCCCGCATTGATCAGATCGGGATCTACTTCATCTTCATAAGGAAAAGGCCCCATACCTAAAATGCCATTTTCAGACTGAAAGGTCACTTGTATGCCTTCTGGCACATGGTTAGCAATCAGGGTGGGAATGCCAATCCCCAGGTTAACATACCAACCATCGTGAAGTTCTTTGGCTATTCTTTTGGCAATACCGTTTTTATCTAACATGTTTTAGTTTATTTAGTCCTTCGACAGAAATTGTAAAAAAATGGAACTTCATAAATTCCAACCTTCTAAACCCGCTCCCTAAGCGTTCGTTTTTCAATGCGTTTTTCAAAACGTTCTCCCTGAAAAATTCGCTGGACAAAAATGCCCGGAGTATGAATGAAGTTGGGATCTAACTCTCCGGGTTCTACCAGTTCTTCCACCTCAGCGATAGTGATCTTTCCCCCCATAGCCATAGCCGGATTAAAATTCCGGGCGGTTCCTTTGTAGAGCAGGTTGCCATAATGATCGCCTTTCCAAGCTTTTACGATAGCAAATTCAGCTTCGAAAGAGCGTTCCATAACGAATGGCTTGCCGTCGAAATAGCGAATATCTTTGCCTTCAGCGACTTCGGTGCCAAAGCCTGCCGGTGTATAAAAAGCCGGGATACCTGCCCCTGTGGCATAACAACGAGCTGCCAGTGTACCCTGAGGAATCAATTCCACTTCCAGCTCTCCAGTCAGCATTTGACGTTCAAACTCGGCATTTTCACCCACATAAGAAGAGATCATTTTCTTGATCTGTCGCTTTTGAAGAAGCAATCCCAGGCCAAAATCATCTACTCCTGCATTGTTTGAAATACAGGTTAGGTCATAAATCTCTTTTTCTGTAAGGGCGGCAATACAATTCTCAGGAATACCACAAAGACCGAAGCCGCCAAGCATGAGCGTCATTCCACTCTCAATTCCCTGAATAGCTTCGTGTGCATTTGCTACTACTTTATTCATAGTGTAAGATTTAGATTAAGCGTAAAAGGTAGGAGGTGCTCAAAAGTAAAGCCCTCCGCTAAAAACTTGAAAGCTAAAGAAAAGAAATTTTTATTAATTTCGGTGTAAATTTAAAACGAACAATGATGAAAAAGTTTTTACCTTTTATAGTGTTATTTTTAGCTGCTTCTTCCTTTACCCTGGCCCAGCAGTCGCTCAACATGAGCTTAATTGCACAATGGGACCCGGATACCTTGCCCACTGCCGGCACCAGGGAATTTAATGATATATGGGGGTACGTAGATTGTGAAGGCCGGGAATATGCCATCCTGGGCTCCGCAGCCAAAGTGCATTTTTTTGATTTGAATGACCCTGAAAATCCGGTGGAAGTAAATTCTTTTCCGGGAGGAAATGTCACCACATGGAGGGACATGAAAACCTATCGCAACAGAGCTTATTCCATTTGTGACGGCTGCGGGGAGGGGCTAATGATCTTTGACCTGAGCGATTTGCCCAACTCCGTTACAAAAACTTATCAGAGTACAGACTTTTTTAGTCGTGCTCATAACATTTTCGTAGATAATGGGCGATTGTATGTGGTGGGAAGTAATACCCAAAGCAATGGAGTAATCATTTTAGACATTGATACCGACCCGGATAATCCTACCTTATTGGCTTCTGTAAACCTCTCTCCGGGAGGATATGTACACGACATATATGTTCGAAATGATACTGCATTTGGTTCGCACGCTTACAATGGTTTTTATGTTTGGGATGTAAAAGATCCTCAAAACCCACAAGCCATTGCTTCTGTAGGTTCATCGGGTTACAATCACAGTAGTTGGGCCATGGATAATCGTCCCTATGCCGTTTTTGCAGAGGAAGTACCAACCGGACTGCCTCTCTCTGTCGTCGATCTGTCGGAATTGAATCAGAACAATATTGAAACGAAGCTTACTTTTAAAGAGCCTTTGGAAGCTCCTCAACATCTGGGAGCCACTCCTCACAACCCTTTTTTCCGGGGCGATTACCTGATTGTCTCCTACTATGAAGATGGTGTTCAAATTTATGACTTCAGCGACCCTTTAGATCCTCAACGTATTGCCTATTATGACACGCATCCTACCAATGACGACTACAATGGTTACTTCGGTTGCTGGGGTGTTTATCCCTTTTTGCCCTCAGGACTCATCCTTGCATCAGATATCAATGGGGGGCTTTTTATTCTGAGTGCTGATAGCATTCAGCTCGACACCATCCTCCCTCCTACTGTTGAAGCTCCGGAAATAAGCTCCAGCACCGGAAATACAATTTGCGAAGGGGAAAGTACGGTTTTGAGTACAGATGCCAATGCTTCCCAATTCTTCTGGTTTAAAAATGATACTTTATTGAACGGGGTTGACACAAATGTCCTTGTAGTTAATTCCCCTGGAATTTACACTTTGGAGATAGAAGCAGCAAATAACTTTTGTACAGGACAATCTTTACCATTTCAGTTGGATCTGCAGGAGGCGCCGGAATTTAGTGACTGGCCGGACGAGTACTTCTTATGTCCAAATGAGCTGGTTTTATTTGCAAGCCCAATCGTTGCCGACAGTTATGCATGGTATCTCAATGGTAGTTTAATTTCAGACGCCAGCGAGGTTTTTGTAGGTGATCCCGGTAATTATCATCTGACTGTTTCATTAAGTGCTTGTTCTTTTTCCTCTCCGCTCACAACTATAACGTTATTTGAAGACGATCCGGTAGTGCCTTTACAATACCCAAATTACTTGTGTGAAGGCGAGAGTGCCCTGATTCAGGGGCCCGAAGGAATGGCGGATTATGAATGGTACAAAGATGGGGTCGTTTTTCCAATGAACGCTTCCGAAATCGAAGTATTTGAAGCGGGATCTTACTATCTGTTTTTCACTACTCCCCAAGGATGTTCTATACAATCGGATACAGCTGAGATAACTGGCATTCTACCACCTTCTACAGCAGTTACTGAACAAAATATTCCGTTTTGCCCCGGAGAAAGTGGTTTGTTAATCCTTGATGAGAGTAACACCGATTCCATCTGGACCTGGATGGACAGTAATGGCAATATACTTTCTGACACCTCTTTTTTGGAAGTTTTTTCTGCGGGCATTTATCATTTGGCGGTGACGTCCATATTTGGATGTTACAGTAATGCTGATTTTTCAGTAAGTGTTTTTGATGTAACCCCACCCGAATTAAGCGTTTCAGGAGACACTATTTTTTCAAGCTCAGCCATGTCATACCAATGGTTTAAGGATAATGAAATCATCCCGGGGGCAGAAGATGCCTTTTATGTTCCTCAGGAAAATGGAGAATATAGGGTTGAAGTAATGGATTTCAATGGCTGTATTTCCAGCTCTGATCCATTGCCTTTTGTTATCAATAATTTAATAAATTCTTCAAGTGGGCACAATAGTGTGGTTTTGTTCCCAAATCCTGCTCAGGATCGAATTACAGTGAATACAACGAACAAGATAGATCAAATAGAAATTCTGGATATTTATGGAAGAATTTTGGATAGCAAAGATAGTTCAAACCTTAATCAGTCCAATTTTGAAATCAACCTGCACAACTTAGCGAAGGGCATGTATTGGATGAAAATAAAGTTTGAAGAAACAGAAGAAATCATAGTTGTTTCCTTCGTGAAGCAGTAACTAAAATGTTACTTGGTTCCTATTGTCAGCGTAATTAACGTTCTTTGGCAAATTGTGTGGAACTTCAAAATGAGAAGCCGGGCTTCCGCTAATGTCGTCAACTTATGCTTTTCTTTGCCTGGCGCTTTAGCGCCAGGTGTAGTTCCACCGGCACTGAAGTGCCGGGCTATAAAGAGCTTAAGTTGACGACATTGATGCTAGCACTACTCAGAAGAAATTAGGCCTGCCTTTTATTCTTAAAATATTTACCAATTGAAATCATCCAGAACCAAAGTAGATAGGCTATTGATTAACAATTTTTTATAAATATTTTTTTTAAAAACATGGGTCATCCCGAAAATTCGGGATGCCCCATGTTTGTTCCTATTTAATAAACATCATCTCCCTGTATTTTACCAAAGGCCATTCTTTATCTTCGATCAAATACTCAAGATCATCCGCATATTCACGGATCTTCTCCATTTGAGTTTTGACTTCCTTCCCATAGATTTCCGCTGCTTCGTGAGCAGTAGCAGTTTGGCCGGCTTTTTCCCGTGCATCTATCAGAATTGAAAAAGCAGCATCCAAACCGATCAGGTTTTTAGAGACCCTTTCAACCAGTTTTTTCTGGAAAGCGTAAGTTTCTTCTCCAAAATCAGCTTCCCGCATGCTAATGATGTTATCCAGCAAGCTTGATTGGTAATCAATTGCAGCCGGGATTACATAATTCATGCAAAGCTCTTCCAAAGTTCTGGACTCTATGTCCATTTTAATGGAATAATTTTCCAGCATTACTTCGTAGTGGGCATGAAGTTCTTTATTTGTGAAAATACCCGTTTGCACGAAAAGTTCCTCCCCTTTTTCAGACACATAAGATTTAAGCGCACCAGGCGTATCCACCAAATTGCTCAAACCTCTTTGTTCCGCCTCATCTTTCCACGACTGGCTGTAATTATCACCTTCAAACAAAACGGGCTGAGCTTCCTCAATGTAGCGTTTCAACACGGTCAGTATTGCAGCATCCTGATCCATGCCCTGCTCTATGAGTTTACTAACTTCTTTATGAAAACGATTGAGCTGCAGCCCCATCATGGTATTGATGGCAGTCATAGGAGAAGCGCAATTCATGCTAGAACCGACCATCCGTATTTCAAACTTATTTCCGGTGAAGGCGAATGGTGAGGTACGGTTTCTATCCGTATTATCTAACTCCAGATTAGGCACTTTGCTCAGAAGGTCCAAGACGATCTTAACATCCTTTTTGGTCGTTTCCCCCTCTTTGATCTGATTCAGGATCTTGGTCATCACATCACCAATAAACACCGAAACGATAGCAGGAGGAGCTTCATTGGCCCCCAGGCGGTGATCGTTAGCAACAGAAGCGACGCTAGCTCTGAGAATATCGGCATATTCAAACACTGCGCGTATGGTGTTGACAAAAAAGGTAAGAAAACGGAGGTTTTTACCTGGATTTTGGCCTGGAGATAGCAGGTTTTTACCGGTATTGGTTCCCAGGGACCAGTTGTTGTGCTTACCCGATCCATTGACACCCTCAAACGGTTTTTCATGTAAAATGGCACGCAGGCGATGTCTTTTCGCTACACGATCCATCATATCCATAAGCAACTGATTGTGATCAACGGCTACGTTCACCTCTTCAAACATCGGCGCCAATTCATATTGGCCCGGCCCAACTTCATTGTGGCGCGTTCTTACCGGGATACCCAATTTATGGCATTCGGTTTCAAGATCACGCATAAAAGCATACACACGCTCCGGGATGGAACCAAAGTAATGATCATCCAATTGCTGCCCTTTGGAGGAGTGCATACCGATAAGGGTTCTTCCAGCCATCACCAAATCCGGGCGGGCATTGAACAGTGCTTCATCGATAAGGAAATATTCCTGCTCCCAGCCAAGAGTAGCAAATACCTTATTCACTTCCGGGTCAAAGAATTGACATACAGGAATCGCAGCTTGCTCAAGATATGCCTGAGATTTTAAAAGCGGCAATTTATAATCCAGTGCATCTCCTGAATAAGTAACGAATATTGTAGGAATACAAAGGGTTTTACCCTCCCCTACTTCCAGAATAAAAGCTGGCGAGGAAGGATCCCACGCTGTGTATCCACGTGCTTCGAAGGTAGAACGCAGTCCTCCTCCGGGGAAGCTAGATCCATCGGGTTCCTGTTGAGCCAATTCATCTCCTCCAAATTCCTCAACTGGCTTGCCATCTCTATTTAAAGTAAAGAAAGAGTCGTGTTTCTCAGCAGTCCTGCCGGTAAGCGGTTGAAACCAATGCGCGTAATGCGTAGCGCCTTTATCCATGGCCCATCTTTTCATGGCCGAAGCGACCACATTTGCCACTTCTCTGGAAAGTTTGCTTCCCGCCTGAATAGCTTCTTTTACACCTAAATAGGCCTCTTCGGGCAAATATTCGCGCATTGCTTTCTCATTAAATACATTCTGACCGAAAAACGCCGAAATTGCTTCAGTAGGAGAATCTAGAAAATCATTCTCAAAGTTTGATCGATTTAGAATGGTATCGATCGCGTTAAACCTAGAAATACTCATTATTTATCAAAGTTTATACTTAATCATTGAGGGTATCCCAAAAGTCTGCAAAATTTGTACAAAGTAAACACATTTTAACCTAGCTTGTATGCTAAAATTTATTACTTTTGGAGCTAAACCCAAAAAAATATGAATTCAAGCTTGAATCGATTTCATTTTTTTATACTACTCCTATTTGGACTGGCACCTTCTGCTTATACTCAGATAGACACGCTTCCTCCTGATGCTGAACTAGATAATCAGGACTTCATCGAGGATGTTATCCAATCTCAAGATCCGCCCTCAACAATAGATTTCGATTTTAATACGCTTTTCGAAGATCTTAACTACTATCAACGTAAGCCGCTCAATCTAAATAAGGCTTCAGTAAAAGAGCTGCTTGAACTTGGGTTCTCTGAGATTCAGGCGAACAATTTGATCAGCTACCGGGAAGAAGCCGGGGAATTAATCGCTATTTATGAACTCCAGGCCGTTCCCGATTTTGAATTGGAGTTTATTGAACAGATCCTTCCTTATGTGACTGTTAAAGGAGATGTCGATGATTTTCAAATATCCCCTTTGAAAATGATTACCCAGGGAACCAACGAACTCTACCTGAGGTGGAATCGCTTCCTGGAAGAGCAGGAAGGGTTTAAAGTTGATCCGGAAACCGGAGAACCCGACTTCCTCGGGGACCCTAACCGTTTTTATGCCCGTTTCAGACACAGCTACTCCAATAAGCTAAGCTACGGGATTACCGCTGAAAAAGATATCGGAGAGGAATTCTTCGAAGGCAGCAATACACAAGGCTTTGACTTTTATTCTGCTTTCTTTTATATGAAAGACTACAATAAATGGCTGAAAAACCTGGCCATAGGGGATTATTCGATCAGCCTCGGGCAAGGCTTGATCCTGCATTCAGGGTTTGGTGGCACCAAGTCTTCTCAGGTATTAGCTATCAAGAAATCCGGGCGTACTATCCGGCCTTATTCTTCTGTTAATGAAGCGGGTTTTATGCGAGGAGCCGCTGCGACGATTGGACTGGGCAGCCGCCTGGAAGTCACTGCCTTTGCTTCGCAAAGAAAAAGAGATGGCAACCTGACCGACACCATTTTCCTGGATAATGAAGCCGTCGCACAGTTTTCTTCCCTGCTTCAATCTGGCCTTCACCGTACGACTACTGAAATTGCCGATGAAAATGCGATTGAGCAAACCACTTTCGGAGGAGCCATTCAATATCGGAGCCGCCGTTTCTCGCTGAGTGCCAATGCCCTTTATGATCAATTCGATAAAAAACTTACGCGCAGGCCTCAACCCTACAATCGTTTTTATTTTAATGGAGACCGACTGCTCAATACCAGTATTGACTATTCCTACATCTATCAGAACTTTCATTTTTTCGGCGAAACCGCCTTAAGCGATAATGGAGCTATTGCTACCGTGAACGGCCTTTTCATCGGGCTTGATAAAAAGTTGGATTTTGGCCTCTTATTTCGCCATCTTCCCAGAGATTATCAGGCGCTTAACTCCAACGTTTTTGCCGAAACCAGCCAGGGGAATAATGAAACCGGCCTTTATATGGCTCTGGAATTCCATCCTAACAGGAGTTGGACCTGGAGCGGCTTCATTGATTTTTATCAACACCCCTGGTTGCGCTTTCAGATTGATGCCCCTTCCCGGGGGTACGAGTACCGTACCCGTCTTACGTATCGCATCAAGCGGAAACTAGATATTTACGTAGAAGCCAGGAGCGAGTTTAAGGATGTGAATGCTCCTTCCAATACTACCAAATCTGACTTTTTGGTCACCTCGCAACTTACTCAATTTAAATTTCACGTAAGTAACAAAATCAATAAAAGCCTTGAACTTCGTAGCAGAGTGCATGTGGGATATTTTGATGATGGAACAGGTAGGCAAAATGGTTTCCAAATGCATCAGGATGTATTATTTAAACCTGTGGGCTCTCCCTTTTCCTTCACTGCCCGATATGCCCTTTTCGACACCGATGGGTTCGATATTCGTTTCTATGCCTATGAAAATAGCTTGCTCTATGCGTTTTCAATACCTCCTTACTTCAATCGAGGCAGCCGTTTTTATATAAATGTTCGTTACAAAGGCATTCGCAATCTTACCCTGGAAGGCCGAATTGCACAAACGTATTTCTCCGACAGAGAGTCTGTAGGCAGCGGCCGGGATGAAATAGAAGGTAGCGTCCGCACTGAAGTGGCCGCTCAAATAAAGTATAAATTCTAGAAAAACGGTCAACGGGGAACGGGAACGGTCAACGGATAACCGTTAACCCTTTCCCGTTTCCCGTTGACCGTTTCCCGTTAACCGCTTTTCGTTAACCGTTAACCGTAAAGTTGGGTTATATAAATATATCGAGCACCATAAACGCTCCAAGAATGATACTTGCCACACCATTTGTAGTGAAAAAGGCGAGGTTTACTCTTGAAAGATCATTAGGTTTAACAATTAAGTGCTGATAGATAAGAAGAGCCACAAAGAGAAGAGAGCCCAGCCAGTGCAACCAGACAAAAGCGGGGAATTCAACGCTCATGTAATAACTTGCCATTATTAAGAATAAAGCGCAAAAAAAGTGCAATACGGATGATAATCTAAGCGCTCCTTTCTTACCCAATAAAACGGGGATCGACTTTAGTTGATGTTCCGCATCAAATTCTGCATCCTGAAGCGCATAAATAATATCGAATCCAGATACCCACAGAAAAACAACAACTGAAAAAAGAACTGGCAAATAATTGAAAGCACCGGTGACGGCCAGGTAGGCGCCAAGAGGAGCAAGAGAAAGGCCTAAACCGAGTACAAAATGGCTGTAAGGGGTGAAACGTTTGGTGTAGCTATACCCTAAAATCACGGCCAATGCAAGCGGGGAAAGATAAAAACAGAGGTAATTAATAAACCAGGTGGTCAGTATAAAAAACAAGCTATTGACAACAACAAAATTAAGCGCTGCCGTAGGGCTAATGACGCCGTCCGGAATTTCTCTTTTACGGGTTCTGGGGTTAAGTTGATCAATATCTCTGTCTAAATAGCGGTTGAAAGCCATGGCGGCACTGCGGGCGAAAACCATACAAAGAATTACCAGAACGAATACTTTCCAATTCATATCCATTCCAAGTGTCTGAGAACCGAGAAAGTACCCAAGGATGGCAAAAGGAAGGGCAAAGATGGTATGAGAGAACTTAATGAGCGATAAAAAATCCTTCATAGGAGCATTTTTTTCGGAAGGCATCTAAAATACATGTTCTTTGACAGAAATTTGCATTCTGTCAAAGAACTAAAATACATAACATGAGTCATCCCGAATTTTCAGGATGACTCATATTTGTAAAAACCTTTACATGTATCTGTTGATCAAGGCTTTACCTACTTTTTTCTTGATAAAAAAGTAGCAAAAAATCAAGGCTGTATTCAATTCTTAACGCTTTTTGACAGGCTTTCAGCCTAAAATGAATAAACTCGCCTCCTTACGTCGGCTCAAACAGTAT
>CAZHZT010000159.1:0-11319 GCA_964537285.1 uncultured Saprospiraceae bacterium | reverse complement strand
AAGCGCCAGGCAAAGAAAAAGCATAAGTTGACGACATTAGCGGAAGCCCACAATACTGGAGCAATAGCCTATGATGTGCTTCCGCTACGCGGAAGTTGGTCTCTATATCTTATAACCCTGGGAGAACCCAGGGCTACGATCAGGCAGGCCTAACGGCCTGCTTTAAGGACTTCCCAAATTAATTTCGACCAAATGAAATCATCTAGAACCATGAACGGAAAACGAGAATGAATGGCTTCGTTCCCCGTTTACTGCAATTCGCATTTTTCCAGATTTTCCCGAACGTCTTCTACCTTGGACAGGGAGTAATTGTTTCCCCAAGCGTGGTTTATGTAGTTGATGATGTTATTTATTTCTACCTCATTCAATTGAGGGATACCGGCCATAGGTTGTTGGTACATGGTTCCATTGACCATAATCTTGCCCGCAATACCGTACCTGATTATGCATGCGATCTGTTCTTTATTTTCTTCTAAATAATCTGCTCCTGCCAAAGGAGGAATAACTCCTTTTAATCCAAGGCCATTTTCCATGTGACAATTGGCACAGAATCCTTCATAGAGGATTTTCCCCTGCCCGTAAATAGTGTCTTTACATCCTAAATTAGAGAAAATTAAACCGATTGAAAGGAGCGAAAAAGCTATGGATATCCATGATTTATTTTTCATTTGCAATAAAATTTTACTCAGTTAAAGATTTCTTAGCTAAACATTTTTAAAAATACATTACCAGTTACTGTGAAATATTCGAACCAATTTTTTAAAGCTTTGTTTTTCCTATTGAGTAATTGACAATCATTTAATTATATCCATAGCTAATGAAAAACAGGGCAATCGTTTGGTTTCGACAAGATTTACGTGTGCATGACAATGAAGCAATATTCAATGCGCTTAAAAATGCAGATGAAATTATCCCTGTATATGTATTTGATACCCGGATATTTGAGGGGAAAACGCGTTTTGGATTTCCTAAAACGGGAAAGTTTCGGGCAAAATTTATTATTGAAAGCATAAAAGCGCTCAGAAACTCTCTTCGCTCCCTGGGCTCAGACCTGATTGTAAGGGTAGGGGAGCCTGAAAAGGAAATTTTCGAAATTGCCCGTAATTATAGAACCAGCTGGATTTTTTGTAATCGTGAAAGAACCTATGAGGAAGTGCAAGTTCAGGATAATCTTGAAAAAATGCTTTGGGAAATAGGGCAGGAGATCATCTATTCCCGCGGTAAAATGCTTTATTATACCCAGGATCTTCCTTTTCCCATTTCTCAATCTCCGGATTCCTTTACTCAGTTTCGCAAAGAAGTGGAAAAGTTTATAGCCATTCGCGAACCCCTGCCTACTCCAACTTCTCTTTCTCCACTCACCATAAACGTTGATGTCGGCACCATTCCCGAACTTTCTGACTTTGGATATGAAGCCTTCGATACGGACGGGCGTGCAGCTATTCCTTTCAAAGGTGGTGAACCCGAAGGCCTCAGAAGACTTCGAACTTATATATGGGAAAACGAATTTATTCGTACTTATGAAACGACTAAGGATCATTTGATAGGAGAGGGGTATTCTTCTAAGTTATCTCCCTGGCTTGCTCAAGGTTGTATTTCTCCCAAAATGATCTATCAGGAATTAAAAAAATATACGGAACAAAGAGGAAAAAATAAATCGACGGGCTTGCTCTTTCAATCCTTGCTTTGGCGTGATTTTCTGCGCCTGCAAGGTAAAAAGCACAAAAATAAAATATTCTTAAAAGGTGGTTCAAAAGAAGATCCTGATCCTACATTGAAAAACGATTTCCAACTTCTAAGATTATGGACTTGTGGGCGAACGGGCCTTCCTCTGGTAGATTCGAATATGCGGGAGCTCAATGCAACTGGCTATATGTCTAATAAAGGACGCCAAATTGTGGCCAGTTTCCTTGTACATGACCTCCAGGTTAATTGGCAAATGGGAGCGGAGTATTTTGAATCCTTATTACTGGATTACGATCCATGTAGCAATTGGGGCAACTGGAATTATATTGCCGGCATCAGCAGTGATCCGAAAGATACTCGCTCACTTAATATTCTCTCTCAAGCCAGGCGCTTTGATCCTCAAGGGGAGTACGTGAAAAAATGGCTGCCCGAATTGGAACTCGTTCCAGCTGCCAAAATACATCAACCAGATACCCTCTCCACTGAAGAACAAGAAACACTCAGCATTACACTAGGGGCGGATTATCCAAAAGCGATGGTTAGCACATCTAAATGGAGTTAAAAACTCCATGTACGGTCAACGGTAAACGGGAAACGGTTAACGGTCAACGAACTACTCAATTGAGGCCGAAGGCCTCAATTGAAAATTACCGTTTACCGTTTACCGTACCTTTATACTATCTAAGCCTGTGCGCATGATCAGGTATTTCCGAAGTCTTTCCTCTTCAGTTTTATTAATTTGTTTTGACCACTTCACCTGAGCTAATGGAGGAAGATCGAATTTTTTCTGTTCGTCTAGAGGGGGAATATAAAGCTTACATTCCTCTAGATGTGGAAAAACAACCTTCACTTCTTTACTAATTTGATTAAGGATTAGTTCTTTGCTGCTTAAACTATCGAGCTTGCTTCTCAATCCTTGGATAACTCTATCGCGTTCGTTTTCAATTGTTTCCTTTGCTTCCAGCATAGCAGCAATCTTATTGGTAACGGATGCCTCAATATCGGAGGGGTTTAGTGTAGGAAGTTCTGTTTGAAAGAAGTTCAAGCGTGCTCTGCTGACCTCATATTTTTCGGCCAGCATTTTTTGATAATCAGATTGTGCTGCAGAGTCCAGTTTTTCAAAAAGAAAGACCTTTACCTCAAATGAATCTGTTTGTGTATTTTTTTTATGCTGACAAATGGCATTTTCAAAATTATCATCGATGAATTGCTTAATATTTTCCCGGTCTCTTAAGTCATTCAGCACACCAAACAGAATAAAAGCACTCGGAATAATTACCAAAGCACTAAACCCAATTAAAAGCCATCGGGTACCTATGGTTTCTTTTTGGGTACCGTATGACTTGGCGGGAAAATCGAGGTGTCTTACCATTATGTACGTTGCCAGCGCAATGAAGGTAGCGTTCAAAAAGAAAAAATAAAAGGAGTTCAGGATGATCTTTAAATCTCCTGTGGCTATTCCAAAACCTGTGACACACAAGGGAGGCATTAAGGCCGTTGCTATAGCGACACCTGGTATAGCATTGGAAACATCCTTCCTGGAGCCTGAAATAATGCCGGCCAAACCTCCGAAGAAAGCCACTAAAACATCAAGCAATGTTGGAGAAGTCCTGGCAATTATTTCCGGAGTGGCTTCGCCAAACAGCGTAAAATAGAAATATAAGGTACTGGTAATTATGGCTATTGCTATGGCAATTCCAAAATGCTGAAGTGCTATGGACAAGGTGATCTTGTCATTAATTCCTACAGCTAGTCCGATCCCTAAAACAGGAGACATTAGCGGGGAGATAAGCATCGCTCCAATGATTACGGCAGGTGAATTCAAATCCAAGCCCAGGGAAGCAATCATTATTGAACACATGAGCAGCCAGGCATTCGCCCCGCGCATTCTCTTGTTGTTCTTGATATTGATGATCGTGCCTTCTATATCAAGGCCTTTTTTAAGGTCAATAAGTTCGTTAAAAAAGGAGGAAATGCCGGAGAATAAGTCATTTGCCCCTCTTTTTATCTGAACTTCAGGCTTTTCGGTAACCTTTGGCAGGTTAATGTCTTTTTCTTTGTCTTCGTTCATGGTTTAAACAATTTTACCATCTTCCATGACTAAGCACCGATCGCTCATATTAGCGAGTTCTTTATTATGTGTAACGATAATAAACGTCTGGTTGAAATCTTTCCGAAGTTTAAAAAGTAGTTTATGCAGTTCCTCCGAAGAAGCAGAATCCAGGTTGCCCGTTGGTTCGTCAGCTAAAACAACATCAGGTTGGTTTATTAATGCCCGAGCTACTGCTACGCGTTGTTGTTCTCCGCCTGAAAGCTGAGTAGGTTTGTGCTTGAGCCTTTCCTGAAGGCCAAGGTATCCTAAAAGCTCCTTGCCCCTGTTTTCGATCTCTCTGGGCTTTACGCCGCCAATATAAGCAGGAATACATACATTTTCCAATGCCGTAAATTCGGGTAATAAATGATGGAACTGAAAAACAAATCCGATATGTTGATTCCTAAAGGCGGCTAATTGCTTAGCAGAATACTTTTGAATTATATTTTCATTGTATTTGATCTCACCTGAATCGGGCCTGTCCAATGTGCCTAATATATGTAAAAAGGTGCTTTTACCAGCTCCTGATTTACCTACAATCGAGACAATTTCTCCCTCATCCACTTTAAAATCTACGCCTTTAAGCACGTGTAGGCTACTGTAGGACTTATGTATATTTTTAGCTTCGATCATTCAGTCTTGTTATTAATTTACGTTCTTTGACAATTTCTGTCAAAGAACTTTAATTTAAAATACAAAGGTCAACCTGTTATTAATCAGTTGCTGTGCAAGTCTTTTTACCCTTAACCCTTTATCTTTACTCCTTTATTCTTAACCTGAATCCAAAAGTAAATAAAATGATTGTAAAAATGATTAAGGATCTCCCTTCTTTTTTAGCGGGCGATCAAACAATACTGAAAGAAGTTCTACATCCTAAAAACGATCAAATCACCATCAACCTAAGTATTGCCTATGCCTCCCTTAAAGGGTTTGAAAAATCTTTGCCTCATACATTAAGCAGCGATGAAGTTTATATTTTCCTTTCCGGGGAAGGACGTATTTTCATCGATGAAAAAGAGATTCCCGTAGCTCCTTATGTGCTGGCTTGTGTAGAAGCGGGCGAAAAGCAATTTGTTGTTAACGATACTCAGGAAGAACTAAGTTTTCTCTGTATTGTTACTCCTCCCTGGAATAGCGCCGGAGAGGAAATACACAATACTTGAATCCCTCAAACGTTAATGAACCGTTAAATTGGCTTTTTTATATTTTTGCTTCCCGAGAATGATGAATGAACTTTTACTCGTATGAAAATACTCCAACTTTGTAAAAAATTTCCCTTCCCTTTACGCGACGGGGAGGCGGTAGCCGTTACCTATTTAAGTCAGGCTCTGCATAAATTAGGAACTGAAATAACGCTCCTGAGCATGAATACCTCCAAACATTATTTCCACCTGGATCAGTTGCCTGACACCTTCCGACATTATTCCGATATTTTTACGATTGATCTTGATAATCAGATCCGTATAAAAGATGCTTTTTACAACCTTTTTTCTCCTGAATCCTATCATGTAAGCAGGTTTATTTCCGATCCATTTCGCGAGAAACTAATTGAGTTGCTTGATTCTCAGCATTTTGATGTCGTTCAACTCGAAAGTCTTTTTCTGGCTCCTTATATTCCGGTTATCAGAAAGCATTCCAATGCAGTAGTTGTAATGAGAGCTCATAATGTGGAACATGAAATTTGGGAAAGAGTGGGGAGAACCACATCCTTCTTCTTAAAAAGGTGGTACCTGAATATTTTGGCCAGGAAATTAAGGAAATATGAGATTAAACAATTAAATAATTACGATCTATTAGTCGCTATAACCGATCGTGATGCTCAAATTTTCAGAAAATTAGGCTTCCAGAAGCGTTTAATAACGATTCCTGTCGGCCTTCAATTAGCTCAATACAGGCCAAATTATCAATCTTTTGAACATGCTTTATCAATGGCTTTTATTGGTTCCCTCGACTGGATGCCCAATCAGGATGGGTTAAAATGGTTCATCGAGCAATGCTGGCCCCGGATTAATTATAAATTCCCAAAATTATCTTTCTATATTGCAGGAAGAACCGCTCCCGCGTGGGTGAGTAAAATTGATTTAGAAAATATATTTTATTCCGGAGAGGTTGAAAATGCCGCTGAGTTCCTGCTCGAACATTCTGTTATGGTCGTTCCGCTCCTTTCCGGCAGCGGAATTCGTGTCAAGATCATCGAGGGAATGGCTTTGGGAAGAGTCATTATAACCACCAAGGTAGGGCTTGAAGGAATTGGAGCGGAACATAAAAAAGAGGTGTTAATTGCTAATACCCCGGAAGAATTTGTCGAAGCCATTCAGTTTTGTATAGAAAATCCACAAAAAATCAGAATTATGGCTCAAAAAGCAGCCTGTTTCAGCAGAAAAAACTTCGACAGCTTAAATCTGGCCAAAACTTTACTTCAACATTTTGAGGAAAGTAAAAAGAAAAACTCTGCCCCACAGACTTCTTTGAGTTGAACAGACAAGCTTTCTCTCATCTGCTGATGGATATAAACCAGACTTTATTCTGAAATAAAAACCAATCTACTGAATTGATGTTAATCGTATGATTACGTTCTTTTAATTCTTTTGGTTCTTTTTAACCTGGCATATCAACTTTTTGATAAAAATAATAAATCACAAATGGAAAATCAAGCTGTCTCCATTCAACTCAATACTATAGAAGAAGCAATCGAGGATATCAAAAATGGAAAAATTATCATCGTCGTTGATGATGAAGATCGAGAAAATGAAGGAGATTTTATTTGCGCTGCCGAATGCATCACTCCGGAAATTATCAACTTTATGGCCACTCATGGCCGAGGCTTAATTTGTACTCCAATAGATGAGAATCGCGCCGATGAACTGGAACTTCCTATGATGGTTAACCAGAATACAGCCCTTCACGAAACGGCTTTTACCGTTTCGATTGACTTGATCGGGCATGGCTGCACCACCGGAATCTCCGCCTATGATCGCTCCAGAGGCATTCAAGCCCTTGTTGACCCCAAAACAAAGCCGACCGACTTTGCCCGCCCGGGGCATATTTTCCCCTTGAGGGCAAAATCCGGGGGAGTACTGCGAAGAACGGGTCATACCGAAGCAGCCATTGATCTGGCTCGCCTTGCCGGTTTCTATCCTGCGGGAGTACTTGTAGAAATTCTTAAAAAAGACGGAAGCATGGCCCGGCTACCAGAACTTTTAGAAGTCGCTCAGGAACACGATCTCAAAATTATTGCCATCAAGGATCTGGTAGCCTACCGTATGCAAATGGAACGATTGGTTAAAAAAGAGTCTTCTTTCAACCTGGAAACCCTCCAGGGCCAAATCGAAGTGACGGCATTTTCCCAAATCACTAATGGGGCAGTACATATAGCTCTTAAAAAAGGGGATTGGGGCCCCAATGATCCGGTAATGGTGAGAGTTCATTCAGCGAGCGCTGCTGATGAAACAATGGCAGCTCTTTTCAATGATTTTAATCAGAAAGCCAACAAATGCCTCTCAATGATCGCGAATGAAGGCACAGGATTGTTTGTATACATCAGGCCCAAAGAAGAAGCTCAGCATTTTCTCTCTAGCCTCAATAATTACAAAAACATGCTTGAATCTCAGGGAAAGGGCAAGCCGTCCTTTGAAGATGCTAGCGTGACTATGGATCAACGTGACTATGGAATCGGGGCTCAGATTATACGCGAAATGGGAGTGAAAAAAATCAGACTCATCAGCAGCAGTCCTAAAAAACGTATTGGTTTGCAAGGATATGGAATTGAAATTGTGGAATACGTTTCTCTTGTGTAAATTAAATGCGGGTAGAACTTACATACAAGCGCATTCTCAGCATTTCTACGCCCATAATGCTGGGAAGCGCTGTTCAAAACGTTGTTGCGCTCAGCGATTCCGTCTTTTTATATCACAAAAGTGATCCGGACTTTGCCGCCATTGGTGTGGTGGGAATTTTCTATATGGTCATCGCTGCCATTGGATATGGCTTCTCTAAAGGTGGGCAGATTATGATTGCCCGACGCATGGGGGAGGGAAGGGTCGATCAGGTGGGGAATACCTTTTACGCAATGTTGTTTTTTGAATTGTTCCTCGCGGTCATCATGTTCCTTTTTATGCAATATGGAACCATCTACTTCTTCTCTTTATTTATAGACGCTCCCGAAATTTATATTAAAATTCTCTACTATCTGGAATACAGATCTTACGGTGTATTTTTCAGTTATACGGGCTTGGTTATGGTGGCTCTTTATACTGGTTTAGCCCGAACTTTTTTTATTATCATTGACACCTTAATCCTTGCTTCCGTTAATATTTTCCTGAATTATGCTCTGATCTTTGGAAAATGGGGTTTTCCCGAAATGGGTATTGGAGGTGCAGGTTTGGCTAGTACGATCGCTGAAATAACGGCCTTTCTCGCTTTTCTGATCTATACAATTCGGGATAAAAATACAAGGGCTTATCAACTTTTCAAGTTGCCGGATATTGCCATCAGTACCATCCGAAATCAATTAAAAATTGCCTCGCCCATAGTAGCTCAGGCAGTGGTGGGCATGGGAAGCTGGTTTGTTTTTGTTATCTCCATTGAAAACCTAGGTCAGCGAGCGCTAGAAATCACTAACTTAGGCCGCATTGTTTATTTGATACTTTCCATTCCAACCTGGGGATTTTCATCAGGAATAAATACTATTGTTAGTAATATTATTGGTCAATCTCAGCGCAATAGAGTTATGTTAGCTGTTTGGAAAACGGCTAAAATGAGTTTAGCAACTACTTTAATACTGAGCTTACCGGTCATTCTTTTTCCTAAATTTATGCTTTTCCCTTTATTTGGAGGAAGTGATCTGTCTTTGATCGAAGATAGTCGATTGGTTCTTTGGGTCGTTCTGGCGATCCTCACGATGTTTTCCATCGGCGGAATCTTCTTCAATGGGCTAGCAGGAACCGGAGCAACTTATTACGGATTAAAACTGCAAACTATTTGTGCTATCGGTTATCTTTCATATATTCATTTTATTGTTTATTATACTAATGCAGGCTTAGCTTTTGCCTGGACTGCGGAAATATTTTATTGGATCGCCATTTGGTTATTCTCTCTTTTATTTTTAAAATCGACCAAATGGCATAAGGTTATTGTGTAAGTTTTTAGATAAATTGCCGAAAATTTTAAATGCTTTAACTTTTTACACTATGAGCGAAACGACCAGATATTCTGACTCCCAACTGGAAGTTTTTAAAGAACTGATAATTAGTAAGATAGATAAAACAGAAAACCAAATCAACCAACTCAAGCAACAAATTGATGAGATTAATGAAAACACCGACGGGGACTTTGGTAACGATTGGCTTGACGACTCCGGCACGAATACCGATGTGAGTATGCTCGGTAGAATGATCCAACGCCAGGAAAAATATCTCCAATCTCTTGGCAATGCCTTGTTGAGAGTGAATAATAAATCTTACGGTATTTGCGTTGTTACCGGGAAATTAATTCCTAAAGAACGCCTGATGGCCGTTCCAACCACCACCAAAAGTATCGAAGCTAAAACAGGCTCAACTACTGTCTCTAAAAAGAAAAAAATTAGAGGCAAGAACAGCGATACTCCAACTAAAGAAACACGTACGAAAAAAGTAGTCACTAAGATTATCCGAAAGGAAAATAAATCGCCTGATGAGGCCGTGGAAAAAAATAAAAATACTAATTTTATAGAGGAAGAGGATTTTGAAAACGATTTTTTCGATCCTCGTTTGGACGGCCTGGAGGAATTCCCAGGGGAAGAGGATGAAGTTTCAAACTTTGATGATTAATAACAACTTAAATGAATGAAAGAATGAATGTGACTCCTTTGAGTTCCTTCTTCTACGGATGTTTAACAATCTTCTTCCTGTTTTGCAGTGAAGCGGAAGTTCTGGGTCAATGGAAATATGAAGATGAAATCTCGCTTCCGGGAGAAGTCAAAAAAGCTTTCTTTAGCCGATACCCTGAAGCCCAACAAGTTAGCTGGGCTTTTGCAGAGGGGCGCTACGTTGCTAATTTCGTTCATTATTCAGATTATGCCGCCGATGCTTCTTTCTCAAGCTCTGGTAATTGGATTAAAACACACACCAGAGTAGATGAGTTCTTTTTGCCTGAAAAAGTTTTTAACGACGTACTTAATAAGTATCCGAATTTTTCTTACTTCGATTTAATCATCTTTATTGAAAAACCTGGTTTTTCTGGTTATCGAGTTCAATTTTCTAATAATAATTCCAACATCACACTTACATACTCTGAGGATGGAAAACTTTTGAATTAAACAATCAGAACCACAAAATAATTTGTCATGGCATTATGGGGAATTGACTTGGGAGGAACAAAAATTGAGGGAGCTGTTCTTGCAAATGAGCACTCATTGAAAACACTTGCTCGCTTGCGCCTTCCCACAGAACAACAATTTGGCTATCAACACATTCTTAGCCAAATTGCCCGTGTCATTGATCTGCTAACCCAATCTTGCGGCTTCAGTCCGGAAGCTATCGGAATAGGTACTCCCGGCACTTTCGACCCTCAAACCGGAGCGCATAAAAACTCCAATACTCAGGTTATCAATGGAAAGCCTTTCCGTGAAGATCTTGAAAAAAAGCTTGGAGTTCCCGTCAAAATGGCTAATGATGCCAATTGCTTTGCCCTGGCTGAAGCAACCCTGGGCGCAGCTCGTTCGGTAAAAAAAGCAGATGTTGTTTTTGGGATCATCATGGGCACTGGTGTCGGAGGTGGCATCGTTATCAATGGAAAGGTCTTAAATGGATTCCACGGAATAGGAGGGGAGTGGGGGCACAATTTTCTTCACGAATCAGGAGGTCGTTGCTATTGTGGAAAAGTGGGTTGTGTAGAAACCCTAATATCCGGACCATTTCTTGAAAAGTACTATGCCTCCTTGTCAGGGGAAACCTTGAAATTAAAAGACATTTACGAGGCATATAAAAACGGCAACAACATAAATGCTCAATTAACTATTCAACGCTTGCTTAGCTTTTTTGGCCTCGCAGTCAGCAATATTGTCAATATTATTGACCCCGATGTCATTATAATCGGTGGAGGGGTCGGTAACATAGACGTCCTGTATACAGAAGGAATCAAAGAAATAGAAAAGCATGTTTTTAATCCCAGGTTCGAGGCTCAAGTGCTTCCTCCTGTGCTGGGAGATAGTGCAGGGGTATTTGGCGCTGCCCTCCTCTAAATTAAAAGCTTCACAACTTTTTCAGAAAGTCTTATAACCTTCGCGCCCTAAGCGCGTTCATTTTTCAATGTGAGAATCGAAGCAGCTTCTTTCGAAAAATAGTTCTTTGACACAAATAAATGTCTTAGGACTGGCCTTATTCAATACAATTTGAGTTCTAGATTAATTCATTTGGTCGAAATTAATTTGGGAAGTCCTTAAAGCAGGCCGTTAGGCCTGCCTGATTGTAGCCCTGGGTTCTCCCAGGGTTATTAAGATATAGAGACGAACTTCCGCGTAGCGGAAGCACATCATAGGCTATTGCTCTTATATTGTGGGCTTC
>CAZHZT010000158.1:0-11454 GCA_964537285.1 uncultured Saprospiraceae bacterium | reverse complement strand
TTGATTCGGGACAGCCTAAAATGAATAAACTCGCCGGGGCTCAGATGTTTTTATTTTTTTAACGGCTGCCAGCCTGTCAAAAAGCTAAATTGAATAAGGCCGGTCCTAAAACATTGATTTATAGCATCTATTATTTATTATTATGACAACATGAAGTTTCTTAAGATTCGGGATGACTCATGTTTTTCCCTTCCTTACACTTTAGGAGGAATAATATTCTTAAAATGCCCGTTCATGCGCACCTTCTCTTTCAGGGCTTCCATTTCTTTGACGATCGGGATTAAGGCATTCAGATGATCCTGAACAAACAACTGGCGGTCAAGCTCATTGTGTATGCAGAAGAACTCAAACTCCTGTTCGAGCGTGAGTCCAATATGGTGAGCAATTTCGTAGGTCTGGAAATGCTCTGGTTGATGATTAAAGGACTTCGTTACCTTTAACAGCTCAAATAACTCATCTACCGCTTCAATTATCTGTGGGTTTAATGAAATATCGCCTAGATCATCATCCTTGATACGCTCAATGTCAGCACCGCTGTAAAGCTTATTGGGAGCCACTTTGAAGTATTCCAGGATTTTGAACTTGCCCAGCCCCCTTGTTTTGACATCTAATTCTCCACCCGCATATCTTTTCACTACTTCAATCACTTCCACCTCCGTACCATAGTCCATCAACGTATTATTCACAAAAGCCGGTACGCCGAAAGTGATGCCATTTGCTTCGCATTCTCTGAGTAGTTGTTTATAGCGTGGCTCAAACACATGCAAATTCAACTGCTCGCCAGGGAACACAACCAACTGTAATGGAAACAATGGAAGAAAATCTTTCATATTTTACATTTTCTATTAAGCAATTCTCGTTATTTGTTTAAATAACAGATCTTCACTTGAAATAAAATTCGTAAATTTGATTTCAAAGCAGTACACTTTAGAGGCCCTGCAAGCAGGCCGTCAGGCCTGCTTGCAGGGCCCCTAAAGTGTACTGTAGCAAAGCTTTAAAGTTTAATCTTTGTAAACAAACCTCTTTTTATGCCTACTAGAACAAGACAATCTCAAATCCGTTTAATTTTTTTCTCTTTATTTGCATTCCTTTTTTGGTCGGGTTGCCAAAATGTAAAAAAAGAAGCCGCTCAGGTAGATGCTACGGGCTATAGCCAATACATTTCTGCCTATTCTTCCAATGCCCTTTCAAAGGTTTCTCCCATTAAGGTGCATTTTGCAACCCAAATTGAAGCATCTGCTCAAGGAGAACCCCCGGCAGAACTTTTTAACATCAATCCGTATGTACCGGGAAAATTAAGCTGGGAAGATTCCCAAACCTTGCGCTTTGAACCAGAAGCCAATTTTGAATCCGGCCAGGTTTATACCTGTAACCTGCAATTAAGCCGCTTATTCTCAAATGTGCCAAAAGCCCTCAAGACCTTCTCTTTTGAAGTGAAAATTAAAGATCAGTTCATTGATCTTGAAATGGGCGGCCTGAGTGCTACCGCCTCTAATGATCTGACCAAACAGGAATTCTCGGGTAAACTTTTTACTTCGGATATCGCCGAGGCTGAAAACGTGGAGCAAATCGTTTCTGCAACGCAGGAAGGCCGCGATTTAGAACTGGAGTGGGAACATTCCGAAGATCAAAGAGTGCATAACTTCAAAGTACTTAATATTCAACGAAAAGACGAAGAGTCCAGCATCGTTTTGAAATGGGCAGGAACTCCAATCGGACTATCTACCAAGGGAAAAAAAACGATTATTATCCCTTCCCTCAATGATTTCAAAATAATGGATGCTTCTGCTTTTCAGGGGCAGGAACAATACATCATTGTACAATTCTCCGACCCCCTAAAGCAAAATCAGGATCTTACCGGGCTCATTACCCTGAATGGTTTCTCCGGGCAATTGAACTTCCTCGTCGAAGGCCAACAGCTTCGCGTCTATCCTTCCAGCCGCCTTTCGGGATCCTACAGTTTGGTTGCTTCCCCTGGCATTTTAAATGTCGCAGATAAAAAAATGAATTCAAAAAGCTTGTGGGATATCACTTTTGAAAGTGTAAAACCCAGGTTGCGTCTCGTAGGAAATGGTAATATCATTCCTCAATCCGATCAACTCCTTTTCCCTTTTGAAGCCATCGGACTGAATTATGTAGAGCTGGAAATCCATAAAATTTTTACCAATAATATCCTTCAGTTCCTGCAAACAAACTCTATTGGGGGCAACTATGAAATTAATCGGGTAGGTAAAAAAATCTTAAGAAAAAGGGTTCCCCTCCAGTCGCTTCATCCGGACGCAAACCTGGCTAAATGGAATCGCTACTCCCTGGATCTTAGCTCCCTTATTCAGGAAGAACCGGGAGCGATTTATCAGGTAACCCTTGGGTTCTTACCCGGGTACGCGGCATTTCCATGCGTTAGCAGCGATTGGATACCCGAAACACTGGAGCCTGCTCCTGAAGGAGAAGAAGCTTTGAAACAAAGAAGTCTATGGGGTAATTATTATGGTCCCTTTGGATATTATGATGGCTATAGGTGGGAACATCAGGAGGATCCATGCTTTCCTGCCTATTATAGTTCTGAACAATTTATTCGCCGCAATATCTTTGCATCCAATCTTGGGGTCATTGCCAAGAATGGGGGTAAAAACGAACTGCTTGCAGCCGTGACCGACGTTAGGACGGCTGCTCCTATTTCAAGTGCTTCCATTGAAATTTACGATTTTCAACAGCAGCTTATTGGTAAAGGACTAACGGACGGGGATGGTATCGCCCGCTTCTCCCTTGATGGAGAGCCCTTCGTTCTGCTGGCCAAAAATGGAGAAGACCGGGCTTTCCTGAAACTGGCCGATCAAAACGGATTGCCGCTAAGCCGCTTTGAAGTAGGTGGCCAGGATGTTCAGGAGGGCATGAAAGGCTACCTCTATGGAGAACGCGGCGTCTGGAGACCGGGAGATTCTATTTTCCTGAATTTCGTTCTCGAAGACCCGGAACAAAGTATTCCGCTTGGTCACCCCATTAACTTTGAACTTTTTAACCCTAAAGGCCAGTCTGCTATTAAAAAACAAGCACTTAAGCAAACAAATGCTATTTATCCTTTCCATTTCAATACTCAAAAGGAAGACCTTACCGGCAACTGGCTGGCGCAGGTTCGTATTGGTGGCGCTGTTTTTTCTAAAACGCTGAAAATTGAAACCATTCGCCCGAATCGATTGAAAATCAATCTGGATTTTGGAAAGGACCGGTTTGCCTCCTCGGATACTGATATTGAAGGCAAGCTTCAGGTCAACTGGTTGCATGGTGCGCCAGCTCCCAACGTCCAAACCCGCATAGAAATGGGCATGCAAGCTACCCAAACGAGCTTTGCCAAGTTCCCTGGCTACGATTTTGATGACCCGGCCAGAAAGTTTTATGTGGATGAAAAAGTCATTTTTGATCAAGCTGTTGACAGCGATGGAAAGGCTACCGTTAAGCAGTCTTTCAATGTCCAAAATAAAGCCTCCGGCTTCTTAAAGGTCCTTTTCAAAACGCGTGCCTTCGAAAAGGGGGGAGGTTTTAGCTCTGATAATTTCTCCATTCCTTTTAGCCCTTACAACAGCTATGTAGGGCTTGAAATTCCTGAAAATCAATATCGCGAAAAACGCCTGGACATCGGCAAAGAAAAAGACCTGGCTGTTGTCCTCGTCGATGAGGATGGGAAGCCACTTTCCAATAAAAAATTATCCATCGGACTTTACAAAGTCAACTGGCGCTGGTGGTGGGATAGCGGTTACGACAATGTTTCCCGCTTTAATTCACTCTCACATCATAATGCACAGAGCAAGGAGGTGATCACTACTGATAATAACGGAAAAGCACAATGGCCTGTAAAAGTAGATAATTGGGGGCGCTATCTCGTAAGGGTTTGTGACGAAGAAAGCGGCCATTGCACCGGTGATTATTTCTATGCAGGTTATCCCTGGTACGATGATGAAGCAGGTCAACGCGATGCTGCAGCCATGCTCAACTTTACTTCGGATAAGGAAAAATATAATGTAGGGGAAGCAGTAGAAATAAGCATTCCTAGCAGTAGTGCCGGGAAATGCCTCATTTCTATCGAGAATGGGCAGAAAGTGCTGGAAACTTATTGGATGGATATGCAAAAAGGAGATAATACCTTTAGGTTTTATGCTTCTGAAAAAATGACTCCCAATGTCTATGCTCATGTATCATTAATTCAACCGCATGCCCAGGTGGAAAATGACCTTCCTATTCGGCTCTATGGAGTCGTGCCGATCATGGTGGAAAGCCCGGATACCAAACTATCTCCAGTAATGGATATGGCCGATGTACTGGAACCAGAACAGTCTTTCGATT
The DNA here is from genome assembly GCA_964537285.1 of uncultured Saprospiraceae bacterium. GTDB lineage: Bacteria > Bacteroidota > Bacteroidia > Chitinophagales > Saprospiraceae > CAZHZT01. The sequence continues at coordinate 7,116 of CAZHZT010000158.1, read as the reverse complement.
TAAGCATAAAAGAGGCAAGCGGAAAACCAATGGCTTACACCATAGCCGTCGTTGATGATGGATTATTGGATCTCACGCGTTTTCGTACCCCGGATCCCTGGGAAGCCTTCTATGCCAAGGAAGCGTTAGGCGTAAAGACCTGGGATATTTATGACCATATCCTTGGAGCCAATGCGGGCCAAATGCAACGTATATTATCCATTGGTGGGGGCGATGCGGTCGGAGCTGCTGCCGAAAAGCAATCCGCTAATCGCTTCAAACCGGTCGTTTTACATTTGGGGCCTTTTTTCCTTGAAAGCGGAAAAACGGCCAGGCATACCCTGAAAATGCCAAATTATGTCGGATCCGTTCGGGCTATGGTCGTAGCTGCTGATCAGGGGGCCTATGGCAGTACCGAAAAAACGGTACCGGTAAGAAAGCCTTTGATGCTTCTGGCAAGCCTGCCCAGAGTGATCGGCCCGGAAGAAACCCTCCAAATGCCGATAACGCTTTTTGCAATGGAAGACAAAGTGAAAAACGTTAAGGTTGCTTTGGAAGAATCTTCTGGCTTGGTTGAAATTGTAAGCGGTAATGAACAAGCCATCACCTTTGATAAACCAGGCGAAAAACTGATCTCCTTTGATCTCAAAGTCAACAGTAAAGTAGGTATTGCCAAATTTAAAGTGACCGCAGAAGGCGCCGGCGAAAAAGCTTCACAGGAAATCGAAATCGATGTGCGCAACCCGAACCCCTTGATAACTGAGGCAACTGATTATGTTCTCAATCCCGGCGAATCTTGGTCGGAGGCTTTAACTCCACTTGGCGTGCAAGGTACCAATAGCGCCGTAATAGAAGCTTCCTCTTTCCCGCCGATCGGCATTGAAAAAAGATTGAGTTATCTGATAAGATATCCGCATGGATGTATTGAACAAACTGTTTCAGGTGCTTTCCCTCAATTATTTGTTAATCAATTGACTGAACTCAACGATGAACAACGCCAGAAGATCAGGGATAATGTCGCGGCCGCGGTCGGCCGCTTAAAACGATTTACAACCGCTTCAGGTGGTTTTGCCTATTGGCCTGGCGAAACAAATTCTTCCCCATGGGGCACTAATTATGCCGGACATTTCATGCTGGAGGCGAAAGCTCAGGGCTATTCCGTTTCCGGAGCCCTGCTCAATAACTGGGCGGACTATCAACAAAAAATGGCCAAACGATGGGATCCTCAACTGGATGGCTATCGTTACAGCGACCTGGATCAGGCATATCGCCTCTTCACTCTGGCGCTGGCTGAAAAACCTGAACTCGGTGCCATGAATCGCCTGAGAGAGTACTCCAAACTATCCTTGCCTGCTGCCTGGAGACTGGCTGCTGCTTACGCTCTTTCCGGAAGAAAGGAGGTCGCTGAAAAGATCTGCCGTGATCTGGAACTTAATGTGTCTCCTTACAGAGAATTGGGCGGTAACTACGGTTCCGATCTTCGCGATCAGGCTATGATACTGGAAACCTTGGTGCTCCTGGATCAGAAAGATAAGGCCGTAACCCTTGTCAGAGATATCTCGAAAAGCCTCAGTCAGGGTAATTGGTATTCTACTCAAACCCTTTCCTATGCCTTAGTTGCTCTGTGCAAATTTTATGGTTATGAAACAGATGGAGGCGATGATTATGCTTTCACCTACAAACTTGGCAATAGCGCGGCCGTCAACGTTGGAGGTGCCTCCAAGATTTATCAAATTGAAGTTGGCCGTGCTGCATATAGCAATCAAAATCTGGAAATCCGGAATACAGGCAGTGGAAAATTATTTTTGCGCCTTATTAATTCCGGGCAACCTGCTTTAGGAGAGCAAACTTCCATTGAAAATGACCTGGGAATCACTGTCAATTTCAAAACCAAAAATGGTGAAGCCTTTAACATTAACAGGATCGCTCAGGGGGCTGATTTTGTAGCCGAAGTTACCGTCAAAAACCCTGGCAGCAGAGGCATCCGGTATGAAGAAATGGTGCTGAGCCAGATTTTTCCTTCCGGCTGGGAAATCCTCAATACCCGCATGGATGATTTCAATGGCCCCCTAAGCTCGAATTATGACTTTCAGGATATCAGAGATGACAGAGTATACACCTACTTTGATTTAAACAGGAACCAGCAAAACGTCTATCGCATCCATTTGAATGCCGCCTACCAAGGCCGTTTTTATTTGCCTTCAATCGCTTGTGAAGCTATGTATGATGCGTCTATTAATGCTCGCGAAGCGGGGCAGTGGGTAGAGGTGGTTGCGCCGGAGGCCTTGTGATAATTTTAGCTAGTGGCCGATAGCCGGTAACCCCTAAGCGGTAGTTGCCGGCTATCGACTACTTTCTAATCCATTCCGGAAAATGGATTCCCACTCACCTGCAATTGCCTGTAATAAGCATTTGCCGAAATATTGCCGAGCGTTGCAAAGGTCTGACGCGAGATATACTGTGTTTTTCCCGTTCCCTCAACCGTAAATTCTTCTGCAATGGTGCCACCATTAGGAGCACTAGCCTCGAGGAAAATAGTATTAGAGCCTCTTTTTAAGGGAATCCGAACATAAGAAATCGTAGAAGGAAGGGTTTGCCAGTTACGTGTATCGGCTTTTTCTGTAATGGCATTGAAGACACCTAAAATAGCCCCCGCCGTTTCATCTTCTTTGCGCACACCCAATTCGGATAGTTTTTTTAAGGCTAAACGGAGCAACGCTCTGGCCGCTTCTCTTGCAAATCGATCTTTTAAGGTTCTGCGGGCAATGTAATCGTAGTTTTCGACTGGATTTAGTTTTGTTCGCTCTGAACCCGCCACCAGGGAGCCGGAGGTACAATTATAGGGACGATCAACATACATAGGAAAAGCAACTCTTACGAATTGAATATCTTCAATTTTAGGCCCATCGTCGTCGTCATCATCGTTTTCGTATTCAAAAGGGAACGACAATCCCAAATCATGATTAACAAACTGATATTGTGTGCCTTGGATAGGGACAATGGAGAAGTTAAGACTCCACTCTGATTTAACCGGGCCCAAACCATTTTCCCAAAAGAAATAAAGGTAACCACCCGGAGCTCTTGTATGCTTGTAGGTAGTACCGAATTTCCTTTCATAAAATTGGAGGTCACTTGTAAAACCACTCAGATGGGCGGCCCTCATTAAATCTTCCTTAAGCTGAGCAGGAAGCGGGCTTCCCATGTAGCTGTTATCGTTTTTTTCAAAAAGTTCATAAGCATTGCGATAAGCAATAAACGCATCGTTGTAGTCTCGTTGGCGTTCGTAAATCATGCCCATCACGATATGAGCAAGGGCATCATTTTGATATCTGTTTTTATGATCGGCATATTTATCGTTAATTTTATTCAGCTTGAGGTTGATCCTTTTGGCCTCTACCAGTGCTTCGTTGGGCAGGTTCAGGTTGAGATAATTCAAGGCTTTGTAATAATGGATCGCCACCGTTTCATAGTCTTCCGGCTGATAGGGTTTCATTTGGTCATTGGTCAGCAAAGAAATAGCCTCTGCACCAAAGTCAAAGCGAAGATCTTCGATCATCAAATCCGCTTCGTTGAAAAAATTATTACTGGAAGAATAATCTTCTTTTAAGTGAGCAATTTTCCCTTTTTCAAGTAAGAAAAGCAATTTGTTCCGGTTGCGATTGAAAAAAGAACTTTCGGTCAGAAAGGCATCCGCTTTAGCAAAATTATTCTCTCTTACGTAGGTTTCGTACTTAAAGTTCTTAACATAAATAGGGGCACAGGCTATATAAAGGGTGGATATAATAGAAATGAGTATGAATACATATAGATGTTTCATGCTTGGATTGGTTTTCCTTTAAGTATTATGCCGCTACGCGGCAGTATTTTCTGTTGAGGCCGTGCCGAAAAGGTATTTTGGCAAAGCTAAAATACCTTTTCGGCACGGCCTCAAAAAAGAACTTTCGCGCCGTAGGCGCGTTCATTCCTCCGGAAAATTTATTAATTCTTGATATACTTCTTGATCTTCTTATCGCCGATCCAGACGATTTCGTTGGTTTCGATATTCGTAAGTTCAAGGTCAATTTGGTAGTATACGATTTTTTGCTTTTTGTAAGCATCTACGATAGAGTTAATGGCCCCCTGCATGATGAAATCCGCTCCGATTTCCATACCCCATCTTTTCATAGTAGATTTAGAGGCATTGTCCTGTTGATCCGCTCTTTCTGCTCTCAACTCTTCGCGTTTTTTACCGCCTTGTACCAATCTTACTTTACCTGTATTAATGAAAGATTTTTCAATATCTTTAACAAAAGTTTCCGCTTCGATGTGTTCGTGTGATTTGTTGGTGATAAAGCCCACAATAACCGTTGGTTTTTCGCCATTATTCTTGATTCGGAAGTTAGCCAGCCAATCTCCCAGCAGGGCTTCAGAGGTAATTTCTTCGGCCGTTAAGCGGGAATCGGTATCGTTCCAGCGACCGCTTAGGTCACGGACTTCATCTGTTTCTATCCTGGATACAGAGCGAGAACAAGATGAAGCAATTAATGCGATCATTAAAATAAACAGGCTTCCATGAAGAAGATTTTTCATGTGGCAGATTTCGTTTTGATTGGTTAATAATTATCATAAAAGTACTAAAAAAATTCATTCTTTGACAAATTGTGTGAAACTTCAAAACGAGAAGCCTTGAATGCCCTTGTGGCTGAAAGGCTTCTCATTTCGAAGTCCCATTTTTCACAATTTATGTCAAAGAACTAAAAAATTAAACATCAAACTATCAAGGCCAGTAGTACCAGTCTAATCCAAAGCCCCAATTATTTCTGAAGTAATTGAAGCGGGAACCACCGTAGAAGTTATTATTCCAGTTGTTGCCCCAACGGTTCCATCGGTTCCACCGATTGAAGCCGAAGCCATAAGGGTCGTAGCCCCAGTTGTTCCAGCCCCGGTCAATAAATACTCGGGGAGCGCGAGCCCTTTCAAGCCTGAGATCACGTCTGAAGGCTCTGCGCGCTTCTCGTGCATCTATTTTGTCCTGGATAGGGTCAATTGCTTTATACGTATCCTGAATGGTTTCTCCCATGTTTTGAAGCAAGGAGTCCTTTATGGTCTGGTATTTTTCCAGACTACGCCTGTAATTTGGGTTTTGGTCAGAAGGTTCCGTTTGTTGGCCCCAAAGGTTAGCTTGGAGAAAAAGGAAGCTGAAGATTAGAATTATAAGATGCGTTTTCATGACTTTGCGATTTTGTTTTCCAGCAATTTGTAAAAAAAAGAGCGTAAATGCAATGATGTTTGTCAAGTTTAAAACAGGTTTAACAAGTAGGAGGTTTTGATAAGAAATTGAAAACACAAAGAGGCTGTCTCGTAAATAGGTTCGTTGCGCTCGGGAGGAGTATTTTCTATTGAGAGGCGTTCTTTTTCAAAATTTTTACTAAAAATTTTGAAAAAGAACGCCTCTCAAAAAAGAAAATTTCCTGCCAAGCGCAACGAACCTATTTACGAGACAGCCTCTTTTTATTTTCAATTCCTTCTGGCAGGTAAGTTTTATATGGAGAGACATCTTTTTTTCATTTTTCGAAGAAAAATGAAAAAAAGATGTCTCTCCATATAAAAAATGCAGGAAACCAAATATAACTAGTTTTTCTTGTCTTTATTTTCAGGGATCTTCACAGGTTCCTGGTTCAAAACTTCTTCCAGTAATTTTTCTTCTTCGATGATGTCTTTCAGGCTCTTTTTATCGAGTGGATCTTCTTCGGCGATGCCGATGATTTTGAGCTCAGTTCTTCTGTTTTCTTGATGTTGCTCTTCTTCACAATTGACGCCATCATCGCATTTGTTAACCAGCTGAGATTCGCCATAGCCCTTGGAGACAATGTTGTTGGCATTGATGAAGTTAGAATTGATGATGTATTCGACGGCTGCTTTGGCCCGTTTGCGGGATAGCTCGAGGTTGTAGCTATCGCTGCCTCTGGCATCGGTATGGGAGCCCAGCTCCATTTTGATGCCCGGATTATCTTTAAGAACAGTAATGACCTTATCGAGTTCCTCGGCAGCATCGGAACGGATGTTCCACTTGTCAAAATCGTAGTAGATGTTCTCGATTTTGAAGGTCTTATTGATTTCCACGGGTTCCATTTCGATGTTGGCCAGCATGGTGCCCGTTTCCAGGCCATAAGACATGACGTCGGTCACTTTCGGTTCAAACTTTCCTAAGCCATCAAAGCAAAGGATGCAGCCCGCTATGTTCACATAGGCTTCAATACGCTTGGTCAGGAAGCCTTTTTTGCGGATCATAATGGTGTAGTGGTTGCCTTTTTCAAAGCCAAAGTTAAAAGTAGGGTAGGGGAAGCTGTCCAGAACGAGTTCTTCTGCGCGGGTTGTATTGTTATAGATTTCAATACGGGAACCTGTGATTGCTTTTACTGCGGCTTCTCCTTTTTGAGCTCTTTCAGCGATGGTTACATCGAAGATGTAGCCCGGTTTGCGGTGAAATTCCAATTGGATAAATACCTTTTCGCCCTCATTCAGGCCGATGGTACTTACTAATTCTTCAATGGTACCGAACATTCTCTTTTCGGCTGTCAGGATAAATTCTTTACTTCGGGGCACTTCCATCGAGAAGTAACCATCTTTATTGGATCGGGTTTCCGCGATCAGGTCGCCGGTTCTTTGTCTAAGTATTTGAATCTTTACATTTCTCAGGTATCCCCGGTTATCGGCTTCAAAAGCATATCCTTCAATAATAGCCGATTGTGAAAAAGCGGTATTATAGAAGGCACTTCCGAGAAAAAGGACGCATAAAATAGTGAAATAGCGCTTCATATTCAGGTGATTATGGTTAGTGGATGAATTTAGGCTGATTGATGACCTTACAACGTTGAGCATAGCTCAGTTTATTTTCTGTTGAGACGTAAATTAATCAGAAGGTATCAAAAAAATATTTCAGGCTAAAATATGAGTAGGTGGTTTACAGCGAAACTCCTTTGAGAGGAAGGCCGAAAGGGCCATTTTGCGAAGCAAAATAGCCCTTTCGGCCTTCCTCAAAAGAAAATTTCGCCGCGAAGCGGCGAGTTTATTCATTTTAGGCTGCCAGCCTTTCAAAAAGCATTAAGAATTGAATACAGCCTTGATTTTTTGCTACTTTTTTATCAAGAAAAAAGT
>CAZHZT010000157.1:0-11581 GCA_964537285.1 uncultured Saprospiraceae bacterium | reverse complement strand
CAATGTTTTCAACGCATTGAAGAGCTTGTTTATGGATAATTCTATTGCTTTTAAACTAACTGATGTTCATCTTTGCTGAATAGTTACATTTATTTTTTATTTTTATTAAAACCGGCATCAAAGTTAGATAATTGTACCAATCTTCCCCCTATTGTTATTTAGACAAATAAAAAACTGGGAACCCCTTAAAAATCAAAGCTTTACTTTAATAACCACGAGGGTTTATTTAATATCTTATTATCAAATTCAAAGAGCTTGGTTCTGAGCATTCTTCTGTAGGTAACATTGGAGTAATTCTTAGGTAAAAAGAACGTTACTGTGTTAGTATAAAGTTTTCTGAAAACATCGTAACTAAAGATCAAGCACCAAATAAACTTGTTCTGGAGCTAAGGGCCTTAGCAACATAACAATACCAGAAAAACCTGCTCAATAAACCCAAAAAGTAAACAGAAAAAGATGATCTTTGTCACCATCTAATTATTCTACTCATGAAGAAACCACTTTCAACGATAATAGTTTTACTAATATGGGTGTTTTTTTTCCATTTAAACACCCATGCACAAACTAACTTTTCCGCACCAGGTTGGTACACCCTCAGCCTAAACGCTGGCACGGCATTTCAACAGAGCGACATCCCTGTGTGGTGGCGAGGATATGGCCTGGGATTGACTTTAGCTAAAAATTCATATTATAAACCAAATGCTTTTTTATCCCTGGATGTTAGAGGGCGGCTCCTGTACGCTAATACGTACGGTATTGATACGGAACCATTTTCAGGCTATCTGAACAATGATGCCCTGAACGGAACACGCCCCTTTTCTCTGGATCTGGTATCCCTTGGAAGCCCAATTATCTATCAAAATCACCGTACCGAACACTTTGAACTGGCAGCAGAAGCGGTTGGAACCCTTAACCGATGGCGGGAAAAAACCGGAATTGTCATTTCACCTTTTGCCGGCCTTGGTGCTCAATGGCATAAACCCTCAATAGATCAATCCACTACTTATTTAGAAGCTTATGAAAATATCGACCCCAGTAGTTCCACCTCCAGTATCCGCAAAACGATAAGAAAAGATATTATAAATGGCAACTTCAATCTCGATGCGGACGAATTCGGGAATGGCAGTGGAAAGTGGAATATCATGCCCTCGATCGGCTTGGAACTAGGCTACCATCTTAGGTCTAACTTTTTTCTCTCCCTTAACCACAGAGTTACCTTCTCTAATACAGACCTTTTGGACGGCGCAAGATGGGATAACGCTAATCAGGCTACAGGCAATAATGATATTTTGCACTATACTTCAATAGGTTTTAACTGGATTATTCAGGCAGAAGAAGCGCTCACCAGAGTTCCGGTCATTGAACTTATTCAGCCTAGTTCAACTCCATCCTATTGTATAAATGATCAATTTAATTTTGAATTAATTGCCAACCTGAAAAACATCTTGCGTAGCAGCGACATTCTGATCACCTTAAATAGCTCCATTATTTCTTTTCAGTTCAAAAATGGGCGACTAAGTGCCGACCTTGCTCTACAAGAAGGAGAGAATGAAGTTTGGATCAGTGTTCAGAATGAATCTGGTAAAAAGGACAGGCGCCTGGTCATTATTTGTGGAGATGACCTTCCGATAACACCTCCTGTTTCCAATAAACCAGTAGTGAGCATAAAATTTATCGATAATCCAAGCGCCCCCTCAGAAGAGGGAGTTTGTACAACATCGATCAATGCCGTCGTCTCAGGAGTTGTTTCCGCAAAAGATGTAGAATTAAAAGTAAATAATACGATTATCGAAGAATTTAACTTTTTTCCTATCCTTGACCGGCTGGTTGCAGATATTCCATTGAAAGGGGGGCTGAACAGAATCGTGCTGACGGGTTCCAACGTCTATGGTTCAGACAGTGATCAGGCCAATGTATTTTGTGAAGAAATCCCACTTCCTTCGCCTCCTGTTATTACAATAACCTCAGTTAGTCAGCCAAGCGTCAATCCGAATGTTCCGAATGTAAGAATCAGCAAAATTGTCGCCGGGATTCAAAACATTGAAAAAAAATCACAGATTTCCTTTCTGGTAAATCAAAACCCGGTTGATTTTACGTTCGATCTGAATACCGGTGAATTTAGAGGTACAGCATCTCTTCAAGCCGGATTGAATGAAATAATTATTATTGCCGAGAACCGGGGCGGCCAAACTCAGGAAAAAATCGAACTCAATATTTAGTGATCTATCGTCTATTATCTATAATTATCATAACAGGGTTTTGCTCTACGCTCCTCAGGAGCCAAAGCAACCCTTTGGATAATAGGCGGCAGTTGATCATCTCAACGGCTCCGGACAGTGTATTTCTCGACAGCCTCAATGTCATCCCAAGATCTGTAAAATTTATTTCTTTTAATCGTTCGATTCCCCTGGACTCTCTAAGATACACCCTCGAAGGCAACTGGCTACATTGGTCGAAGAAGCCTGAAGAAGATACAGTATTGATTAGTTTTAGAGTATTATCTAATGAATTTTCTTCCAGCTTAGCCTTCAGAGACCCCAACAAAATAGCCAAAGATGCTGCCGGTAACTACATTGGATTTGACTATTCCCCTTTCAACAATCCAGATCGACCGCTTTTTGATTCCAAAGGCCTTGACTATAGCGGAAGTTTCTCTCGTGGCCTCTCCTTTGGAAATAGTCAAAATTTAGTACTCAACTCCAGCTTTAATCTACAAATGAATGGCCAATTGGGAGATGATGTAGAAATTCTTGCAGCTATTTCCGATAATAATATTCCTATCCAACCTGAAGGGAATACACAACAACTTCAGGAATTCGACAGGATCTTCATTCAGCTAAGCCGAAAAAACAGTCGTTTATTAGCTGGTGATTATGAATTAAGCCGCCCCAGTGGGCACTTTATTAACTATTTTAAAAAACTTCAAGGAGCTACTTTTTTTAATAATACACAGTTGGATGAACGGTCTTCATTATCTACCAAAGCTAGTGTTGCTATTGCACGTGGTAAATTTTCGAGAAATGAATTTGTCGGTCAGGAAGGCAATCAGGGTCCCTATCGATTGAGAGGTGAAAATGACGAAGCTTTTATCATTGTATTAGCGGGTACAGAAAAAGTCTATATGGACGGGGAACGCCTTCAAAGAGGGCTTGAGTACGATTATGTCATCGATTATAATCGTGGAGATATCACCTTTACCAACAAACGACTCATCACCAAAGATATTCGGATTATTGTAGAATTTGAATATTCTAACCAGCAATACCTCCGCTCCATGTTTGCCTTAAGCAATGAATGGAAACAAGATAAACTCAGCCTTTATTTTAATTTTTTCTCGGAACAAGACGATAAAAACTCCGGTGAAGCCCGCGACTTTACCGTCGAACAGAAACAATCACTTGCTGAAGCCGGTGATAATACGGATGGTATTCTGGTGAGCGGAGAACGCCCGGTGAGTGAAACACAAGAACAAGTTCAATACCTTAAAATTGACAACCCTTACACGCCTTTCGGAGATAGTATCCTGGTGCCTGTTCAGTTAATTGAAAATGACCTAAGCTGCACCCTGCCAATTGAGGTCGAATTAGCCGCTCAGGAAGTTCTTTCCACAAATCCCTCTTTACTAGCGGTGAGTTTTTCCAAAGTAGATCCCGGACTTGGAAACTACAACCGATGTTCTGAAGCTTTCGGAACCGTTTTCGTCTACTCGCCTCCAGATTCATTAGGTAACCCTACAGGAGAATTTCTCCCAATAATAAAATTAAATGCTCCAAGGATGCAACAAATGATTTCCCTGGGTACCGCTTATGAGATAAATGAAAAAGGTCGGGTATCCGCAGAAATATCCATGAGTAACTTTGATTTTAATCGTTTTTCTCAGCTGGATGAAGAAGATGACCAAGGTTTGGCAGTAAAAGTGGCATACCAACAGGCTTACAATTTGTCGAAAAAAGAGGATTCCTGGCAGTTGAACACTCAGATCGATTACGAGGGGCTACAATCTAATTTTCGTTTTTTAAATCCGTACAGAAATGCTGAATTTACCCGTGACTGGAATATCCCTCCTCTTTCTTCCGGTTCTCCCCTCCGGTCGGAACAATTAGCCTCGGGTGGTTTCCGTCTTTCAAAACCTAAATTAGGAGAATTTTCTTACACCTTTTCTACTTTTCAGAGGGACAGCCTTTTGGAGGCTTATCGGCATACCGGCCTGTTCCGATTAGAACGGAATGGTTACAACTTATTTATTACCAGTTCTTTGACTACAACTTCCAGTCCTACAGAAAAAACGCACTTCTTTCGCCCCAAGCTTGAGTTGAGCAAGACCATCTCCAAGTGGGATCAACTTCAGTTTGGACTTTACGGAGAACGAGAAAAAAATGACCGCAGAAACAAAGAAAGAGATACGCTAACTAATGAAAGTTTTTACTATGACTTAGCCCGTGCGTTTTTGAAAAACGACGAAAATGCTCCCCTTCATTACAGTGCCTCCTGGACCCGCAGATGGGACTTTTTTACTACTGAAAATGTTTTTTCATTAGGCACCGAAGCTGATCAGGCCAATATAAACGGGCGTTGGCAGCAGTCTCAATCCATTAGCTTAGCCTGGAACTTTAACTACAGAGAGCTCCGCATCCAACAACCGGAACTGACTAATTTAAAAGGTCAGCGTACCTATCTGGGCCGATTAGATTATACAATGCTGCTTTTTAAAGGTGCTTTACGCAGTAGTACCTCCTATGAGATTGGCTCCGGGCAGGAACAAAAGATTGAATTCGTTTACCGGCAAATACAACAAGGCGAGCAAGGCACCCATTTTTGGAATAACATCAATGGAGATGATGTCATTCAGCTAAATGAAGTGGAATTGCCTCCTTTCCCAGGAGCTGCAAACCTCATCCAATTGCCGCAATTAACCGATGAATTTATTCGAACCGACAACGTTCAATTCAATCAAAGCCTGTGGCTGGAACCTTCCATGTTATCCAGAAATGCAGAATCTGTTGACGGGATTATGGCAATAATCCGGAAAATTTCAATTCAGAATACTTTTCGTATCATAAGAAAAACCAGCGAAACACCGGGCGTCCAGCCCTGGAATCCCTTTCAGGTTCAAATCCCGGATAGTTCATTGATAACACTGTCCTCAGGTCTTCAATCCGTTTTGTACTACAACAGAGCCGGCCTCAAATACGACTTCCAACTGGGTTTTCAGGAAAACCGCAACAGACTTACCCTTGCTACCGGCCCGGAACAAAGACTAAGAAGAGAAACTTATTGGCAAGGGCGATGGAACTTTGACAGAAAATGGAGTTTTATCCTTCGTCTTGCATTGGAAGACCAAGCAAAAACCTTACAAAACAGTGAACTCAATAATGCGGTGAATTATGATTTAAAATCGGAGTCCATCCAACCCCAATTATTGTGGCAACCTAACCAGGCCTTCAGAATATCCTCAACCTTTGAATATACCGATGGTCAAAATGTAATTCCTGGTGCCCAGGAACGCCTAAGTCAGCGTTCCCTTTCTTTTGAGGGGCAAATCAACCAGACCTCCGCCACCTCACTCAGGCTCAACCTATCCTTTGTCAATGTAAAATACAATGGAGATCCCAACACCCCCGTTGGCTTTGCCCTTCTTAACGGCCTTCAAAACGGCCGAAACTACCTTTGGACCTTATCCATAGACCGACGCTTAGCTAATAATATTTTACTAAACATCAGCTATGAAGGCCGAAGAACCGGCTCCGCGACTACAGTTCACGTAGGTCGAGCCCAATTAAGAGCAACCTTTTAAATGCGGTTAACGGTTAACGGGGAACGGTCAACGAAATTCAAAATAATTGGACCAAAGGTCCAATTATTCATTCCGTTCACCGTTAACCGTTGGCCGTTAACCGCATTTGATCGTTTTTGTATTTTGAAAGTTGAGTTCATTTGTTTGGCGATTTTATTAATTTTGGGCAAAAATCTAATATTCTATGAACATCATGATTAAACAACTATTATTCGGACTTTTGGCATTATTGCTTTGTGTAAATTTAAATGCGCAGGATGCTCCTGCCGGCAAAGAAGACCAGGCTCGCTTATTGCAATTGCTTGAAAAATTATCGCCGACACAGCAGAAGGAGCTATTGGCAGTGGCTATTCGCAGGGCGGATGTGGACCCGTTGAAGCAAATGAAGAAGATTGTTAAAAAAATCAGTGCACCCGATCTGGATTTTGTGCTTACGTTTGCTGAACAAGCTCAGAATTTTGACCCTAACGAAGGAAAAGATTCAGGAATAGCTCCTGAAATGATAAATGAACCGGGAGAGCCCATCACGAGTATTGAATTTGAAGAAAAAATACATGATTTTGGTAAAATCAATCAAGGGGACAAGGTTTCCCACACCTTCAAATTTACCAATACCGGGAATGAAGCATTGATAATTAAAAATGTGAAAACTACTTGTGGATGTACAGTAGCTTCCTATCCTAAAGAAGCTATATCTCCTGGTGATACAGGTAAAATTGATGTTGTATTTGATAGTAAAGGTAAATTGAACCAACAGTACAAACGTATTATGGTCATTGCAAACATTCCGGAAGAATCTGTTAATCTTACCGTTAAAGCACTGATCAAGTAAAGAGGGAGATTTTTAATTACTTAGCTTTCAATGATTATTTATTCGGCAGATGATTTGTTTTGAATAACTTTAGTTTAAAAAAATCATCTGCCGAATAAATAATCATCCTGACGACAAAACTGCATTCCCTCTCCCACAGAAGAACTTTCTGCCTTATTTTTACATTTCTTGTTATTGATCCCTGTTTCCTAGCCTAAAGCATTATTTAATTTTAATAAAGAACTTTATCATGCGATTATTAATTTTACTATGCGCAATCGCTTTGCCATTGGCTGCTTTCAGCCAGGCCCCTTACTGGAAGGCCATTCAACAGAAAGACATGCAACTGAGTCCTGAATCGGTAAGCCGAAATTACCTGCCCAACCATTACCAATTGTTGGAATTGGACTATGATCTGCTAAAAAAAGATCTTTCTAAATTAAGCGGAACGTCTAAAAAAGAAACCATTCAGATCCCACTGCCAAACGGTCAGTTTGAAGCTTTCGAGATTTGGGAGACCCCCGTTATGCAAGCTGGCTTGGCTGCAAAATACCCTGAAATCAAATCTTTCTCTGGTAAAAGTATCAATAACAAAGGGTATACTGTTAAGTTGGGGTATACTTACAAAGGCTTTTATGCATCTATTTTAACACCAGAAGGAAAAATCCTGGTTGATCCATTTGCTAAGAAGCAAGATCGCTACTATTTCAGCTATAACGCTAATGATTTTGACCTATCCAGTCTAAATCTTCCTGATTATAAATGTGGTGTTCACGATGAAGATCATCCGATCATTGAAGCAGAAGATCACGTAGAAACTTTTGCTACGGACCGCAGCCTAACACAAAATGCTCCGGTTGAAGTTCGTCAGTATCGCATCGCAATTGCTGCTGCAGGTGAGTTTACTGCGGAGTATGGGCCATCCAAAGCTGAAGTGGTTTCCGAATTCTCAAAAATGATGAACCGCACGAATCAAGTATTTGAAGCCGATGCAGCAATTACTTTTATTCTTATTGACGGTTTGGATGAAATTATCTTCACTAGTGCGCTCACCGATCCTTTTACTACTCCCGGAAACCTGGGTACCGTATTGAATGCCAACCCTACTGTATTTGCGGTAATTCCTACTCAGCTATACGATATCGGACATACCATGACCAATAGTTGTAATGGTGGTGGTGTAGTGGGTTTAGCCTCTTTGAGCTCTGTTTGTAACAGCAATCCTGGTTCAGGCAATCATAAATCTCGTGGTGCCACTTGTGCCTTTGTTTATAGTGATGTAGAAGATTTAGCGATACAAATTTTTGCGCACGAAATCGGGCATCAGTTCGCTGCTACCCATAGTTTCAACAATTGTGGAGGGAATGAATCTGCCGGCACAGCTTATGAACCAGGTAGTGGAAGTACGATCATGTCCTACGCTGGAGCTTGCGGAGGAAATAACGTACAGTTCTTCTCCGATGATTACTTCAACATAGGCTCTATTGTGAGTATGGTTCAGTTCAGTAGAGTGGCAAACGGGAATAGCTGCCCCGTTATCGTTCCTAATGGCAATACAGAACCAGAACTTGAGCTTCCTTATACAGATGGATTCTTCATTCCAATTGGAACTCCTTTTGAACTTACAGCCATTGCGACTGATGTTGATAACGATCAACTTACCTATTGCTGGGAGCAATATAACCTGGGGCCTACCAGCCCGCTGGGCAATCCGGCAGCAAATGCTCCGGCTTTCCGCTCATTTTTACCAACTCCAAACCCTACACGAGTATTCCCCCGGATGCAAAACATTGTAAACAATACGACAACGGATGTGGAGGTATTGCCTACCATCAGCCGTTTAATGAATTTCACTTGTACTGTCCGGGACAATTTCCCTGGTGGTAGCGGTACCATCTGGGAAGAAGTAGCTTTTGAAGCCACAGATCAGGCAGGACCATTCCTCGTACAATCTCCCAATGCCTCAGGGATTGAATGGACAGTAGGAGATTATGTAGAAGTAACCTGGAATGTAGCCAACACAAACCTAAGCCCGGTAAATTGTAAAACGGTTAATATTCGCCTTTCTCTGGACGGTGGCTTCACCTACCCTATCACCTTAGCAGAAGGTGCATTCAATGATGGAAGTCAATTTATTACTGTGCCAGATAATGTAAGCAGTACCGCCCGCGTACGCGTAGAAGCAGCAGATAATATCTTCTTCGATATTTCAAATAACAACTTTTCCATTCTTCCACCAGCTTCTCCAACCTATACGTTGAACGCAGGCCCTCTTTATCAGGAGATATGTACACCTACTGAAGTGGTTATCGATATCAACACGGCATCTATTCTGGATTATGATACCACTATTCAATTATCTGTTTTCAGCGGCTTACCAACAGGAGCAACTGCCGAGTTTGCAGATTCAGAGCTTAGCCCTTCAGAATCTACTACATTAACGATCAATTTTGATAACGTTACTGTTGAAGGACTTCAGGAAATCGTTATTGAAGCTACTTCTGGTAATCAGCCGCCTTCATACCGCACTTTTGAAATATTTGTTACTTTCAGTGATTTCAGCAGTTTTGGCTTGATAGGCCCTGAAGATGGCGCATCAGGAGTGTCTGCGCTGCCAACATTTAACTGGACGCCGCTTCCAAACGCTACTTACTACGATTTCGAGCTTTCTTTAAGCCCTGCCTTTGACACAATTACTGATGCGGCTTATGGAATTGACGTGACTACCTATGAATCAGGGGCTACTTTAGAAAACGGAACCGTTTATTATTGGCGTGTACGCCCGGGCAATGCATGCAAGGCCGGCGAGTATGCTGAATTGCCATTTGCTTTTGTGACACTAGCTTTCTCTTGTACACAATATGAGGCTACAGATTTACCTCAACCGATTCCTTCAGTAGGTACGCCAACGATCGAATCCAAAATATTTGTACCTAATGGAGGATCAATTAGCGATATCAATGTGAGAAGTGTAAGTGGTTATCACAACTCCCTGCAATATTTGAATGTTTACCTGAGAAGCCCTGCCGGAACAGAGCGTTTGTTGTTTGGTAACTCCTTCTGTACTGCCGCTATTTTCAGCAATATCAAGTTTGACGACGATGCCCCTACTACGGTTTCTTGTCCACCTGTTAACAATGGCAACTACAAGCCTAAGCAGTCCTTTGATCCTTTCTTGTTAGAAGATGCATTGGGAGAATGGACACTTTCAGCAAAAGTAACCGACAACTTCGGTGAAGGCGGTGCGCTTGATGCTTTTGTTCTGGAAATCTGTTCTGATGTAAACTTAAACGGACCATTCATAGTAACCAACGAAATCCTTCCGGTACGCCCTTCAGCGGCTCGTTTGGTTTCGGATACATTCTTGCTTGTAGAGGATAATGACAATTTGCCTACAGAGCTCATTTACACCCTTGTAAAAGCTCCTGAACATGGTAAGTTATATCGCCTGGGTACGATTGAGCAAAAGGTTGGTGATATTTTCTACCAGTACACCCTTAACAATGACTTTTTCCACTACGATCACGATGGTTCCCCGGAGCCGGAAGATTCTTTCTATTTCACTGTTCACGACGGCAGCGGTGGATGGATCGGCATCACCAAATTTACGATAGTAATGGATGAGGATGCTCCGGTTCTTTCCGTTAAAGATATTAATACCAAAAATGCATTCACATTATTCCCTAATCCAGCAAGCAATTTCGTGCAGTTGCAATTTGAAAAGCCATTGCGTTCGGAGGCTGTAATTGAAATGTTCAATGTAGCAGGCCAACGCTTATTGACACAGTCAGTGGCTGCGGGCACGAATAATTATTCGCTTAATGCTGCTAACATGCCTAAAGGAATTTATATGATTAAGGTAAGCTCGAAAGAAGGTTCGGCGATAGAGAGGTTGATTGTACAGTAAAGAGAGATATAAATAAACATTAGTCATCCCGAAAATTCGGGATGACTAATGTTTCCTTCACCATCCTACTCGCGATCTACAAACCTAATTTGCTCCTCTTCCAGTATAGGCCTCAACATATACCGAAGCAATAACTGCACTACTGCCAGTACATCTTTCTCGCAGTACTCTGCGATGCGTTCCAGATCGTCTTCCTGCCAGAAAACCCTACCCACCTCGCTTCCATCGATATCATCTTTAGGGGAAGGAAAATCCAGTACAGCGGCTAGTAATTTCAAGGACGTATAATTTTTATAATCTCCGAATTTCCACATTTCGAAGGTATCGAGGAAGTACTTTACCTCCCACGGTTTTTTGCCGGAAATATTGAATGGCTCAGGTAAAGGCAGTGAATTAATAATCATCCGGCGACAGATGTACGGCATATCAAATTCGCGGATGTTGTGCCCACAAAAAGAATGACGATTCGGATTGGAATAGTATTGGTTAACCAATTCAGAAAATTCTTCTAATAATACTCTTTCATCTTTATCGGCATAGGATTTCAGTCGCACACACATTTTCCCCTCTGCATTTTTGACAATGATCCCTACTGAAATGCAGACAATTTTTCCAAACTCAGCATATATTCCTGCTTTTTCAGTATAGGTTTCCGCAGCTTGTTCATCGGTAACCTCTTCATCGTATTGCTTTAGAATGCTTTTGCACTTGTGTTTCCACAAGACTTTAAGGTCCTCTCTGAGTTCATCGTAGCCGGCATGCCCTGATACCGTTTCAATATCCAGAAAGAGTACATTGTATAAATTGAGATGATCTAACATATTTTTTCGTTTTGGTATGATACTAATAAAAACTTGGTAGTGGGTCAAAAATGTGGACAGTTGCTTGCAAACACTTTAACATGGGGCCTTGAAAACTATGTATCAACGGATTCACCCCACTACCAAAAACTTTATAGAAGTAAGTACTCCAATAAAGAAAATAAATTTAACTTTTTAATTTTAAAAAAAATGTGGTTCTAGATGATTTCATTTGGTAAATATTTATAAAAAATCTTTATATTTTGCTG
>CAZHZT010000156.1:0-11771 GCA_964537285.1 uncultured Saprospiraceae bacterium | reverse complement strand
TTTATTGAGGGAGCTGCAAGGGCTATTTTTGCGGAGCAAAATTAGCCCTTGCAGCTCCCTCCCTCAAAAGAAAAAGTCGCCGCGAAGCGGGGTAACTTTGGTTATGGGTTTCCCAAACGATTATTGCTTCCTATCACAGCTTTGTTTCCTTTTTTAGGTATTGCGAAGGGGTCATACCCGTAAATTTTTTGAAGGTATGATTAAAAGAGGATTTCGAATTAAATCCACAATCCAAGGCAATGGACAGTAAGGTGAAATGTTGGCTTTGGGGTTCCTGAAGCTTTTCCTTAAACATCCGAATTCGATAAGCATTCACAAACTGATAAAAGTTTTGCCGGGTCTTTTCATTGATTATTTGGGAAAGGTGATTAGGAGAAATGTCGAGGCCTTTTGCTAATTGATTAAGAGTAAGCTTACTTTCCAAAAATGGTTTTTCCTGATCCATGTATTCCAATAGTTTTTTGTAATGACTATCTAATTGATCGGATTTTAGGCCAGAGCGTTGATATCTATCGCTTGTTTGTGAATACCGCGTTTCTTGTTCCTTATTAGGGCTATCCAAAAAGATATTTTCCTGGCGTATTCCAAAGTAACCAAAGAAAAAGACGAAAAGGGTTACTGTTAAATAAATCAGATAATTAGAAAATTCATTGGGCAAAACTCCGGCATATACTTCCAAAGAAACACTCAATATAACAACCACATAAATCAAGCCTATAGCCCAAATGTTATACCGAATCCAATTGAGGCTAACTTCTTGCTGGAATGAGAATTTATCCTTAATGTGTTTTTGATGCCTGTTGAGTAAAAAGTGGGAAATTATAGCGTAAAGCAAACCGGAAAACTGGGTTGCCAAGCCAATCAATTGGAAACTCAAGGGCTCTGCTTTCTCAACAGCGTCCAATGATTGGGTGAGCTCCGGGCCTGATAGGTTGATGAAATCCCAAAATACCCATAAACCCAAAATGTAAGGTAGAAAATGAAAGGCATCCCACCAGCGTATTTTATTTTCTTCCCTGATAAGGCTTTGAATGTACAAATACAAAAAAGGGCCGTGAAGTAATGGAAAGGGGGCAAAAACGGTTACCAGGAAACTCCATTCCAAGTGCCATTCTTGAAAATAACCATATATGGAAAGTAAGTGAAATCCGACAATGAACATCCAAATAGCCAATATGATATCCGCAATACTCTTCTTACGCTTTTGTAATAAGAGAAAATCGAAGAAAAATGCCATGGCACTACCGATAATGAAGATGACTTGCATGCTATTTCACTTTCATATTTGAAAAGTTCAATTGGTATTTCCTGGCTCTCCCTTCTCCGATTGGATAAAGCGCCCCCATTAGTACTAATTCTGCAAGATCTCTGGTAGCCGTAGCCTTCGAAGTCTTGGCAATGGAAATATATTTTTTAGCGCTCATGCCTCCTTGAAATCCTGTGGGGCCCTCTGCCCACATCCGAGCTAGAACCTTTTTTTGACGAGGGTTAAGGGATTTTTGGTATTGGTCAAAAAAACGGGCTTTTTGCAAGACGAATGTAACTAATTCTTCAGCATATTCTTGGGCCTCAAGGGTTACTTTACAGAAATATTTAAGAAAAGCAGTCACCTCATTGGTTCGTTGGGCATTTTTTAAGGCCTTGTAAAAGGCTTCTTTATTTGATTCAATAGCCTGAGAAAGACTCAGCATTACAGGACGGCCTAGATTTTGAGATAGGGCTTTTTCAGAAATGGCTCTTCCTATCCGGCCATTCCCGTCTTCAAAAGGATGTATGCTTTCGAAATACAAATGAGCAATGGCTGCTCGAATAGGGCCAGATTTAATCTCCATGGGGCAGCCAAGTGCAGTATCGTTGAACCATTTAATAAACAGTTCCATTTCTTGAGGGACCAATTTCGATGGAGGGGCCTCGAAATGGACATTTACTTTTCCGTAGGATCCTGAAATGATCTGCATTGGTTTACTCCCTTTCCTCCAATCCCCTGTGATAATTTTCTCATTAAAACCCATTAGCGTCTTATGCCATGAAAAAAGGGTTTCCTTATTGAGTGGCTCATGATAAGTATTTCTAACCATTACCATTAATTTTCCCACGCCGATAGCCCGTTGATCTTTAATCGCGTATTCATCCACTAAACCCAGGTTTATTTTTATAGATGATACAACATCTTTCCTGTTCATGTACTCTCCTTCGATTGCTGAGGTTTTCATCGCCTCTGCAACCAATAACTCAATAATGGTTTCTAGTTGAAAACTTTCTCCTAGAGTACCAACAACACCATTTACATAGCCTGCCTTTTCTGCAAAAGCCAGAATAAACTTCTCAACCGCTTTCTCATCATACGAAAAATTTCGCCAGCCGGGTAGTTGCCAATTATATTCCATGAGCCAATTTTTTTTTAGTTTTTTGACATAAATTGTGGAAAATGGAACTTCAAAATGATAACCCTTTCAACCGCAAGGGCATTCAAAGGCTGTCATTTTGAAGTTCCACACAATTCGTCAAAAAACGTTATTTTTTAAATCGGCTCAAAATTAAGGCTTTTTTGAGCCGATTTAAAAAATAATTGGCTCAAACAGCTATTTGTATTTTCTTCTTTGCTCATAAAACCTTTACCAAATGAAATCATCTATAGCCATAACTTTTTATTGGAGGCATGCCTGTTTTTCGGGAATTTTCGAAGAAAATCCCCGAAAACCAGGCATGCCTCCATGTAAAAACTCCGTATGGGCTAAGAGGTGAAGCGAGCTAAAAACCTTTTTGCATCGTTTAAATGTAGAAATAAAACGATCACACAACTAATCAAAACCAAAACTCCCAAGTAAAAAAGCGTACCTCCATCTCCCTGGACTTCAATTCCCAGCTTAGTTAAATGTGAACCAATAGCTCCTGCCATTACTCCAATCCCTCCAATTGCTCCTAACCAGGCAGTGCCGGGAATTAGGAGCAGAATACTCACAATCAGTTCTGCTACACCGGAACCAATCCGGCCCCAAGGCTCAATGCCTAATTGAGTGAAAATATATATACTCTCAGGTGCTCCGGTAAATTTAAAGTACAATGTTTGTAACAGGATGATGGCCGCCAACAAGCGGAACACCCAAGATAGAATTGCTTTGGCATTCATGAATATTGTTGTTTTGTGAAAAATAAATATGCTGCTACTGCCACCATTATCAATGCATATACTCCTGAAAAGGGCACTAGCGTACCTAGTGATATCGTATTGTTTAAAGAGCCAATCACATTAGAACTCACTCCGGTTCCCAGTTGAATTCCTGCAACCAGAATACCGGAAATAGCCGCTGAATAAGCAGGGAACTCGTCCGTAGCCAAACTAATGGTATATGGAAAGTAAAAGGAAAGTCCGAGTCCTGCTACAATTAGAGCCGCATAGTTCGCTGTGGCTCCTTCTAATTGAGGGATGAAGAAAAATACTCCTGCTACCAGTAATGGCATGATTACGTGTAAAAGGCGCAAATTAAAACGTAGTGCAGCAGCCGTGAAAATTAACCGGCCTCCGGCAATGGCACCCCAAAAAAGCGAAAGGCCAAGGGCTGCCTGCCCAAAAGTAAGCCCTGCTTGCTTCTCAAGATAAATAGGTGCAAAATTACCGAATGTGGCTTCGCAAGCTCCGTAGAAAAAAACAACGGTGAAGAATAACCACACTCTTCCGGGAACACTTTGTTTATTGCCCTCTGGACCGTCTTGTTCTTTTACCTCTAATGGCATAGGGATTGGGAGCGTCGCAAAAAACAGCAACAACAGTACTAGCCCGGTTGCTAATCCGGCTCCCCACCAGAACCCAAGGCCTGTAAAAAAACTTAAAACAATGGAGCTGAGGGCGGTTCCCAGTCCTAGTAATATGTGTAAACCAGTGACTGCTGAGGCTTCCTTACCCGGGAAAAAGCTATAGGCATAAGGGTTTAAGGCCGTTATTGTAAAGCCAAAGCCAGTACCTAAAGCTGCTGTGCCCAGCAGCAGGGTTATAAAAGGCAGGCCGTCGTTTCCAATCAAAAAGTGGCTGCCCGAAAATAAGACCATCGACAATAAATTAGCTAATAAACCGGCGCGAAGAACCTGCTGCATGCCAAACCTCCTGGCCAATGCTGGTGCGCCGAAAGAGGCAAGAGTCGCCAGAACAATTTGAGGAATAAACAAGGTGCCGTATTGGCCGCTGCTCAATCCATGAAAATCCGTATTGGTGAATATCGGGCCTGCTGCCGGATATAGAATCAAGGCAATACCTTGCATGAAACCACTGAAATAAACAATACCAATAGCTTGTGCTCTAAATTGCATAAAAAAAGTTGAAAGTGGAAGGTGGAAAAAGAGGCTATCTCATAAGTGCGTTCGTCGAAACGGGTAGGTCATTTTCTATTGAGGGATGTTCTTTTTTTGAAATTTTTACTAAAAATTTCAAAAAAAGAACACGACTCATTAGAAAATACTCCTCCCAAGCCTTATGAATTATCGTTCTTTGACAAATTGTGTGGAACTTCAAAATGATAAGCCTTGAATGCCCTTGTGGCTGAAAGGCTTATCATTTTGAAGTTCCATTTTCCACAATTTATGTCGAAGAACTTGGGTTATTTATAAGACAGCCTCCTTTTTTAAATTAATGTTTTCAGTAGCATTCCTATTGACCATGCCTGGTGAACGCATCCGCGGCCTTCACCTGGGTTTTCACCATCAAAAATTTCAGAAATGGTGTAAAGGCCATCTTCTTTGTAAAAATGCTTTTCCAATACTTTAGCTTTATTCCTTATGGTTTGTTGAGCTTCCTCAGAGAAGGAATGCATCTTCAAATAGGCTAGTGCATACTCTCCCCATAAAAAAGCCCAAACAGTTCCCTGGTGGTAAGCTTTGTCGCGCGTTTCAGGATTACCACCGTATACAGGCGTAAAGTCAGGGTGCTTAGGAGATAATGACCGCAGCCCCAGATCGGTATAAAGTTCATTTTCTATAACATCCATAATGCCTTTCATTTCGTCTGAATCCAGAGGCGAAAAGGGCAGGCTTAGTGCATAAACCTGATTTGGACGTACACTGTCATCTATGTATTCATCAGGGATAACGACGTCATTGAGGTAGCCTTTCTCATTGAGAAAATACTTTTTGAAATTCTCTTTGAGTAGGTCAACCTGAGCGGCTGTAATTGTCACTTCTTCCTTTAGCAAATCGGCGAAGAAACGATAAATGCTTAGAGCATTGAACCAGAGTGCATTGATTTCGACGGGGCAGCCTTGTCGTGGCGTTACTACGTAATCATCAATTCTGGCATCCATCCAGGTAAGTTGAGATAGTCCTTCCCCACCAAACAGTAAGCCCGATTCTAACACTTTAATGCTAAAACGTGTCCCTTCATAATGGGCATTTATAATTTCGGTCAATGTTGCAAATACTTCTTGGATAAAGTCTTTATCTTCAAACTTTTCATAATACTCGTAGAGCACCACGAACAGCCACAAAGTAGCATCAAAGGTATTATACTCTGGCTCTTCTCCCTGATCCGGGAAACGGTTTGGAAGCATTCCACGATCTAAGTACTTTAAAAACGTTCGGATGATAGATTGTGAAAGCGTTTTCTTACCCAGGGCAATCGTTAGCCCGCGCATAGCGATCATGGTGTCCCTGCCCCAGTCCATGAACCAGTGATAACCTGCCATCAGCGTGTCACTATCAGCAGATTGACGATGCACGATAAACTGATCGCCGCTGATCGCTAAATCTCTTTCGAACGGGTCGGTTATTTCGGGATGTAAATTGTTCAAACGTTCTATTTCTGCTGTTTTCCATGCTTCCGGATTATTAAAGGTGAAATCTTTTTCTGTAGAGAAAGCAAGAAATGCCTTTTCCCCGGGAGCAAGGCTTAGCCAAACGGCACCTAAGCTTTTCGCATCTTCCCGGTAATCCAGGCCACGATATTTTTCTTTTTCATATTCAAAGTTATGGTACCACTGTGAGTTCGGAACGAAGTTCCCTTTGGAAAAAGCAAGGTAAACCGCCTCGGAATCTAAATGAGGATGGATTTTCAGCACATTATCAGCATGATTTTCGTGGTAAAAATCAAAATAATCATCTACACCAAAAAGGCCGTGATAATCCCGGAATACAAAAAGGGGGTTTAATTCAAGATTAAAAGCCGTATCTCCGAAGTTTTCGTACTCTACCACGGTAGTATTAGCTTCTTGCACCATGAACACCGTTTTGTTTAAGGTGCAATGTTTAAACTTAAAGGTGGTTTGGGGTAACGGATTTCTTTCAAAACGCTGGATGTACTCAAACCCTCTTGGATGAACAGTTTCGGGGTATTGGTGGGTAGAAAAGGCCACCTTTTCGCTGGAAGTAATCAGCTTTTCCTCTAGATTAGAGAAAATTACTCGTCGATCTCCCGGAGGATTAAAAGCGGAAACCAGTAAACCATGATATCGACGGGTATTGGCTCCACAGATGGTTGAAGAAGCATAACCGCCTAATCCGTTGGTGACCAGCCATTCTTTATTGATGAATTCATTGAAGTCGGACTTTTCAAATGTTAACATAGTAAGGGAAGTGTTGTGTTTATCAATATTTTTCCTTTCCTCCTGATATTTCACCTTCTGCTTTGGGAAAAACAAATAGTGAAATACCGAGAGGAAAGAAAACTTGGGCGCAAATTTAAAAAATTATTTCTTCCATTCGACCCTGTCGATGAGTTCCGCCACCAAGCCAGTCCAGCCGGTTTGGTGTGAGGCTCCTACTCCGCGAGCAGTATCACCGTGAAAATACTCATAAAAAAGGACTAAATCGCGAAAATGAGGATCAAAATGATATTCATTATAATCTCCGTGCACCGGCCGTTTACCGTTTTCATCTTTCTGGAAAATACTGATCAATTTTTTTGAAATATCCTCGGCTACCGTATCTAGGTCCACCCAGTTTCCAGAACCTCTAGGACATTCAGCTTTTAAGCTGTCTTCGAAATATTCATAATAAGTACGTAGCGACTGGATTAAAAGATAATTCATTGGCATCCATATGGGCCCTCGCCAATTGGAATTACCTCCAAAAAGATGAGTTGTTGATTCTCCGGGTTCGTATTGAAGGCCAAATTGTTGGCCGTCAATATCAAAGACATAGGGTGTTTCGTGGATTTTCGAAATGGAACGGATACCTCCCTTTCCGAAAAATTCATTTTCATCCAGCAAGGCAGTAAGCAAATGTTCCAGTCGCTCCTTTGGAACGAGAGAAAGTAAAACATCTTTTCCTTCGTGGAATTCCTCTATTACAAGCAACTCATTATTTTTTTCTCTGTATTTCATGAACCACTTGAAACGACTGTAAAAATCAGGCATTTTCTCTAGTTGTTCCGTTTTAAGGACTAGAGTTGCGAATAAGGTAGATAAGCCTACCAGAGAACGCACTTTCACGGGAATATAACGCCCATCCGGAAGTCCCAGGATATCAAAAAAGAAACCTTGTTCTTCATCCCAGGCGCCCGTCCAGTCTTCTCCGATTTGATTCAGGGAAGCAGAGATATAAATGAAATGCTCGAAGAACTTTGTAGCCACATCTTCGTATGAAGTATCATCTTCGCCCAGAATTAGTGCCATTTCGAGCATGTTGAGGCTGTACATAGCCATCCAGGCAGTACCATCCGCTTGTTCGAGGTGCCCCCCACCGGGAATGAAGCTGCTTCTGTCGAAGACTCCAATATTATCCAGGCCAAGGAAACCACCCTCAAAAATATTGTTGTCGTTGTGATCTTTTTTATTAACCCACCAGGTAAAGTTGATCAGTAGCTTTTTGAATACTCTTTTTAAGAAAGTTCTATCGGCTTTCCCATTGCGTTCGGCATCAATTTTATATACTTGCAGGCAGGCCCATGCATGAACGGGAGGATTAACATCACTAAAAGCCCATTCATAAGCCGGGATCTGGCCGTTTGGGTGCATATACCATTCTCTCAAAAAGAGGATCAGCTGTTCTTTCGCAAATTCTGCATCCAGCATAGCCAGAGGAATACAGTGAAAGGCTAGATCCCAGGCCGCATACCAAGGGTATTCCCACTTGTCGGGCATCGAAATGATATCCTCATTGTTAAGCGTTGACCAATCTTTATTTCGACCTTTTTTCCGGCTGTCAGGCGGGGGAATTTGTCCTGGATCACCATTCAGCCAGCGCGGCATATCAATATTGAAATATTGTTTGCTCCAGAGCATGCCTGCAAAGGCTTGGCGCTGTATATTGGCCAGGTCATCGTCATCCGCTTTTTTGAATTGCTTGTAGAATTCATCCGTTTCAGCGATTCTTTGTTCAAAAACCTGATCGAATGATTGCCCAAGAGGATCTGCTTGTAGGTATTTCTCTTTCGTTAAGCGAAGCTTGATCTCTACTTTTTCACCATAGACCAAATGGTAGTGGTAAAGAGGAGCAAATTTTGTCCCTTCTTTTTTATCTGCTATCCAGTCAAAATCCTGCTCCACAACAGCCCGGTGGAAAGCATCTTTAACAAATGGTGTCTCATTGGGGGTGTTAAATAGGCGCTCTTTATTGGTTTCATTTTCAGTAAATAACAAGCGCTCAGCATCCGAAAAATACAATCTGTAAGTTCCTACCTTCGGATAATGAACCTTTACGTAGGTTTCCTCATCATTTTGTACCAATTCCATGGACGGCTTGGGATTCACCAGGCTAAAGTTCCATAAGTTGCGAAGCCATAGCGTAGGAAGGACCCAGATCGGCGCATCTTCTCGCCCTCTGTTATAAATGCTTATTTTTATGAGCAGGTCTTCGTCTTCTGCTTTGGCATATTCCGTGAAAACATCGAAATAGTTATTTGTGTCAAAAGCGCTTGTATCCAGCAATTCATATTCGGGATCGTGCTTGGAGCGGTTGCGGTTGGTGTGGTATAAATCGGCATAAGGGTATTCCGCATGTGGATATTTATACAGATGCTTCATGTAAGCATGCGTGGGTGAACTATCCAGATAGTAATAAAGTTCTTTGACATCCTCGCCGTGATTGCCTTCAGGGCCAGCCAGGCCGTATAAACGCTCCTTCAGAATTTGATCTTTCCCGTTCCAGAGAGCAGGGGCGAAGCAAATCCGCTGGCGATCATCTGAAACTCCTGCGAGGCCATCTTCTCCCCATCGGTAAACCCGGGAACGCGCATGATCGTGTGGGAAATAATCCCAGGCTTCACCATGCTCACTATAATCTTCCCGCACCGTTCCCCATTGACGTTCACTGAGGTAAGGCCCCCATTTCAGCCATTTTTTCTTATTGGAATAATTTTCAGCGAGCCGCTGTTTTTCGATATTTTGAGTGTTTTCAGCCATGTTTTTTATTTTTTTATAAAAATCCAAAATGTTATTACGGGGAACGGTTAACGGTCAACGGTCAACGGGAACCGTTAACCCTTTCCCGTTAACCCTTTCCCGTTAACCCTTTCCCGTTGACCGTTGACCGTTCCCCGTTGACCGCAATAACATTTTATCCATTTTCAGTGAATCCAGGGTATAATGTCATTCCACCATCTACAAAAAGGGAAGTGCCGTGGATGTAATCCGACTCATCGGAAGCGAGCCAGACAGCCACTGCGCCAACGTCAGAGGTGCGACCGATGCGGTTGTAGGGGATGAGCTCGAGTAGTTTGTTCAAAGCTTCTGGTGTTTCCCATGCATCGCGATTGATAGGGGTTTGGATGGCACCCGGAGCGATGCTGTTTACACGAATCTTTTGGCGACCTACTTCCTGGGCTAAAGATTTCATCATAAGCATAATGCCTCCTTTTGAAGCCGCATAATTTACGTGGCCAGCCCAAGGGATGAGTTCGTGAACAGAACTCATACAGATGATTTTTCCAATCGAAGCAGAATAAGAAACTTCGCCACGCCGGAGAAACTCTCTAACTGCTTCGCGGGCGCACAGGAATTGCCCCGTAAGGTTAACATCGATCACTTTTTGCCATTGATCTAATGTCATTTCATGAAAGGGGGCATCCCGCTGCAGGCCCGCATTATTCACTAATATATCTACTGTTCCAAAGGTATCAATCGCTTTTTGGAACATAGCTTTAACTTGTTCCTCATCACTTATATCCGCTCTGAAGTGAATGACTCCTTTACAGGCTTTAATACTTGCACTGATTTCGTCTACTACTTCCTGTGCAGCCTCTTCGTCGAATACCCAGTTAACTACTACGTTTGCCCCGTCTTTGGCCATAGCAATGGCTACCTCCCGGCCAATTCCGGAGTTGGCGCCGGTTACAATACAGGTTTGGCCGGCTAACCGATCATGAGGATCTTGATACATATTTTATGATTTTTAATGATTTTTTATGAGTGAGTATTTAAGTACTCTGTAACCTAAGTTAAAAAAATGCGTTCTTTGACAAATTGCGTGGAACTTCAAAATGATAAGCCTTTCAGCCCAAAGGGCATTCAAGGCTTATCATTTTGAAGTTCCATTTTCCACAATTTATGTCAAAGAACTAAAAAATGGAAGTGTTAAAGCACTTAACTAAAGGCCGACACTAGGAACCGCAAAAAACGAGATGTAATTGCGACAGCCAGTGGGGTTGATGCCTCACTTTAACACAATCCCGTGCCAAGGAATTTAAATCACTACTCGAATCGAACGGAACTTGGGAGTGCTTTCTAAGAACCAAGGATCAATACCGCATGCCCATCCGGGTCGCGTACCAAAAAGGCTCTCACTGAAGCGCTTGTTCCTTGTTTGATTTCAGTAATTCCATTGGAAATAAACGAAACATTAGCTGTTTGCAATTCGCGGTATTTTTGTTCAATATTATCTACTTTAATAAAAGTATGCCAGTGAATTAAGTCGGTGGCACGGCTATCAGCGGGGTAACTTCGCCCTCTTGGAGGTGCGAGGTAGTCTAGAAACTCTACCCCTATTCCTTCTTGTGCTTTCAAACCAGTGATGATCAAATGAGCACCGAATACCTGATTGAGGTGTTCTTGTTCGGACCCATAATTTTCACTGTTCCCGGCAATTTTAAGGCCCAATAGGTTTTGATAAAAATTGGAAGATTGATCCGTGTCATCAATACCAATGGCTGTATGATCTATACCCAAAAATAGGCTATTTTCAGCATTTTGCCATCTTGGATCCCCTTTTCCTGCCGGGAAATGGATGATTTCCAGATTATGTCCATCCGGATCACGGAAATAAAAAGCACTGATGCCGGCGGCAGCTGGCAAGTAATCCGGTAAGGTTTGTGGGGAAGTAGATACATGTTGGACTTTGTATTTACGCAGTCGTTTGTATGCTGCTTCCATATCACTTACTACAATGGCAATGTGCTGGAACCAAAGATCATTGCTTCGGGCATCCTCAGGAATGGCTCGTTGGCGATCTTCATTAATAAACTCAATTAATTCTATTTTTTCCTTACCTAGTTGTAAAACAGCTACTTTTGCTTCCAGATCATCATCCTGAAGGCCCAGGAGCCGTTGAAGATTGGAACTGTTTAGCTGGTATTCTTCTACTTTCTTGAACGTCAATACTTCTTCGTAAAAGGGTACAATGCTTTCCAGCTTGGAAACGGTAATGCTAATTTTAGGGACATCTATTGCGGATTGCGCTGAAAGACCTCCAGTAGATAATATGAGAAAAAAAAGAAACAGGTTTTTCATTTTGTTTACGTTAGATTATAAAGAGCTTTAGATGATTTCATTTGGTAAACATTTTAAGAGCAAAAAATTGAGTCATCCCGGATTTTCAGGAACTTCATGTTGTCCCTGCAATTAAAAAAAGGT
>CAZHZT010000155.1:0-12131 GCA_964537285.1 uncultured Saprospiraceae bacterium | reverse complement strand
TTTTCCTTCCAATTTTCAAAGAACTGCTCTTAATTTTTTTTGTATGGTTTTAAAACCAAACAAGAAAATGCTAAAACAGTAATAGCCAATATTGCTGCTGAATTTAGTGAGGGAATAAGCGAAAAAAGTTGTCGAAAAATTAACGTCGGCCTTTCCATATTATGGTTGTTTGAAGATTACAAGACAATCATTAGTTTATTGAGTAACATTGAATATCAATACGAGTACTTCTCAACAGCACTTGTGCACGGGGTGGCATTGTACAAGATGAGAAATAAAAAAAGAATAGAAAAAAGCCGCCGGATTATTGAATATTTAGAAGGGCAATATGTGCTCCAGCCTAATTATAAATTGGCAACCGGCCTCGCTTACCTTTTTTACACGATTTGGTACTACGATAAAGGAACGTATGATATTGATGTTGAGGATAATGATCGGAAAACAGAGACACAAACGGATTTTACCTTAAAAAAAGCAATGGAGTATGCGCGAAAGGCGCATAAATTCCTTAGCAAGAAAATAAGTTCCGGTGATATCACGGAAAGCGAAAAAGATCGATACGAAAACTATTTTTTTTATGCTCTTAATATTTTGATTTACTTCACCGTCGAAAGTGATGAAGAGAAGGAAGTAAAACTGTTAGGGCCCTATGTTTCTAAATTTGAAGAAGCAAGAGGTCCCGGCCTTAACTCATACTGGCAAAGCCGCTTTGACGATACTTTGGCTCATTATTACTTCTTTCTCGGGCAATCAAATGAGCTGGACCTTTCTTCAAGAATAAATTATCTCGATTCAGCACTTTTTTACAGCGATGCATCCGTAGAGACAATAAAAATCAAGTCAGAGCATCAAAGCTTCAGTCGATTTTATCTGAAAATTAAAACGTATCTTTTAGAGCTGAAAAAGGAAGCCACCTGAAAAGATCATTAGCCTTGTTCTTTAGCTGCTGATGGTGTACTTTCATTTTGTCGCTGTTCTTGAAAAAGGTTTTTTGGGTAGATAGACACACGGTAGTCTTCCTGCCTCACAAACCTCCTCTCTCAAAGGCAGCGCCAAAATGAAATTATACCAATCAGCTGTTACAGAACAAGCCTGTTAAACACCCGGAAGTTTCTTCTCAATGAAAACTCTATGCGGATATGGAATTTCCACCTCTTCTTCCTGATCAAATCGCTTTTTAATGGATTCAAACAAATCACACCCCATTCGAAAAGCATCTGCGTTATCTTTAGCCCATGCCCAAGCCCTCAAATGGAGGGAGTACTCACCCAAGCTCAATACGCGAACAGGAACCAGCTCATCGCCTTTTTCAATTTGCTCAGGAGTGCGTGGGTCAATATTCATGGGGTGTGCAAGTACTTCTTCTTTAAGGATTTCTCTGGCTCTATCGATATTGCTTCCATAGCTAATGTGCACATCTATCCATTTGCAGATGCGCTCGTCTTCAAAGTCTGCGTTTACAATGATCTCATCACTGATGATGGCATTGGGAATTAGGATTCGGCGGTTTTCAAAATCTCTAATTACAGTATGTCGCAAAGTAATATCCTCAACGACTCCGTTCATTTCCTTGATCTTTAGACGGTCATTAACTCTAAAGGGCTTAAAAATTACTATAAAAACCCCGCTAATTATATTTGCCAGAGCATGCTGGGAAGCAAAACCCACAGCCACTGCCAAAATCCCTGCACCTGCCAGTAAGGAACCCGCCAGCGTCCTTAAATTAGGCATCATGTAAATAGCAAAGCTAAAGCCAACCACATAAATAAGGGCCACAAGTGTATGCCTCAGAAATTGATAGTTCGTGGGGTCGCTCCGGATCAAAGCAGAAGATTTAATAATCATCCTTCCCATAAAGCGATTGACGAAAAATGCGACCAGAAAGGTTCCAATCAAAATACCAAGGAAAATACCAATATAGCTCAGATTGTTAAGTACTTGTTCCGACATGATTATTGTTCGAGTTTTTTAGTACAGAGTACTTAGGTTCCAGAGTACTTAGGAATGCCCAAATGCAAAATTCGGCTACCTGTTTGGGAAACGGGATTGGTACTTTTTCCGATTACAATACCGTCCTCAGGAGCAAAATACTCTTTAGTGATATCGCCAAAAATGTTTTTAACTACGGCTAGTCGATCTCCTTTTTTGATAAAGTCAGTGACATTAGGCAATACTTGAAGTACGCCCCCTTTATCGGTAAAAAGCCAATAGGAATGACTGCAAATGACGGGTTCTTCATCCGGTTCATCAATTTCACCTTCGATCATACCCAGATCAACAAGTGTATTGAAGATACCCGTTAATCCGGATCGAATGTGACCTCGTTGAAACTTATTGGGGTCGCCAACTTCCAATGTTATCCCTTTTCCGCCACCTTCGGTGAAGGTTCCTCTCAACGTGCTATCGGGTGCCGGGCTATTAAGTATTATTTGGGCATTTTGCAATAAAGCCAGACGACGGTTAACAGGGTCACCCATGTTGGCGCGGATATAATAAGAATTTATCCTTCCGAAGCTCGCTGTGTGTAAGTCCAGGAGATAATCGAGTTGATAGACAATTCTATCCAGTAATCGGTGGGCATATACTTCGCTCGTGTTACCTTCCGGATCTCCCGGCATGATTCGATTCAAGTCCATGCCGTCATTGAATTTCCGTTGCATTAGGAGGTAACCCGGAACATTCATTACAGGAACCCCGACAATGGTTCCCTTTAAATTATTAACATCTATTTCCTTAAATATACGCTGTACAACAGGAATGCCGTTTAATTCATTGCCATGTACTGCTGCTGTAACGCCTAGTACAATCCCGTCCTCATGCCCTCTTGCTACGATGATGGGAACAAAGATGGGAAAACCCATTCCATCGCCGATAATTCTCAGAAAATAACGGCTGATCTCGCCTTTGGGGGCATCATTAACATCAAGTTTTTTGATCATTGGGGCGTCGGTAAGTATTCCTAACATGATAATTTTAGTGTTAAATGAAAGTACTATGACAAGATTATATATATCGAAAATTTTTGTAATTCATGATTTTCGCCTTGAAAAATGAACGCACCTATGTGCGTGAAAGTTTTTTTGAGGCATTCCGAAACATGGGGCATCCAGAATTTTAGGATGCCTCAAGTTTCAGAGTGCCTCAAATGAAAATACTGCCGTGTAGCGGCATATTATTGCCGTAGTAATAATAGTAGACTAAGCGCAATTTTCCAGCATGTAATCCATAAAAATATGTGCAGCTTTTCTTACAAGGGGCTTTTTCGAAAGAGCCGCTAATTGTTTTATTCCTCCTACACTGAGGGTATTTACTTCTGATAGAACTCGCTGCCCGTCATCGGCTACCAAAGTATCCATACCGAAAATTATTATGCCTTTTTCAGACAATTTGCTATGGAGGTCTATTACCATAGCGATTTCATTCGAGTCAGGCGAACTTCTGTGGGAACTGCCTCCTTGTAAGGCATTGCACAGCCAGGAGCCCTGAGCCGGTAAGCGCAGGGAAGCACCGATAACCTCTCCGTTCACAACGACTATCCGTTTGTCTCCTAAGCCAACATTTTTCAGGTATTTCATTGCTAAGTATCCTCCCTGTTTCAATTGGCTTTCGGCAATCGGTATAAATTGATCCCAGGGAATCAGGTTGTTTTTGTCAAAAACCTGATTGTTCTCTATCTTTAAGATTCCCTGGCCACCATAGCTTTCTATAGGTTTGAGCACTACAGGAAACTGCAGGTGGAATTCTTTTATATCTTCCAGGGAACGGCACAGCTTCATTGGGGGGCACCACTTTTCGAAGTTCAACATATAGGCTTTTGAGCTGGTTTCTTCAATTCCTGAAGGTTGGTTGATTATCCTGTTAGCAGGATATACAGACTCCAGGAAGGCGAAAAAGCCGTCAGGGATTGGTCGGGGCAGCCTTAGAATAATAAAATCATAGTCATGAATGCTTTTTACAAACTCAGGTTTTTTAAATTGTCTTCCTGTTTTTTGATAATTAAAAGCCTTCTGAATTGGTAAAACCCCCACTTCAGTGGTGTCAAAGTCATAGAAAAAAGAATGATTGTCTTCCAGGCCCCTGCTTGCAATATGCAAGGAACTGCAATAAGGGTGGAGACGAATTTCTTTTCCGAGGTTGTAAAGAGAATTCTCTTTGCTGTGCGCCCTGTGATCCGTTAAAATGAGAATATTTAATGGTTTCATAAGGTCCTTAGATCATTATTTCGTCTATCAGTGCCTGATCGTCATCTAAAGATCGGAACAACTTGGCGCGGAATCGATTTTTCGAATTAAAAAGATCCTTAGCCATTTGATCGATTGCGATCATGGAGAGTACGGTTTGAATATAAGCTTCTATGAGATCATCTAACCCCACGCCTAATTTGTTAAAATCTCTTCTATCCATGAGCATGAGGCGCTTGGTGTCGCTGCCCCAGCTGCCATCTTCATTTTTAATAGAAAGATTGGTACCCAAAACATCCCAGGAGTTTGATCCTTCCTCAAGGTGATCAACCAAAGGGTTAAGGGCTCTACGAGCATAGAGTGCGAGTGGTCGAATACCATTTTGGGTAGCGCTGACCATCACTCGAAGGTCGGCTACGTAGGTATTTCCTTTGTCACTAGGCATAGTACCTACGTGGAAAAGCTTACCTTTAGATCCTGTAGAGCTCCAGTTGTAGTTTCCGATAAGACTTTGTACGATGAATCGCTCATAATGAAAATCCATTTCCATGAATTTTTCAAGTTCTTGCTCATTCACTATTGTGAATACCCCTTGGCCGGCATTGCTATATGGATTTTTCACTACTGCATGTCCTCCCATTTTTCTAACCCAAAGAGGGATTTGTAATTTGCTGACATCCCAAATTGTTTCAGGCGTATTGATTTCAAGACCACTGCCTTCGAGGGTAGAATTGAAAAAGTCGTATGCTTTGGCGGCAACCATTTTGTTTCTGCCTCCTGCCAGGCAAGCAATTGTAGGATTAATAATATGGGTTTTGCTATGTACAGGCAAGCGATTCCAGGGTTGTTGAGTAAGATAGCGGAAGGCGGCCCGAATAGGCTGCCAATCCTGGCCATTGGTTCGCACGTACATTATTCCGTCTTCAAACTTTATATTCGGGTCAGGATCATTTCTGTAAAAAGAAACATAGTGTACAGGTTCCTTAAAAATATCAGCCATTGCATGAGCATAACCTGAGGCCTCCATTGGGTTTTTGTCGTAGATGACTGCGAGGCCTCCCGAGATGCTTCTTTTTTTTCTGGTTAAGGTAGGATGAATGGTACGCTCCATAAGGAGTTTGTAGCCTCCTTGTTCCTCCATGTCATTGAGTAGTGGCATGGATTTTTGGCCTGACGGGCAAGAGTTGTTTTCAATGACGACCATTTGCCGGTTTCCATCCTCATTAGTTACGTGCATAAGGTCTGCGCCAGCCCAGATGAAGTAGCGAGGTTTGTACTCCAGGAACGATTTAAGGCGTTCGGGTTTCACTTTTGGATGTAAATGGCAGTACCTTTTCACGATCCGGTCTTCCTTTAAGTTTAGAAAGTAACTTACCAAGGGGTGGATGGTTGCGTTTAAAGCTTTTGGGTACCAGTGTTGTTCTGGTTCAAATTGACCAGGGTTGATAACCTTTGCTACTTTTTTCATGCTAAAAATTTGATCAAGAATGAATTAAAATATTTTACTTCTCGTTCAAAAGAGGGATGCAAGTAGCGGTCTTTTGGTGAAAATAGCAATAGGGGGAAGAAAAATTATTAAAAGGTTTTTTGGAGTAGATTTTAGGGTGTTGTAAAAAGAGGGGATTCACTGCTCTCGCCAAGGCGAGAGCAGTGAATCCCCTCTTTTTACAACATGATAAGAAAAGTATGTCGAAGAACGTTACTTTTTAGTTGTTTTACCAGCTTTAGGCTTGCTACCGTTGGCAGCCGCCAGAATTTCCTCTTGTGGCGGTTCTTTGATCACTTTAAGTTTTTTCTTGATCATCGTTTCAACTTCATCAGCTAATTCAGGATTATCTTTGAAAAATGATTTAGCTGCTTCGCGTCCCTGAGCAATTTTTGCTCCATTATAGCTATACCAGGCGCCACTTTTTTGAACGATATCGTGATCAACTCCAAGGTCTACGATTTCACCAACTTTAGAAATACCCTCTCCGTAGACGATATCGAATTCAGCGATTCTGAAAGGAGGAGCAAGTTTGTTTTTCACAATCTTCACTTTCACGTGATTAGCCACTACATTCCCCTCTTTATCCTTGATAGCAGAACCTGATTTACGAATATCGAGGCGGACGGAAGCGTAGAACTTAAGGGCATTACCACCTGTAGTCGTTTCAGGGTTTCCGAACATTACCCCGATTTTTTCACGCAGCTGATTGATGAAGATGCAGCAGCACCCTGTTTTGCCGATGGTAGAAGTTAATTTCCGTAGTGCCTGAGACATTAAGCGCGCTTGAAGTCCCATTTTGGATTCACCCATTTCCCCTTCGATTTCCCCTTTGGGGACAAGGGCAGCAACCGAGTCAATTACGATAATATCGATGGCTCCGGAGCGGATCAGGTTTTCGGCGATTTCAAGAGCCTGTTCACCATTGTCGGGTTGGGCAATTAAAAGATTATCTACATCAACGCCAAGGCCTTCAGCATAGAACCTGTCAAAGGCGTGCTCGGCATCGATGAAAGCAGCAATGCCTCCTTTTTTTTGAGCTTCTGCAATAGCATGAATAGCCAAAGTAGTTTTACCTGAAGATTCAGGCCCGTAGATTTCTACGACACGTCCTTTGGGGTAACCGTTTATTCCTAGTGCAACATCCAGGCCCAAAGAGCCAGATGGGATGGTATCTATTTCAACAACCTGCTTATCTCCCAGGCGCATTACGGTTCCCTTGCCATAAACCTTATCCAGCTTATCAACCGTAATTTGTAGTGCCTTTAATTTGGATTCTCTCTCGTTTGCCATTTTTTTATAGAATTAGCTGATATAATAAATTCTGGTTCTTTTGCTCATGGCAAAAATAAACAAATTGTTTTTTAAAACCAATTAAAAAAGGACTTTTTTTATAAAGGGGGTGTTTTTTTGTGTGAAATGACGGGTAGAGTGTATAGAGTAAGAAATGGGCTCTTCTTCTTTTTGACTTATTAGTTTTTTCGGAAAACCTGCATTTTTATTCCATTTTTAGGCCGCAGATTAATTGACTGTAAGAACTTTATCGAAGAGGGCTGGGCTAACTTCAATTGCCAGTTTTGAGCAATGGTGGCTAACACAAGAATTCCTTCCATCCAGGCAAAATGTTCGCCAATACAAGAACGCGGTCCTCTGCTAAATGGAAAGTAGGTGTATTTTGAATTTTGGCTATTTGTTTTTTTGCTCCATGATAAAGGCTTAAAGGCTTCTGGATCGGAATGGAACCTTGGATCGCGATGAATGAGGTAAGGGCTCATCAAGATTATGGTTCCGGCAGGTATCCTGTATTGATCAATGTCAAAATCCTCCAATGCCTGACGAGATATCAAATAAAGGGGCGGAAATAATCGCATAGATTCAGCAAACACCATCCTTGTGAATTTCAATTGAGGAACATCCTCGACGGTGGGAGTAGGGCCCTGGAGTTTCTGGTCGAGCTCTTTGAACAATAATGCCTCGGCGGTTGGGTGTTGCGAAAGAAGGTACCACGTCCAGGCAAGCGCAAGAGATGTGGTATCGAAAGCGGTTAAAAATAAGGTCATCGCTTCATCCCGAACCTGTTGGTCACTTATTCCCGGGGCACCATTCTGTTCATTTTGGGCTCTAAGCAAGATTGAAAGCAGGTCATCGCTATCAATTGGATGTTGCTGACGCTGTTTGATGATGCCATAGATTGTTTCATCTAGCTTGGCTTTGGCTTTTTTAAAGCGAATGTTACTTGGCAAGGGGAGTTTGAGTAACCATTCGGAAAATGGTACAGCCACTCTTCCGAAAAGGCTCATAACTTCATGCAGAGCTCTGTTAATGTTGGAAGCTTCTTGCCTGAGATCGGTAGAAAATAATGCTTTCCCTGCGATAACAATGCTCATGTTTATCATTTCATCTAAAACATCTAGCTTCATTCCATCCTTCCAATCTTTCATAAAATCTTCGGCAGACTCTGTCATCGCAGTAGCATAAGATTTAATCATCCTTCGATGAAAGGCTGGCTGAATTATTCTGGACTGTTGCCTGTGAAAACTTCCTTCACTAGTCAGTAGTCCTTCTCCTAAGAGTATTTTCGCCATTTCCAGCGGGCGGCCTTTTACAAAATTATGGTGGTTGGTGGAAAGAACTTCCCGGATGTGTTTCGGATGATTAAAAAGCGTAACGCCTATTGGTCCTATTTTAAAATAAACAATGTCTCCGTATTTATCAGCGATTTCCTTTAGAAAACTTAGGCTATCTCGTTTAAAGCTAAACAGGTGGCCTGTTAAGAACTTACCTTTTGGACCCGGAGGGAGCAAGCTTTTGTTGATTTTTCCCATGATCCTGAGGTTCAAAAATGATAAATGGAGCAACCGACCTGAATACCTGAGCCCACTACTATGATTAGCGCAACTGTTCCTGGGTTTATGTGCTCATTTTCAAAGGCATGTTCAAATGCAAAAGTCAATGAAGACGTAAAGAGGTCTGGACCATCTCCGGCAACGTTTACAAATTGCTCAATCGGAAAATTCATAGCTTTACTTAAGTTGGCAATAAAGTTGGATGAAATTTGTGGAGGAAACACAAGGTCAATTTCGTTAAGGCTTAAATCAGAAGCTTGCAGCAATTCTTCAATCGCGGATGGTATCTTGTTTAAGTAAAGCTCTTCCAGATCCTTGCTTTTTTCAATACGAAGCTGTGCCTCTGAACCTATAGTGGTACAATAAGTTGTATATGAGTGGTTTAAATTTGTATGATGTTTAAATAGAAAATCCGAAAAACCGCCAGAGGTGGGGGTTGCCGTGTCCAGAATGATGGCCGAAGCTATTTCCCGAATGCCCAGTAATTCACTAGGAAACCATTTTGCATTATTTTCTACCTCAGCAGTTACGATCATTGCCGATTGGCATTTTCCTGTAGCAATCATTTGTTGGGCAATATGGCAGGCATTTAAAAAACCAACAGCTCCATTAAAGATATCAAAAGCCAGCGTTTTGTTCTCACTGTCATCAGCAGGTATAGCATTCATATTCAAAGCTCCGGCTAATAGAGTTGCATATGCTGGTTCCAGGATGTAATCAGTCCGATAAACACCACAATATAAAAGCAAATCAATTTCATTGGATTTGTAGGATGACTTTTCAAGGCAATTTTTTGCAGCGGCCTCTAGCATTCTAAGAGAATCTTTTTCCTCCACGGATTGTTCTATAATGGTTCCTGTGCTTTCAATGCGAACGCTGCTTTTCTTGTATATGATTCGATGATTGCCTGCTTCAGGTGGTGAGGCTAGTGCTGGTGTGGCCTTGCGAAGCCGATCAGGGAGATTGTCAAAAACATATAGTAAAACCCCTACCGTTAGGCCCGATGCAGAAACACTAAAAACAATTTTATCACCTGATTTTATCTCACCCTTTTGAATGAAATCAGCCAATGCTACGAAATGCGAGGTTGATGCGGTGTTTCCACGATTTTCAAGATTATTAATTGAATTGACTTTTTCAAAAATATTATCATTCAAAAGGCTTTGAATTTCCTTTTGGGCACCATTCAGGGTCATCTTTGATGTTTGGTGCATGATCAGGTGCTGAAAGGAATCAGGTGGCCAGCCTGCTCTTTGGAGTATTCTTAGGGCATAATCAGCTCCCGATTTTATAGCTACGTCTGCTAACCTGACAGCGTCTGTATACATTATCCAACCGTTGGTTTCTGCTGTTTTTGCAATACAGTATTGACTGTAGCGACCAAAAGTTTGAAGATCCATGTCTACGAAACCACTTTGTTCATCCTCTCCATTTTCAAGAATCACAGCAGCCCCAGAATCGCCCAGCGTGAGGCAAGCAAGCCTGGAGTCCATAAAATTTTCAATTTCTCTTTCAGCTGTGCGCGTCAGGTGTGTAATATATTCTCCACTGACAACCATGCCACAACGGATGGCTCCTGTTTTTAAGAAGTTATCTACGATATAAACCCCAGTGAACATGCCCGCACAAGCGTTGGTAATGTCAAAGGCCATGGCCTGATGGAAACCAAAATGCTTTTTGAGTTTTGCTGCAGTGCAGGGTTCAAAAGAAAAATGGTCTGGTGCATCATAGCGGGAAATATTGCAACAAATCAAAAGGTCGATCTCTTCTGCATTGTATTTTGATGTTTCCAGGCAGTTAGAAATAGCTTTCTTTGCTAAATGGATGGAAAATTCATTTTTTCCTGCGGTAGGCCTGTTTTTTATACCCGTAATTCTTTCCAATGGGAAGTTAAGAGGCTTTTGGCAAGCCTGAAGAATTTGCTCTGTAGAGGATGAATTCTGTGGGACATAGACGCCCATGCTTTCAATGATCGTATTTGGAGCTTTATCCATTGTTGATTCATTAATATTAACCAATAAACTTAAGAATTTCTTCAGGCTTTACCTTTAAGCCGATTCGGCTTAATTGTTGGCTTAAGCGATTGATAATGTGATTATATAGAAAACTTGATTCTACACCGAAAGCCCGGAATGCCTGAATAAGGTGATGGTTTTCCGTTTTATCTCCGTAAACAGCTTTCATCATTACTTTTAAAGCAATTTTATTGCGCGTTTGCTCCCATTTGCTTCCCTTTCTGTAAAGTTCATTATACATTGCCGCACACAGATCCATGTGTCTTTTTTCATCTTGAAGGGAAATGGTTTGGCAGATGCTACAAAATAACTTATCCGGCATATATTTTTCGGTTCCGAAAAACTCCAGATAAGCAGCGCCAATAGCTTCGACAATAACAGCTAAAAACATGCCTGTTCCAGGCATGAATCTTGACAACCATAAATATCTGTTAGCTCCTTTAATCAGGGTGGAATTGATATATTCTTTCGCTTCCAGCTTCTCTACGAGGAAACGCCTGAAAGTAGCGGAGTGCTTGGCTTCATCATTGATAAAGGTAGTCATTGCTTCCTGTATTTCCCGATGGCGTTTGTAATGAATGATTCCCATGCTTAAGGGGGCAATGGCACTCTGTTCAACGACCAGCGCGTGATTGGCCAGATCCTTGAGTCCTCTAATTTGACGTTTCCATATCAAATCTTTTAATCTTTCGAGCTCGGTACCTTCCTGAGGCAAAGCTTTAGAGGCTGGAATATTCAACAATATTTTCTGAGTGTCTTGCAGGTCATTTAAGATTTGATCTCTAAAAGGTTCGAGCTCATTTTGGATCCTTGCTGTTAATTCTCTTTCCTTAGTTTTGTATTTTACTTTATGTTGTTGGTATTCTTTTCGGAGCTTTTTTATTTGTTGGGTAAGTCTAATGATGGCTTCATTTTGTATTTGGATTTCATGTTCTGTTTCTAAATGTTTCACTGAGGCTCCATTGCTAAAAACTTCAAGTCGCTTTTGTTCTTTCAGGTCAAAAAGCTCACGCTCCAAAATTTCTATTCGGTCTTTTAATATTGAAGGCGTCTTTTTGAATTCTTTTAAAGGGGATTGAGCACTGATGGCGTGTTTTATAGCTTCCTTGTCAAAGGGAATGCATTCTTCAATATCTTTTAATGCGTCCTCATCAATTAATGTCAGATTTTGTTTGATGAGATCAATTTTCTGATTTATTTTTTCCAAAACCATGGGTAATGTCATCAAAGCTATTTGAGAGAGTTCTTCGGGATCTAAACTTTCCAAATGCTTTTTTAGGTTCTCTCGTACGTTTTGACTCCAATCAAAAGCCGTTTCTCTATTCCAGTACTTTTCTTCACAGTCTCTTGTATATTGCCTGAAATCATGAGAAGGGGTTATGTAATAATCCGGCCTGCCTTTATCTGCGTGAAGTTGATTGGATGGCTTGAAGAAATTAATCATTTTTTGGGCTATATTTTTTCCATGAAAAAGTCTAATAAGTGCGAATTATCATACGTGCTACACGTTCAAAAACAAGAGTCGCTAGTACTTCACAAATAAAAAAGGTAACTATTCAGCAAAGCTGAACATCAGTAATTTAAAAGCAATAGAATTATCCAT